>JAABSJ010000002.1 GCA_011390515.1 Oscillatoria sp.
ATGGAGTGTTGAATTTCATCCCCTTTGCGGCATTACCCACTCCGGGACAAGGGGAGGAGTTGACGCCGTTGTTGGTGAATCATGAGATTATCAATCTACCTTCCTCCTCGACTTTAGCGATTCTGCGCCAACAAGATGCAGGACGAACCCTTGCACCGAAAACAGTAGCGTTGATTGCGGACCCGGTGTTTGAACTGGATGATAGAAGGGTTACGGGACAAACTGCGGTTGCGACATCCGACTCAAATCGGATGATGGTGAATCGTTCTGCGGATACGATTATTGGGCGTCCAATTTCGGCACTGCCGGGGACTCGTCAGGAAGCGGAGGCGATTTTGGCATTAGTGCCAGGGGGTGGGGCGATGTCTGCGTTTGATTTTGATGCCTCTCGCGCTACGGTGGCAAATACAGATTTAACGCAGTATCAAATGGTGCATTTTGCCACTCACGGGTTTGTGAGTAGCAGTAATCCGGAGTTGTCTGGGGTGGTGTTATCTCTGGTGGATAAGCAAGGGAATGGAGTGGATGGGTTTTTGCGCCTGCATGACATTTTCAATCTCCAGTTGAATGCTGAGGTGGTGGTGCTTTCCGCTTGTCAAACCGGACTGGGAGACTCGATTCGCGGTGAGGGGTTGGTGGGGTTGACTCGCGGGTTTATGTATGCCGGGACCCCTCGGTTGGTGGTGTCCTTATGGAATGTGGATGATGCAGCAACTGCCGGGTTGATGTCCAAGTTTTATGGGAAGTTGCTCGAACAAGGGTTGACTCCGGCGCAAGCGTTGCGGGAGGCACAATTGGAGATGTTGGCAAGTGAGGAGTGGCAGTCTCCCTATTTTTGGGCGGCGTTTACTTTGCAGGGGGAATGGCGATGAGGAATGATTCGGACGGGATTTTATATAAGTTTTATATTTTTTCTTTGTGAGGGAGTGAAAATTGTGTTGGTAAAAAAGGAGTGCGAGCGTCTCGCTCGCTTTTTTAAGAGCGTGAGAAAGATGCCCGCCCTCCGGTACGAGTCAGGCGATCGCACTCCTTTGACGAACATGAAAGAACGACTAAAGTCGTTACTACTAACTTAAGGGGATTGCCAAATATAAATCCTCCAAACGTTGAACTGAAAGGTAGGTATCTGTAGGGGCGCAATGCTTGCGCCCCTGGGGCGCAATGCTTGCGCCCCTACATTGATGGGGCTACTCCGTTGAGTAGTCACTACGAAGGAACGTTTTGGAGATTTTATTTTTTGGAGTTCCCTAAGAGCAAGAAACGACTGAAGTCGTTACTACTAACTTAAGAGCAAGAAACGACTGAAGTCGTTACTACTAACTTGGAGAATCGGGAAAGGGTTAAACCGATCGCCGGTTATTAAACAATCCCAATAATGGACCTAACACTGCACCGACTACAAATCCGCCCGCGTGCGCCCAATAGGCAATTCCGCCACTTTCCATGCCGATATTGGTCTGTTGGGCGAGTCCGGCAATGCCGTACAAGGCTTGCTGGAAAAACCAAAACCCGAGAAAGAACACTGCCGGAATCCGGAAAGTAGTCAGGAAAAATCCCAAGGGAATGAGGGTGAGAATTTTGGATTTGGGATAGCGCAGGATGTAAGCACCCATGACCCCAGCGATCGCCCCAGATGCACCTAACGAGGGAATCGTAGAATCCATCGAAAAAAACCACTGGGCTAAAACGGCTAAAGCGCCACAGGCTAAATAAAAAATGATGTATTTGAGATGCCCTAAGCAGTCCTCAACGTTATTTCCAAAAATCCACAGAAACAACATATTCCCACCCAGGTGTAACCAACCCCCATGTAGAAACTGAGAACTAAACAGCGTAATCAATTCCGGAACTGCACTCGGGGTCGGTTGTCCAGCAAAACTGGCGCTGAGTTGTTGGGGAACTACAGCCCACTCTTGCAAAAACCCATCGAGTTGTCCCTGGGATTGTAAAGAAATTTCATACAAAAAGACCAAAATATTAACAACAATTAGGCCATAAGTGACATAAGGGGTAATTTCCGTCGGCGTTTCATCATGTAAAGGAACCACAGATTTTATCTTGCTTTTTTCAAACGGTTTGGGACCAAGATAACAAATTTGAGGGCGATCGCCAAATAACCCGAGGCAGAACTCCCTCAAAAAACCCCTCCGGCAGCCAGAGGGGTTTCATCTTCAACGGGCAGAAATTCCCGAAATCCGAAAGCCCAGGTGTCAATCGACTTTCAGTGCAGTCGCCTCGGAAGGTTCAGATGAGTCTGAGCAATCTACCAGCCTTTTTCAGCTTGTTCGAGAACGTAAGTCGCGACATCTTCGATTTGAGCGTCACTCAAACGGCCCCCAAAAGCAGGCATTGCATTCTTACCATTCTTGACCTGAGTGGTGATGGCGTCAACAGAATTCATGGCGTACTGCTCTAGGGCATCTTTTTTCAGGGTTTTGTTGGCCATAATCACGTTATTGCCACCCATGTGACAAGCGGCACAGTTGGCACTAAAGATTTTGGCACCATTGGCGGCATCTCCAGCAAAGGCGGGAGGCACGAAGGCAACAGTCAGGACGGCGATCGCCAGCAAAACGATGGATAATAGTCGCTTCAAAGTAGTTCTCCTCTATTCAACTCAGAATTGTCAGTCAAAAAGTATTTTATCCCGGTTCGTTAACATCCAACGCGATATGCCCAAACGATTCGGTGATGTTTTTCGTAAATTCTCCAACCCAGGCGATCGCCGGACCCCTAACCCTAGCCCCCATTTCCGTGACAACCCGCTTGTTCGCTCTGGGGGAAAACCCTTTACAGTAGAGGCAAAGTCGGCAATTTAGCTCCCCTCCGACATCCTCTTGCCCGGACTCCACCGGGACACAACCCATCAGGATTGGGCATTCGTCCTTTACACTAAAGGGTGATGGGGAGATTTAACAAAAAGATGTAGCTGTAATGTTTGTGTCTTCTCTTAGACAAGCGATCAATCCCCAACCCATCACCACCACGGCAGATACCACTGTAGAAGCCGTGATCGCGTTGATGAGTCGGGCCAGAACCAGTGGTGTCCTCATCCTAGACTCTCAGCGAGGAAATGGGACTCAACGGGAGCAGTTAATCGGGATTTTTACAGAACGGGATGTGGTCAGAATGATTGCAGCCTCTCAAGAAATTAAAGGGGTGGCGATCGCCGAAGTGATGACCAAAAAAGTCCTCACCCTGACCGAATCCTTAACCGAGGATCAAGATATCGTCACCGTACTGACCCTATTTCGCCAACATCGAATTCGCCATCTTCCCGTATTTGATGCGAATGGCACCCTCCTGGGTATCCTCACCCAACAGAGTATCCGCACGGTCCTCAAACCGATTGATTTCATGCGTCTGCGGCGAGTGGCGGAAGTGATGATCAATCAGGTGATTCATGCTCCGGTCTCGACCACGGTGCTCAATATTGCCAAACTCATGGCAATTTATAACGTCAGTTGCGTCGTGATCGCTCAAGCTGATCACCAGGGATTAACTCCCCTCGATTCAAACTGGGGGGTTTGGTCACCAGATAGCTGTCAAATCAAACCCGTTCGTCCCGTGGGTATCATCACCGAACGGGATATGTTACAGTTCCGCAATCTTGAACTGGACCTAGAGCGCCTCAAAGCCTCGACGGTGATGAGTGCGCCCTTATTTCCGATCGCCCCGGCTGCCTCCTTGTGGGAAGCCCATCAGCAGATGCAACGGCGGCGGGTTCATCGCTTAGTGGTGGTCGGGAATGAGGGGGAACTCGGGGGAATTATCACCCAAACCAGTTTGTTGCAAGCCTTAGACCCGATGGAAATGTATGCGGAGATTGAGGTCTTACAGGAATTATTGCAACAATCGGAATCAGAACGGGAAGCCTTGCTCAAGCAACTGATTGCTCGGAATAAATTACTTGAATCTCTGGCCCTGACCGATGAGTTGACCGGGTTACCCAACCGGCGGGCTATGGAACAGGCGCTGCCCCAAATGCTGCCCCATTCGGCGGCTCAGGAGAAGTCTGTCTATAGCGACTATATTTGTTTGTTTGCCATTGATGTGGATTTTTTTAAACGGGTGAATGATACTTATGGTCATCCCACCGGAGATGAAGTGCTCAAAGAAATTGCGGCGCGGTTGCAAAGACAGGCCCGGGCGAATAGTTGGTTTTATCGCTATGGGGGGGAGGAATTTATTTGTTTAACCGTGGGGATTGGACCGGAAACGGCCTGGGAATATGGGGAAGAGTTGCGAGAGGCGATCGCCCAAGAACCGTTCATAACTGCCGAGGGTGTAGCAATTCCCCTGACGATTAGCATTGGCGGAGCGACTGCCCCACTTTCGGGGATAACCGCCCAAGGGGTTCCAATTGGACAAGACCCCCAGGCTTTACTGGAGTTTGCCGATCGCGCCTTATATCAAGCCAAACGAGAGGGCCGCGATCGGGTGCAGTTCTGTCCTTATTCAGAAATCCTCTGCAAATTCGACCCTAACCCTCTCGATGCCCGGTAATGGCATTAACCTCTAAAGTCTTTGGTCCCCCAACCCGGTGCTTTCTGAGCCGCCCGGATCATAAAGGCTGCCATGTTTTCTACCTGGTCCGTGGGTAGCCAAGTTTCCGAGACCTCTCGACACCAGTAGATGTCCTCGCTGCCGTCATAACTCATCGGGGAACGCATATAGGCGACCAACCCTTCGAGATTATTCCGGGGGGGGGTCGCGCCGCTGAGGTCCTCTAGGGACAGAGATACGGTGGGATAGGGCAAAGTCGCCCCTCCTACATGACAGTTCAGGCAATGTTGTTTAAATAACTCTTTGCCTTCATGCAAACTTTCTGGGGAAAATAAGCGGGTTTCGCCTTGCGGATTGATTTCGATGGGCACGGGCTCGGTTACTTTCAAATAACGGCGCAAATAAAGGTCAACCGAGTCGGCTTGTGCCGGTAATGTGAAAGTCATAAAACCCAGGAAGGTAACGACGATCGCCACCACTGAGCGGATTAAAATTTTTGGCAACATTAGCACTTGACTTGGGGTGCAGTTTAATCGCGAATTATCGCCCTGGATATCGATAGGTGATGAGTCGGTAATCCAGAGGGGGGATAAGCACAGGCGGGGTTAGAAACTCTCACTCCGACCCCGGTGCCACGGACAATGGTTGGGCTCAAGGGTGAGCATAGAGCGTTTTGGGGTTTGGAGAATCACCAAGAGGGCGATCGCCTCTCATCGGGGAGAGGGATGGCCGATCGCTGACTTCCCAATCCCCAAAACGCCCGTTTGCACTTGAGTCGGTGCCGTTACAACATCCGTGAGGCCCGGTCGAGTCTGAATGCAGTCTGTAACCGATGGTCCGATTTAGCGGTAGGCTTTACCACCACCCCATTGGATGCCTTGGATTTTAGGCTGAATGAGGATGTGTCCGGCGATCGCGAACAGATCGTCCTCGGTCAGATTTCTCATTTCCGCGAAAATATCCGCACTCTTAATGCTCGGGTGTAATTCGGAAATGTCCGTCTCCCCGTCATAGCTCGTCGGATTTTTCATGTAATCGATTAACCCTTCAATCGTGTCTCTTCGCGGAGTGGCAAAGGCCAAATCTTCTTGGCTCAAACTCACGTTGAAGTCGGTTTTGGTCACCCCACCGGCATGGCATTTGGAGCAGGTATCGTTAAATACCCGTTTGCCTCGTTCAACTTGTTGCAAGCTCAAGACGATAGTCTCGCCACTGTCGTTTAAGGGGACGGTGCGGAGCCCGCGATCGAGTTCCACTGCCGTCGCATTCCCGACAAATATTTGAAAGGTGAAGAATACAGTGGCTACAGCCAGCCAGATGCATCTTTTCAGCATGGTTTTCCTCAAAAAAAAGCGGATATGGTATTGAACGCTAAACACAGCTCAGGCTTTGATTAGCTCGGTTGCTCACGGGTTCGGAACTCTTCTCCTGTAGCCATCGATTCCTTTCAAAATGCCTCACCCGCGCTCGGGTCATGACTTGACAAGTTAGCGCGGTTGTGCATGATTGAGGCTCGAAGTCAAGGGTGTGGGTTCGCGATCGCCCGGTAAACCGCCGAACTCGCCTGGGGTCCCGTCATTGGCCGCTAATCTGGATTCGAGATGCGATCGCCGGGTTTAAGTTTGCTCAAGAACATTCCGATTCAGCATTCTCCTGGGAATGGTCGTGAATCTTACTCAAAATTGCCTTGGCATCCTCCAACGCCAGTAGGGTTTGAGGACTTTTATAAGCAACCCTGAGCTCATCGCACCACCGCAGGATCTCCTCAATCGGCAGATTATAGTCTTGAGCAATTTCCGAAATCGACAAGTCAGCGAAACCCATAATTTTTGGCAGACAGGTCAACATTAAGCCATTTTCAATATCATTATCATGCCAGTAAGTGTCACTTTCTAAAAATTGCATTTTTGGTTCAAGGATGTCGGATGCACTAATCTCTGGAACACCCACCACCCCAATGGGAATCTCTCGTCCATTTTTCAATTCTTCCATCCCCTGAGTCTCCCTACAATCTCTGATAAATTCCCTACAAATTAGGTATTTCTTACCTTTGACTTTTGCTAAATTTTATGCTAATCCCACTTTCCAGCCAACGAACTGGACTGACCAAGTTTCACGAGACTCTCAACCCTAGAACTCCGGTAAAGTCTTCAAAACACCCTAAATGTAGGGTTGATTCGCGAATCAACCCTACAAGATCTATCTAGATTAGACTTCTTGCAAAATTCCGGATCGATCCCCCCAACCCCCCTTTTTAAGGGGGGCTTAAGATAATTTGGCAAGAGATTTAATGATCGAACCGAGATCTAGTCGATCGCCGTTTCTAAAAAGCCCCCCTTTTTAAGGGGGGTTGGGGGGATCAATCCGGATTTTTGCCAGAGATTTAATGATCGAACCGAGATCTAGTCGATCGCCGTGGTACTCAAGTGCATCGCATCCGGGAAGGGAATCCGATGAGACAATGGCGACTGGGGTTGATGCAGACAAATCAACTGGGCCAAAGTTTTCTTAATCTGAGTCCGGGGAACGATCGCATCCACAAACCCATGAAGCAGCAGATCCTCTGCCGACTGAAAATCCTCCGGCAACTTCTCTCTGAGAGTCTGCTCAATCACCCGGCGTCCGGCAAACCCAATGGTGGCTTTCGGTTCAGCAATAATAATATCCCCCAACATCGCAAACGATGCCGTCACGCCCCCGGTAGTCGGATGGGTCAAAATTGGAATATACAGCAACTTGCCCTCGCGATGCCGTTCCAGGGCCCCGGAGATTTTCGCCATTTGCATCAGCGATAGCATTCCTTCTTGCATCCGCGCCCCTCCAGAAGCACAGACAATAATCAGGGGTAAGCGTTCTCGGGTAGCCTGTTCAATCAGGCGGGTGAGTTTTTCTCCCACCACAGACCCCATGCTGCCTCCCATAAATTGAAATTCCATCACCCCCAGGGCCACGGGTAAACCATCCAGCTTGCCTAATCCGGTTTTCACCGCATCTAAACAGCCGGTTTTGTCTTGATATTCCCGGAGGCGATCGCTGTAGGATTTGCGATCGCGGAATTTCAGAGCATCCACCGCTTGCAAATTCTCATCTAAAGGCATCCAAGTCGTGCCATCAATGAGTTGGTAGATCCGTTCTGAGCCATCCACCGGCAGATGATGCCCGCATTCGAGACAAACCATCTGATTCGCTCTGAGGTCCTTGGTGTAGGTCAACACCCCACATTCAGGACATTTTGTCCATAGCCCATCGGCTATCTCTCGCTCTTGCCGCTCTTGGCTCATGGGGCCTGACTTGCGGCGATTTGCAAACCAATCAAATAGAGACATGAAAACGCTTAATTCCCTTCTGTTTTTTACCGATTTAACTTGACAGCCTTTGCTCAAAGAAGCCGAAACAACAGTGCGATCGCTTCTTCTGCTGACGTTTCTCCACAACCTCTGTTGTTCAGAGTTCGGACTCAGGCTCCTCTTCTTCTGGGGGACTGAGTAACAACAACGCCGTCCACCGATCTTCTGGACGCACTTGCAAGGCCGTTGGACTCCCGGTTCCCAAATATGAAACAATTCCTAAATCAATAATCCGAGTGGGAATCTCATGGGCCTCTAGCACCTGTTGCATGAACTCAGCCTCCCAGCGATGGCTGGTAGTTTTCAATGTGATCCAGGTCACAATAAACTGATCATAACTAAGATTGTTTCCCGTTTCATTCCGAGGTCAGGCCCCAGAACCCCAATTTTACCGCGATTTGGTTCTTCCATTTTCCTACAACTGGGTCGAACTGGCACTAAAAAATTCCCTCCCCTGGTTTCTGTAGATTGAAGCGGGATCAATAAACTCAATTCTGAGCAAGCTTCGGGAACCACAATGCCTACAATAGGATGGAAGCATCAGCCAATTATCAATCTCTGTTAGCAATCTTAGACCCCAAACCCCATGCCCAGAACACAACGTAACGATAACTTCATCGACAAAACTTTTACCGTGATGGCAGACATCATTTTAAAGATCCTGCCGACAAATCAACAATCTAAGGAAGCCTTCGCCTACTACCGCGACGGGATGTCGGCGCAAGCTGATGGTGAATATGCCGAAGCCTTGGAGAACTATACTGAAGCCCTCAGTCTGGAAGAAGACCCCAACGATCGCAGTTATATTCTCTACAATATCGGCCTGATTCACACCAGCAATGGCGATCGCGACAAAGCCCTGGAATTTTACCATGAAGCTCTGGAACTCAATCCCCGGATGCCTCAAGCCCTCAATAATATCGCCGTGATTTTCCATTACCAAGGGGATCAAGCCAAGGATGCAGGAGATCTGGAGGCAGCCGAGGAGTTATATGATCACGCCGCAGATTACTGGAAACAAGCCATTCGTCAGGCTCCCAATAACTATATTGAGGCCCAAAACTGGCTCAAAACCACTGGACGTTCCACGATGGATGTGTTTTTCTAGTCTCTGGGTTCTTTCAGCCTAAACTTATGAGCCGCGATCGCCTTTTGTTTGATGCGGTTTTTCCCTCAAATTAAAGGGCGATCGTCATCCACCCTACCCCTAACCCTCCCGATTTACCCATGATTGACCGAGAACAAATTCGCAAAGTCGCCCACCTCGCTCGCCTAGAACTCACCGAAGCTGAAGAAGAACAATTCACCACCCAAGTCGGCAGCATTTTAGAGTATTTCGAGCAGTTGAGCGAACTGGATACGGAGAATATCAAACCCACCACCCGGGCGATCGATGTCAGTAACGTCACTCGTCCCGATGAACTCCAACCCTTTACGGACCTTCAATCCATTATGGCCGCTGCCCCTGATGTGGAAGGTGACTTTTTTAAAGTCCCGAAGATTCTCTAGGGAAATTCATCCCCTATCCCGGTTATAAAACCCGGTTTCAACATAGCCCGCCTCAGCGGGCTATATTCTTGGAACTTCTCCGTTACAGGGCAGTTAAAGGAAGGAATCCTGTTTCAGAATCTGCTGATGATCTGAGGAACCCTTTAACTGCGAAGTGTCCAAAGGGTTTATATTAACAGGATGACTCAAAATTCCGATTAAATCTCGCCCACCCTATTCATCCGGACCAGCAGCAATATGGCTAAAAAAATCCTAATTTTGGCAGCGAATCCGAAAAATACGGAGATTCTGCGCCTCGAAGAGGAGGTTCAGAAAATTGAGGCAGGTTTACAGCGATCGCATCCGCGCCAACCCTTTGAAATTGTTTTCCGTTCAACTGAGGCGAAACCTGAAGAGTTGCGTCGCGCTTTTTTGGATTGTGAACCTCAAATCGTGCATTTTTCAGGTCATGGATCGGGAACCCCGGGATTGGCCTTTTTAGATGAAGCGGGAGAAGCGCGGTTAGTTACGGCCCAAGCGTTGGCGAATTTCTTTAAGTTATTTCACGATAAAATCGAGTGCGTGATTCTCAATGCCTGTTATTCCGTGGTGCAAGCGGAGGCGATCGCCCAGCATATTGATTATGTGATTGGGATGAATCAGGCGATCGGCGATCGGGCGGCGATTGAATTTGCCGTGGGGTTTTATGATGCCCTCGGTGCAGGGCGATCGATTGAAGATGCCTATTTATTTGGTTGTAGTGCGATCGAGTTGGAGGGAATTCCCGAGTATTTAACCCCGGTACTCAAGAAAAAAACTTCGGGGGGATTCCCAGAGGAAATACAGCAGAATGGAAGTGCAAATCAAATGGAGAAATCCCCCTTAGAACCTGTGGTCAATCCCAGTCGGTTTGTGGACTCTAATTCGGTCCCCTTGGAGGCGATCGCCTTAGAAGAACCTGAAGGACAGGTGTCTCTGGACTCTCCTTTATATATCGAACGTCCCCCCATTGAATCGGATTGTTATGAAACCCTGATTAAACCAGGGTCTCTAATTAGAATCAAAGCACCGCATCACATGGGGAAAACATCCCTGATGTCGCGAATTCTCCATTACGGGACTCAGCAAGGCTATCGCACCGCTTGTCTGAATTTTCAGTCCGCTGATGGTGAGTTTTTCAAAAACTTAGATAGTTTCTTGCAATGGTTCTGTGCCAGTGTGAGCGAAGAATTAGGGTTAGAAGAACGGTTAGATCAATATTGGCGAGGGATTCTCGGCAGTAAAAATAAATGCAGTAAATACTTTCAAACTTATATCCTCGCTGAAATTGAGGGTCCCATTGCTTTAGGATTAGATGAAGTCGATTTGATTTTCCAATATCCTGAAGTTGCCACTGACTTTTTTGGATTATTGCGGGCATGGCATGAAAAGGGAAAAAATGAACCAATTTGGAAAAAATTGCGCATGGCGATCGCTCATTCCAAAGAGGTCTATATTCCCCTGAATATCAATCAATCTCCGTTTAACGTGGGTTTACCCATCGAATTACCAGAATTCACCGCAGCCCAGGTCCAAGAATTGATGGTTCGCCACGGATTAAATGGGTCAAAAACCAACGTAGAACAACTCATGAACCGGGTGGGAGGACATCCCGCGTTAATCCGAATTGCCCTCTATTACATTGCCAAAGGACGGCTGACATTACAAACTCTCCTAGAAGTCGCTGCCACAGAAGAAGGCCCGTATTATGCCCATCTCCGTCGCCATTTATTAAAGGTAGAACAAGATGCCGACCTCACCGCAGCCATTCAACAACTCATCGCCGCCAAAGGTCCTGTAGAAATTCAATCCGCCCAAGCTTTTAAATTGCGAAGTATGGGACTGGTCAAGTTTCAAGGCAATGCCGTCACCTTTTTAGGAGACATTTATCGCGACTATTTCCGGTCTCGTCTCATGGATAAACCCCCAGTAAATTCCAAGGAAAAACCCGAAAACCCCGATTCTCTACTTGAACTCGCCACAAAAACCGGACTAGCAGCCATCGTGTTTACAGATGTCGTCAACTCTACCTTATTTATGGCATCGAACCAAGAATTGATGTTGCAATTACTAGACCGAGATTTTGGAGTCATGCGAGAAGCCTGTCAGCGATTTGATGGCCGGCTTCTCAAATCCCTAGGCGATGGCATGATGATTTGTTTTGAAAGTGCTGTTAAAGCTGTGGCCTGGGCAATTTCTGTCCAAGAATATTTTGCAAAATCTGCTAAAAATTTAGCGGAAGACCAGATTTTATTTCATCGGATTGGCATTCATTTGGGAGAAGTTGTCTTTAAAAACGATGATATTTTGGGAACCGGGGTTAATATCGCGGCCCGAATCCAAAGTAAAGCCAAACCCGAAGGTATTTGTATTTCTCAAACGGTTTATGATGTGGTTAAACGTCATTTATCCTTAAAAGTCGAGCGTTTGGAAGCAGTAGAATTAAAGGGAATTCCGGAACCGATGACCTTATATCAAATTATCATCGACCCGCCCGAAGAGGATTGATAGGGTTGGAATTGGGGCATAACTGTTCATCAATCATGGGTTAATTTGACAAGAAAAATAGGAGAACTATGTGCGAATATCAAGTGGGTGGAAGTTTACCGTTTGAAGCGTCGAGTTATGTGACAAGACAGGCAGATGAGGAACTGTATCAAGGGTTAAAAGCCGGAGAATTCTGTTACGTTCTCAACTCGCGGCAAATGGGCAAATCTTCCTTGCGAGTGCGGACGATGAAACGATTACAAGCGGATGGAATTGCTTGTGCAGCCATTGATATTACTGCGATTGGTACTTCGGATATTACGCCCGATGAATGGTATGCCGGGGTAATTGATAGCATCGTCAGCAGTTTGGATTTATATGGCCTTTTTGATTTAGAGCAATGGTGGACGGATCATAAACTCTTATCAAATGTTCGTAAATTTAGAAAGTTTATAGAAGGATTTTTACTGAAAGCAATTGGCAGTAACTTGGTTATTTTTTTCGATGAAGTCGATAGTGTTTTAAATTTGCCGTTTAACTTAGATGATTTTTTTGCGGTGATTCGAGACTGCTATAATCAACGAGCAGACAACCAGAAATACCGCCGCCTAACCTTTGCCATTATTGGAGTTGCAACCCCTTCTGACTTGATTCAAAATAAGCGGAAAGCTCCGTTTAATATTGGTCGAGCCATTGAACTGAAAGGCTTTCAACTAGCAGAAAGTAAGCCTTTAGCTCAGGGACTGGCTAAAAAATCTCGGGATCCGATGACTTTATTGAAAGCGACTTTAGATTGGACGGGAGGTCAACCTTTTTTGACGCAAAAGCTCTGTCACCTCATTGCAACGGAGAAGTCGGATATCCCTCCAGGCACTGAGGCAATTTGGGTAGAACATCTGGTCAAAGAACGGATTATCAACAATTGGGAAACCAACGATGAACCGGAACATCTCAGAACGATTCGCGATCGCATCCTCTGGTCTCAGGAAAATAAAGTCCAGCTTCTGTTATTATATCGTCAAATTTTACACCAAGGAGAAATTCCCGCCAATGCTCAACGAGAATATCTAAAGTTGCGTCTAACCGGGGCTGTGGTTAACCATCAAAATAAGTTAAAAGTTTATAATTTAATTTATTCAGCAGTATTTAATGAAAAATGGGTCAATCAAGAGTTGAAAAAATCAGGAATTACCCAGAATATTGAAGAGTTTTCTAGCTATTCCCTTCCAGAAATTCAGGCCATAGAACAAGCGGCGCACCATGCTCTAGCAGAGTTTCAGTCTCAACCATTGGACTCCTTAATCACAGCAATGCGAGCAGCGCAACGCTTAAAAACCCTCGTCGGCGATCGCCCGGTGGAAGACTATCCCACTGTTGTACCCCTCTACGCCCTCCAAACCCTCCTCCATCAACTCTCCCTCAATCCTCTCTTGACCCCCAATTTAACCCGGGTTCCCGAGACTTGCCGGTATAGGACCCAATTAAAGGGGCATCACCAGACCGTTTGGAATGTCACCTTTAGTTCGGATGGACAATACCTCGTTTCTGCCGGGGAGGATGGGACGGTGAAATTGTGGGACCACTCGGGTCAGCAATTGGCCGGATGGCAAGGATTTTCCGGGGGGCTCCGGAGTATTGCTTACAGTTCTAAACTGCAACAATTTGCGACAGTAGATCCCGAGGGGATGGTGAGAATTTGGGAGCGCTTGGGCCAGAAACTGGCAGAATTTAGCACCCCTCACGCTGCTTTTCATGCTTATGGGAGCAACATTGGCCCCATTGTAAAATTCAGCCCCAATGGGGAGTTATTGGCGATCGCAGGACGGGATGGAATCACGGCAGTTTGGAACAGTTCGGGAGAACAACTAACTCATTGGAAAAGTCATCAAAATCTAATCATCAATCTGTGTTTTAGTCCCGATGGACAATATTTACTAACTGCCGGAGCCGATAACACTGCCAAACTCTGGAATTTAGCCGGGAGACTATTAAGTGAATTTAAAACTAAAGGGTTGTGGCTTTGGGGAATATCCTACCATCCCAATGGACAATGTGTGGTGACTGCTGGAGAAGATGATCGGGTAATTATCTGGAACCTTTCCGGTCAGGCAATTAATGAATGGCCATGTCATCAAACTAAAATATTGGATGTGGCCTACAGTCCCAATGGAAAGTCCATTGCCACCGCTGGAAAACAGGGGACAATTAGACTGTGGGATTTATCCGGGCGTCTTTTAACTGAATTTGAGAGTATTCAACAGAAAATTTGGACCCTTGCTTTTAGTCCCGATGGCAAATGTCTGGCCGCCGCACAAGAAGATGGTACAGTAACATTATGGCCCGTGGAAAATTTAGATGAACTTCTCAATCGGGCATACCGATGGTTACAGGATTCTTTGGACTCGGATTTTGAAGGATTTGCCTAGGGAGAGTTGCTCAACGGGCGACTCAGATCGGTTTTCAATCTGGATATTATCTCCGATTCATCTGCTTTTTATCTTTTTTATTCTGGGTGTTATACGGGGTCCTGACATGAATCATCATCTTTCTACAGCTACTTCTCCCTATCAAGTCGGAGGGAGTTTACCCGTCTGTTGTCCAAGTTATGTAAAAAGAGAGGCCGACCAAAAGCTGTATCAACAGCTAAAAAAGGGTGAATTCTGTTATGTACTGAATTCGCGACAAATGGGCAAATCTTCCTTGCGGGTAAGCACTATGAATCGATTGCAATCCGAAGGCATTGCCTGTGCTGCTATTGATATTACCGCAATTGGAACCTCGGGAATTAACCCAGAACAATGGTATGCAGGGGTCATTTATAGCATTGTTAGCAGTTTAAATATTAACGATGATCAGTTTAATCTCGATACTTGGTGGGAAACTACCCTCTTGCTATCCAATGTCCAGCGATTCAACAAATTTGTTGAAGAGGAGCTATTTAAAATCATCTCAGGGCCAATCATCATCTTTATTGATGAAATTGATAGCGTGATTAGCTTGAATTTTCCCATTGAAGATTTTTTTGCATTAATTCGCTCTTTCTATAACAAACGGGCTGACAATTCCGACTATAACCGATTAACTTTTGCTTTATTTGGAGTAGCCACTCCTTCCGATTTGATTCAAGACAAGAACCGAACTCCTTTTAATATTGGAAAAGCCATTCACCTGACTGGATTTCAACCCTCGGAAGTTGAACCTTTAACCGCCGGATTATCCCCAAAATTTGACAATCCTCAAGAGGCGATCGCACAAATTTTGGCTTGGACTGGAGGACAACCCTTCCTCACCCAAAAAATTTGTCAATTGCTCTTAATTTTGCCCAAGCCTGTTCCCCCGAGTCTTGAATCCGAGTGGGTTGAAGAAGTTATCCGCACCCGGATTATTGAAAATTGGGAAGCGAATGATGAACCTGAGCATTTAAAAACCATCCGCAATCGCCTATTAGCTCATGAACAACAAGCCAGCCGATTGCTTGGACTCTATCAGAAAATTTGGCAACAAGAAACCATTCTGGCTGACGATAGTCCTGAACAAATTAAACTCAGATTATCGGGATTAGTGGTCAAAACCAATAATCATTTAAAAATTTACAATCCCATTTATCGGACTGTATTTAACGCCAGTTGGCTTGAAAATGAATTGCAAAAATTAAGACCCTACGGGGAAGCAATTTCCGCTTGGTTACTCTCAAACCGAAAAGACGAATCCCGCTTACTCCACGGACAATCTTTACAAGATGCCCTGATTTGGACCTCGGGTAAAAGCCTAAGTGACTTCGATTATCAATTTTTAAATGCCAGTCAAAAGCTGGAACAAAAAACAACTGAACAAGATTTAAAAACTGAAAAAGAATCCAACCAGATTTTAAAAAATGCTGCAAAGAATGCAAAATTTCGGGTTCAAATTGGTTCGACAATTTTGGGGTTAACCTTAGCTTTAGCTACTCTTGCTGCTATTATCGGTCAGCAGAATATTCGACAAGTCAATCAACAATTAGCCATCGCGCAAACTGATTTGCTACAAATCCAGGATCAGCTTACCCTTTCTCTACAAACCATCGCCGAAAGTATCGGAGATGTTCCGATGAAGATTGCTGGGCAAACGGGACAAAACCCGGCTATTATTTATGTCACCTTTCCTCCGAGTACGGAAAATAGCGATCGCCTCGGAGTTTTAGTCATCACCGATGAGGGTCAACAGTGGCACGAAATTAATACAGCCACCCGGGAAAAAGTCATCGCATCTGCTCAAGAATTTCGCTGGAAAGTCACTCAAATCGAACAAATTAATGACACCGATTACCTGGCTTCCTCTCAACAACTCTACCAATGGATTATCAATCCCATCAAAAATATTTTAGATGAGCAAGAAATTGATACCTTAGTTTTTTTACTAGACCCCAAATTGCGGTTTATTCCCCTCGCTGCTCTCCATGATGGAAACCAGTTTTTAGTGGAACAGTATAACATTGGCGTGATGCCCGGTTTAAATTTAACGGATACTCGCTATGTAGACCTAAAAAATGCCCGGGTTTTGGGCCTGGGTCTATCGGATATTTCAGAAACTCCTCTACCCATCATCCCCCTAGAATTATCAGCCATCCAAAATCTGTGGCCTGGTAACTATTTATTGGATCAAACCTCTACCTTTGGTAATTTAGAATTTTACCGCAAACGCAATCAACCTCAAATTATTCATGTCGCCAATCATGCAGAATTCTTACCTGCAAATCATCAAGTCTCTTACCTGCAATTGTGGGATACTAAGCTCACCCTACAACAGATAGAACAACTCAAATGGCATGAAACTCCCATAGAACTTTTAGTTTTAAGTTCTTGTCGCACCGGATTAGGAGATGAAAATTTGAAATTTGGCTTTGCCGGTGCAATGATTCAATCTGGGGTTAAATCAGTCTTAGGCAATCTCTGGTACATGAGCGATGAAGCAACAATGGCACTGATGGTAGAATTTTACGATCGCCTGCGAAAAGCCCCGATTAAAGCTGAAGCACTCCGACAAGCACAACTCGCTATGCTCACCGGAACCGTTCGGATTGAATCCGGAAATCTCATCGGTTCTTTTGGTCAGATTCCTTTGCCGCCCACCCTCGTTTCCCAAGAAATTAGCGATTTATCCCACCCCTACTTTTGGGCTGGGTTTACCTTAATTGGCAATCCCTGGTAAACTGAGCCAAATCTAGGTTGGCCGTCAATTCTTGCCCCCTAATGGCATCATTGACCCACGTTCACACCCAAAAAATCGCACAACACCCTTAACTAAACCAAAACATAGCAATCTGTTTTTCACCCATGAGTACCTACCAATATTATGAATTCCAAGCCTTAGACCGTCCCTTGACTGAGAAAGAACAGGACTATATCCATACCCTATCCAGTCGCGTTCAAGTCAATCGGACTCAAGCCATATTTCTCTACAATTATGGTGACTTTCGCGGACAGCCAAAACAGGTTTTAGAAAAATGTTTTGATATCATGCTTTATACGGCGAATTGGGGAAGTCGCCAATTGATGCTTCGCTTGCCGAAATCTTTGATTAATCCCGCCGAGTTAGAACCCTATCAAGTCCCCGATGGTATTGAGATTTCTACAACCGAACAGTCGGTTATTGTCGATATCAACATTCAGGATGAAGATTTGAATGGTTGGACTGAGGGAGAAGGTTTACTCCCCAAAATGTTATCCTTGCGGGATGATTTATTACAAGGGGATTACCGAGTTTTGTATTTAGGGTGGTTAAAGGCTGCTGAACTCTGTTATGACTTTGAACCAGAAACTTGCAGAGAACCGCCCATCCCGGCAAATTTACACAACCTTTCCAAGCCGTTACAAGCCTTTGTCGATTTTATTGAACTCGATCAAGATTTAATTGATGCAGCGGCTCAATTGAGTCCCCAATCTGAAACCAAATCGGACGCGATCAAAGAACTACAGCAAAGAATTCCCCAGCTTTCTGAGCAGGAACGAAACGACTTTTTAGCCCGCTTACTACAAGGGGAGATGAATCTCAACCTGGAACTTAGCCAGCGTTTACGATCGCTCTCCAAAAAGCCCACCCCTCAAACCTTTTCCGACTCTCCCGGTCGCTCTCTGTCTGAACTGCTCACTCTCTCTGTCCAATCAGAAAAACTCCGAGAACAGAAAGAAAAACAGCTCGCCAAACAGGAAAAAATTAAAAAGATTCAGGAACTAGCGCCTCGGGAATCTTACCTTTGGGAACAGGTCTTTCATGAGATTGGAACCAAGAACGTCAAAGGTTACGATCGCGCCATTGTCCATCTGCTCAATTTACAGGATATCGCCGAATATCAAGGCAAATTGCCGGAGTTTCAAGCCCGAGTCCGCACGATTCAGCAAGACTATAGCAACCTTCGCGGAGTAATGTCCCGCTTGCGAGAGTTTAAACTCTGGCAAGATTAAATCAAAACCCAGTTTGAGGGGAGCAACAAACGGCGGGGGATCAATCCCCCGCCTAACAGAATCAAGTCGGTTAAAAACCGAGATCTTGCACCATTCTCAACACCGGCGGGGGTTCAAACCCCCGTCTCATAGCTCAAGTCGGTTAAAAACCGACTGCAAGGCTGATACAGTGGTGTTTTCAGTCGGTTTCAACCGACTTGATTCTGTTAGGCGGGGGTTTGAACCCCCGCCGGTTGTGGCAACTTTAGCTATGAGGCGGGGGATTAATCCCCCGCCGGTTGTTGCCACTTACTGCAATGGAAAAAATAGGTCAAGATAAGCAGATAAAATCGTCTCTCCCCACAAGGCGGCGATCGCTGCACCGAGAGCGAGAAAGGGTCCAAACGGCATGGGTTTACTGCGTTCCAGCCACCCCAAGGCGACTGCGCCCCCTCCGATAAAGGCACCGGCAGCACAAGCAATAAAACCCCCTAGCAGCATCAATTTCCAGCCTAACCAAGCCCCCATCATTGCGGCGAGTTTGGCATCCCCGGCCCCCATTGCGGTTTTTCTAAAGGCGATGGAACCGAGAAAGGAAATGCTATCCAACAGCCAAATCCCGAGCACTGCACCGATTACCCCGACCATTAACTGATGGGGAATTCCTTGGACATTGGAGGCGATCGCCCATCCCGTCACCATCTGAAACCCTAATCCCACCACCAATCCCGACTGGGTAAGCTTGTTCGGCAGGGTCATGGTATCTAAATCAATAATTGAGAGGGCCAATAACCAGCTAAAAAAGACCCAATACCCAATCATTTGCATCGGGTTTTCCCAGGTGAAGAATGCCACTATCATGAAGATGACAGCGGTTAAGGCTTCGATGATGGGATACCGGACGGAAATCGGACTTTTGCAGTGAGCGCAGCGACCCCGCAATCGCAACCACCCAAAAACGGGCACGTTCTCGGTTTTCCCGAGTTTATGCAGGCAATGGGGACAGCGTGAAGGGGGCCACAGCAAGGATAAATTCGCAGGAATCCGGTACGCCACTACGTTGATAAAACTGCCGATGGAAGCACCCAAGGTTAAGGCGACTGCCACCGCTGCGATCGCAACAATCACATCCATGAGGTTTGTCATTGGTCATTGGTCATTTGTCATTGGTCATTTGTCATTGGTCATTTGTGGTTTGTCATTGGGGGGTTTTTTATTCAAGTTTAAGGGTTAATTATTACCGATTAACAATAGGTAATCATCAGAATTTAATAAAAAGTCCGAACCTTATGGTGTCCGGTGATAATAATAGCCCATTCCCGCTAATAGAGTCCGGCTTCTAGCTGATCGAACGGCACAAAACATTCTGTCAGCAATAAAGCAGGCTTTTGGGTAAAAATGAGCTGACCTCGATGAGTAAAGCGATCGATGGCGACCCCGAGAGGACGCTGAATCCCATCGGGATGAACGTCTTTGTACGCTCGATAAAGCAACCTTGCCGCTTTGAGCAACGTTGGGTCAAGCAACTGCGGGGAGGCGATCGGGCTATCGTCTTGGAGTTGTGGTGCAGCGTACATGAGCAAGCAACCTTAATCGTAAAGTTTAAGTGGATACGGGAAAAATTTGGTGCTGGTCATGGTTTGATTGTAGTCTACCCACTCTTAAACTGTGGCGATCGGTCTCCCCAAAATATCTATCTAAAGAATGAAAATTATCAACCCTTAATCCTTTGTCCCCGTTAATGGAGGGTTTCACCCCTCACTTAAACCGCCACCTTGCAGCGTCAAACTTGGCTAATTTGCAAGTTGATTAATGACGGTAGCAGAGAATAAACCACCGAGTGCCAACGATTCCCTAATTCATGTAGCGCCACGATTTAAGGAATAATTTTTTTCAGGATGGCTGCAACCTGACCATATTTTTCTCCCACCAAACCCTCTAGTTCGTGATGTTCTATATCTTCGTTTGCGCCGAGTTTACTGGTCCATATTCCAGAATCTAATTGTCGGGCAGCATGAGTCGGTCTTCTATTTAAGTCGGCATAGAGTGCTACTTTTTGAAAACCCACCTCTAAAGACCCCGTTTCACAAACCTGATATCCAAAAGATTCAAAAACCTGAATAAATGCTTCTAAACTTTCTTCTCTTTTAACATTGGGCGGCCAATACTGTTGCTCCATTTCATCCGGCCACCACCAGCTATAGCAGTCCTAACTCAATTGTGGAAGACCCTCACCCCCAACCCCTCTCCCAGAAGGGGAGAGGGGAGATGAAAATGTTACAAATCATTTAGGAATGCTATAGAATTATCTTCTAACGCCCAAGCAATACAATTATAATCAGGTGTATCCTAGCTAGTTAGTCTATATCCAGTCGGTAATAGATTTGGATAATCCGCTTCAATCCACCCTCTAACTTGTGTTCTCCAGGCTGAATTACCGATTGGTTCATTCTCTACCATCTGTAACCTTTCTGCTTCCCCCACTCCAGCCAATATCGGATCATCTCTTGAGTCTGACCTCGTTTTTCGGGGGGAACTGGATCTTCGCGACTAATGGCTTTGATTGCCCAGAACCATTGTCCGGAGTTTCGTTCCAGTTCTCGGAGTAATAAGGGGATTACCGCTTTCCCCATGCCAATAATCTGCTGATAGCTCGGATGCATGGATGCTTTATTGCTGGAAGAGATTCCCCTTGTTTCTCTACGCCATTTCTCGGCCAATTCTAGGAAAGTCTTTTCTAATTCAGGACCAGTCGGATCTAAATTTTGAACCCCGGATGCTTGCCTGTCTTGTCCCAATTGCCAGCTTTCCGAAGTCCCTTGAGGTTTGACCCACGGGGAATAATCACCCTGGTGGTTCTCTTGAGATGAGAAAGCTAAAATGCGTTCTTTTCGAGTGGAGTAAATAACCATTTCTGGGGGCTTAAAACCCTTTTTGTTTTTAATGATTACCATTGGATTAACCCGGTTCAATTTCCACATAAGAAACTTCGGATTTTTCTAGCCATCGTTTGAGCGCTTCAGCTTTTTTTTCGGCTCTTTCTAGTTGTTCTCGTAATTGCTTGATATCCAGGGAGTCTAGGGTGATAAAAAATTCTTGGGATTCGTTCCCTTGACGGTATTCTAATTTTAGGGTGTGGATAATACTGGCACTAGAGGGACCTTTTTCTAGGTCTGGTTCAAAGATGGGGCGGAGGTCAGAAATAATTCGCGATCGCAGAAATATCCGCTCGTTGTCCAGGATGACATTAGCCGCCCTAGACAAGAGAAAAAGAACACCCCCCGGTTCCATTAATCTGGATAATCGATGCTTAACTCTCTCTAACTGATTTAAACTAATATGACTAAATTCTTCAGAATTCCGGATAAAGTTGTCCAAAAAAATTACAACCTCATCCTGGGCAACCTCATGTTCATCGGACAAGGCATAGAGAGAAATCACAAATTCCAGGATATCGGAAATACTTTGTTGACTGATTGTCCTAACTTGACTGGCAACCGTTTTCGTTAACGCTTCTAACTCCAAGGTCGGTCGGACAATCTTTAAGGATTGCACGATATCTTCTATAATTGTATCATCCAGTTCTATTAGCTGATTTAAAATTGGATAATATTGAATGGGAATTTGAGTGATTTTCATGGTATTTGTATCTGGATAATACCCGAGAACATATTAATAATTTTTTTGAAAAAAACCTAATTCAATCGTGCTGATCCCCAATCCACAGGATAGGAGACTGTAACTGGGTTTGCTGTTTTTTCTTTCTAGAACTCGTGCAGAGAGATCGCTTTCCAGGTAGCCGCACCCCTTATGGTAGTGGTTTTTGCCAGCCTACGAGTATCGGATTGGCAATCCCCCGTTGCCGACTCAACGAAAAACATCCCGGTGAGTCTAGGCCCCCAGGAAAAAAGGTTTTAAAAAAAATTAATGGGCGATACTGGATTCGAACCAGTGACCCCTTCCGTGTGAAGGAAGTGCGCTACCACTGTGCTAATCGCCCGCACGATTTCCTACAATAGCATGGCTTGCCCAAAATGCACAAGCCCTTTGCCCAAAAAATTTTTTCCCGTCCCCAACCCTAATCCCCTTGGGGATATTCCTGCCATAATCCACAGATTTTCCGCAAACTCTGGAAGTCGCCATTCCCCAAAATCAGATGATCCAGTAATGGAATTTGCAACAATTGTCCCGCTTGCAATAACTGGCGGGTGAGTTGGATGTCTTCCGGACTGGGTTCTAAACTTCCCGAGGGGTGATTGTGGGAAATAATCGCCCGGGTGGCCCCATGTCGCAAGACTTCTCGAAAAATCTCTCGGGGATGAGCGAGGGTTTCTGTTGCGGTGCCAATGGTGAGCAGTTTAGTCCCGATTAGGCGATTTTTCACATCCAGCAGCAATAACGCAAATCGTTCTTGGGGTTGCCACATCAATTCATGAGACAGGGCGGCTGCTGCTGCCTCGGGACTATCGATTTCTTTGCGTTCTGGGGGCCTGGAATAAAAGGTGCGCTTGCCGAGTTCGATCGCCGCTAAAATTGTGGTGGCTTTTGCCGGTCCCACTCCGGGAATTTCCATCAGTTCCTGGGGGGAGATTTCCCGCAAAACTTCCAGGGGGTCCCGCTGGTTCTCGCCGAGTTTCTGTAAAATGTACTGGCCTAGTCCCACAGCGGACAATTTTCCCGGTCCTTGTCCCGTACCTAGAAGCATGGCAATCAGTTCGGCAGTGGCCAAACTTTTTGGTCCATAAGCCATCAATCGCTCACGGGGACGCTCATTGAGGGGGATATCTGCAATTCTGAGGCAATAGGTCATGGGCCAACCCAAAACTCATTTAGGAGCGAGTTTATCATAACCCTGAGTCATGAACCAAGCGATCGCCCCTAGGCTTGCCTTTACTTCCATAACATTTCACAATGGGCGATACTGGATTCGAACCAGTGACATCCTGCTTGTAAGGCAGGCGCTCTACCACTGAGCTAAACGCCCTTTTTTCCCGACGGATCACATCATAACACAGTTTTTGGAAATTTCATGCCATCTGGTCGAACTCATGACGAAATTACTTTGTGGAGCTTACCCTTGGTGGCAGGAGGGACTTATGCACAGACCCGCAGTAGCAGTCTGACGCTGATTGTTGCCGGTGGGTTTTTGTTTAGTGGACTGATGTTTGGCCCGGATTTGGATATCTATTCTCAGCAGTTTCAGCGCTGGGGATGGTTGCGGTGGATCTGGCTCCCTTATCAACAAAGTTTACATCATCGCTCCTTTTTGTCTCATGGGCCAGTGGTGGGGACGGCGTTGCGGATCCTCTATTTGGGAATTTGGATCGGGGCGATCGCCTTTGGAGTCGTCCTCGTGGGGGATTTCCTGGGACTGTTTACTTGGAATCCGTCAATGGCATCAGCGGCGATCGCCCGCACCCTCAAACAGTACCCTCTGGAAGGAATCGCCCTCTTCCTCGGATTAGAACTCGGCGCCATGAGTCATTCCCTCAGTGATTGGATCGGATCCGCTTACAAGCGATTCAAAAAATACGGATGGTCTGCTATTTTTAATCCGGGCAAAAAACCCCGAACTCCCACCAAAAAACGCATCAAGCGTCACACATCCTCGACCACCCGTCGTCCCCAAAAAGCCTCCACCAAACGCAAATCTTAAGTTTAAACCCGGTTTGAAAGGAAGGAAATGTCAACAATTGGGGAGGAGAGTCAGTCAAAAAAATTCAATAACTTTAACCTAAAAATCAGTACAATCAAGCAAGCCATCGCTTCTTACTGCATTTTAGTTAGGATAATCAACTAAATTTTCGGTTTATTTTTGCCTTGTAATTTTTCTTGTACTAATCCACCTCTTACCCTAAATGTCAAATCCTGAATTTGCCAACTCAACGCCTTCTGATTCCGCCGCCTTACCCGCCTTGGAAAAGTTAATCCAGGTGGTGGCTCAGTTGCGATCGCCTGAAGGGGGATGTCCCTGGGATTTAGCCCAAACCCCCGAAAGTTTAATCCCCTACATTATCGAAGAAGCCTACGAAGTAGTCGATGCGATTAAAAGTGGGGATCAACAAGCCATTGCCGAAGAATTAGGCGATTTATTATTACAAGTGGTGTTGCAATCGCAAATTGCCAGTGAGGTTAACCAGTTCAGTTTGGCTGAAGTTGCTGAGGGGATTGCGGAAAAACTGATTCGCCGTCATCCCCATGTTTTTGGCAATGTCGAGGTGAGTAGCGTTGAGGAAGTTCGGACGAATTGGGAGCAAATTAAAGCAGAAGAGAAAGGAGAAACCGGATCGGAAGTTAAACCACTGAGTGATAAACTTGGTCGATATGCTCGAACTTTGCCCCCTTTGATGGCGGGAATGAAGATTTCTAAAAAAGCTGCTGCGGTGGGGTTTGAATGGGATAATATTGAGGGAGTTTGGGAGAAATTCGAGGAAGAGTTAGGGGAATTTCGTTATGCGATCGCCCATGAAGATAAAGCCCGACAACAGGCAGAATTAGGGGATTTATTATTTGTGGTGATTAATCTCGCTCGATGGTATGATTTAGACCCTTCGGAGGGGTTAGCAGAGACCAATCATCGCTTTGTCCAGAGATTTTCTAAGTTGGAAGCCGCTTGCGATCGGCCTTTGTCTGAATATAGTGTGGAAGAATTAGAAGCAATTTGGCAACAGATTAAAGTGCTTTTGGCAAAACAAAAGCAGGCGTAGGTCATTTGTCATTGGTCATTGGTCATTTGTCATTGGTCATTTGTCATTTGTCATTTGTCATTGGTTGATTGGGGAGATGGGGTGGATGTTCAACGCCCAGACTTCAGTCATTCTCCTTGTTCGTAGTAACGACTTCAGTCGTTACCGCGTGACTTGGCGATCGCCAAGTCACGCAACCCTGCCCGGATCCTCCAGTTCCCAAACAGGCGCTTAAACCCGTTATGGTGAGTATCACGGCTTCAGCCCGGAAACGACTGAAGTCGTTACTACGAACTAAGATAACGACTGAAGTCGTTACTACGAACACCAGATAACGACTGAAGTCGTTACTACGAACTAAGATAACGACTGAAGTCGTTACTACGAACTAAGATAACGACTGAAGTCGTTGCTACGAACACCGGATAACGACTGAAGTCGTTACTATGAACACCGGATAACGACTGAAGTCGTTACTACGAACATCCCCCCCCCATCTCCCCAATCAACCAAGGACAAAGGACCAAGGACCAAGGACCAATGACCAATGACCAATGACCATGCTAAAATCGGGCCTAGATATTTCAGGAAAAGTTGATGGTTAATACCACTGAGAATGCACCGGCAGAGATTGCAGCGGGTTTTCATGCGTTTTCTGACCCGTTGCGGATTTCAATTTTGGAGTTGCTGCGCGATCGCGAGTTGTGTGTTTGTGAACTGTGCGAAATTCTGGCTGTGAGTCAGTCTAAGCTGTCGTTTCACCTCAAAACCCTCAAGGAAGCAGCTTTAGTTCGTTCTCGCCAAGAAGGGCGCTGGATCTACTACAGTCTGAATATCCCTCAGTTTGCCTGCCTCGAACAGTACCTCGCTGAGTACCGCCGGTTTAGTCCGATTCTCCCGGCTAGGTCCTGTAATGGAGACTCCTGAATCTCTCCTTTACTAAAATTTAACCTAACTCATCAAGTTTTATTGATATATTTATCCTATTACCCCGTAATTGTTTTTTGGGGAAAGGATTATGAACGCAACAGCACAGCGGGTTTTGAGCGGTGTGAAACGGTGGGCAGCGATCGCAGGCGTAGCGGCCCTGTTGACATCCTGCCAAAACAGCGATTCTCAAGTCTTACAACCCATCATCATGGATGGGTCTTCTACGGTCTATCCAATTACCAAGGCGATCGCCGACTCCTATCGAGAAACTCATCCCAATCCGGCAGAAGTGACCGTGGAATTCTCCGGGACAGGCGGTGGGTTCCGAAAATTTTGTGCCGGAGAAACCACGATTAATAACGCTTCGCGACCGATTAGCGTAGAAGAGATGACCGCCTGTCGCGAATCTGGCGTTCCCTATATCGAATTACCGATCGCCTTTGATGCCATTACCCTGGTGGTTCACCCAGACAATACTTGGGTCGATCACTTCACGGTGGAGGAGTTAAAGAAAATTTGGGAACCCACGGCTGAAGGCAGAATTTCTAAGTGGAATCAAGTGCGGTCCTCTTGGCCCGATCGCCCCCTAACCTTATTTGGTCCAGGCAGAGACTCCGGGACCTTTGACTATTTTACCGAGGCGATCATGGGGGAAACCGATGCCAGTCGGAATGACTATACCGCCAGTGAGGATGATGATCTGCTGGTTGAGGGCGTGCGTCGGGACCCCAATGCTCTGGGTTATTTCGGCTATGCCTACTATGAAGCACAGCGAGAAGGACTCAAGGCGATCGCCCTGGATCATGGCACAGGTCCAGTTATGCCCTCTCGGGAAACGGTAGAAAACGCTCAATATCAGCCCCTTTCTCGTCCCCTGTTTATTTATGTGAATGCCGACGCCGCCCTGAAGAATCCTGCACTTCAGGCTTTTGTCGAATTTTACCTAGAGCAAGCCCCGGAACTGGTCACAAAGGTGGGTTACATCCCTCTACCAGAAGAAGGCTACCGTTTAGCCCAGATCCATTTTCACCGACAGAAGGTGGGGACAGTCTTTGACGGCAAAGCTGCCTTTGATTTAACCATTGGCGAATTGCTGACTAAACAAGCCAAGTTTTAGAGTCAGCCGGAATCCGGTATTGATAGGTCTGTTAAAACCCACACCCTAAAGGGTGGGGCTACACAGACAAAGCCCGCCTGCGCGGGCTAAAGAGTAAACACGACTTTTGAATTCCGGATTTGGTATCAGCCGGTTGAACCTTCCCCCCTTGCTCATATCAAGTTTTGTTGAAATGATTTGACTCATCAACTTTTTTTGATGTACAATCAAAAGTGATTTAGAGACTGTAAGGACGAGGGAAATTGTCGTGAATGAGACAAACGAGCATTCGAGGCAGCCTGTACAAGCCGGTGGCAAACTGAGTGTTTTTGAGCGATACCTGACCCTGTGGGTTTTTCTGTGCATCATCGCCGGGATTGTCCTGGGAAAACTGTTTCCCGGTGTCGCGGTTGCCCTAGATGCCATGAGCTTTTATCAGGTGTCCATTCCGATCGCCATCTGCCTGTTTTTCATGATGTATCCCATCATGGTGAAAATCGATTTCACCCAGGCAGCCAATGCAGTTAGAGCACCTAAACCTGTGTTGCTAACCTTAATTGTGAACTGGTTAATTAAACCCTTCACAATGGTAGCTTTTTCTCAATTTTTCTTGGGTTGGTTATTTCGTCCCTTAATTGTGGGTACGGAAATTATTAACAACGAGACCATTGACATTGCCAACTCTTACATTGCTGGAACCATCCTATTAGGAATTGCGCCTTGTACGGCGATGGTGCTGATGTGGGGATATCTCTCCTTTAGCAATCAGGGACATACTCTGGTGATGGTGGCGATTAACTCCCTAGCCATGCTATTTTTGTATGCGCCTCTGGGGAGATGGTTGTTGGCGGCCAATGATTTAACAGTTCCCTGGCAAACCATTGTGTTATCGGTGCTGATTTATGTGGGATTGCCTTTAGCGGCTGGGATGTACAGCCGATATTGGATTTTCAAAAATAAAGGCCGTCAGTGGTTTGAACGGGAATTTTTGAAATATTTGACGCCGATTTCGATTGCGGCATTGCTGATTACTTTGGTTTTGCTATTTTCGTTTAAGGGAGATTTGATTGTTAACAATCCCCTGCATATTCTGTTGATTGCAGTGCCGTTATTTATTCAGACGAATTTTATTTTTCTGATTACTTATGTGGCGGGTTTGAAACTGAATATTTCTTATGAAGATGCGGCCCCGGCTGCGTTAATTGGGGCGAGTAATCATTTTGAAGTGGCGATCGCCACGGCGGTGATGCTGTTTGGCTTAAATTCCGGTGCAGCACTGGCTACCGTAGTCGGGGTGTTAATCGAAGTGCCGGTGATGTTAATGCTGGTAGAGGTTTGTAAGAAAACGGCGAACTGGTTTCCCCGAGAACCGGAGAAGGCGACTTTACATGACCCCCGTTGTTTTCCCAGTTTAAAGTAAACCAGGCGGGGAAGAGTTTTCCACAAATTTTCCACAAATTGTCCACAATAATTTAGGATAGAAAAGTCATGACTAAGAAAGTAATGTTTGTTTGTAAGCGCAATTCCTGCCGCTCGCAAATGGCGGAAGGATTTGCTAAAACCCTGGGTGAGGGAAAAATTGAAGTCACCAGTTCCGGTTTAGAATCTAGTCGAGTCCATCCCACGGCGGTTGAGGTGATGCAGGAGATTGGGGTGGATATTACCAATCAAACCTCGGATCCGTTGAGTGATTTTCAGGCAGAGGATTATGATGCAGTGATTTCCCTGTGTGGTTGTGGGGTGAATTTACCCGAAGCGTGGGTATTGCGCGAGGTGTTTGAGGATTGGGAATTGGAAGACCCTGATGGGAAACCGTTGGAGACATTTCGGACTGTGCGGGATGAGATTAAAGCGCGGGTGAGTAAACTGATAGAGGCGATCGCCACGGAAGTTCCGGCATAAAGCGAGGATCCCGGGAGAGTTGAGAAACGAAATTAGGCGATCGCCCAGGTTGACAGCAACAGGGCGATCGCTTTTCCTTAGTCTGAAAATGACCAATGACCAAGGACCAATAACCAAGGACCAAGGACCAATAACCAATGACCAAGGACCAATAACCAATGACCAAGGACCAACAACCAATGACCTACTAAGTCATGGATTGCCTAAATTTGTTGTCAAATTGGCTACTTTTTTTTAGAGCCAAACCCCTGTGAGCAGAGGAATGAGATAGAATTGCAAGGCACCGGGGAAAAATTTCAGGGGGGAGACTTTAACGCCTATTAACCCAATCTTTACCCTGAAGCGGTATTCTGCAATCGTGATCGTCACAAAAATAGCCAAACCTACTCATTCACATCATGCATTTACCCAATCCCATTAAACCGGCTCGAATGGCTTTTTCCCTGTCTGTTATGGCACTGACCCTTGGGATCGGGGCTTGCCAGGAACCCAATGCAGAGAATACCGTTACCTCAGACGGAGGGACGGGCAAACTCGCCTTAACCGAACCCGTCAACTTAACAGGTGCGGGAGCGACTTTCCCCGCGCCGATTTACCAACGGTGGTTTCAGGAATTTAATCAAGCCAATCCTCAAGTTCGCACCAATTATCAATCCGTTGGCAGCGGTGCTGGCGTCCAGCAGTTTTCCGCAGGCACCGTCGATTTTGGGGCCAGCGACGTAGCCATGAAGGATGAAGAGATCCAAGCCATGAACCGAGAGGTTCTGATGCTACCGATGACCGCAGGTGGCATCGTCTTGGCTTATAATTTGCCTGGAGTGGAAAGCGGGCTGAAGCTTACTCGGGAGGTCTATGTGGATATTTTGATGGGTGAGATTACCCAATGGAATGACCCGCGCATTGCCGAAGCGAATCCCGGTGTGAACTTACCCGATCAACCGATCACCGTGGTTTATCGTTCCGATGGCAGTGGAACCACGGGAGTGTTTACCAAACATCTTGCTGCGATTAGTGAAAAATGGAAAGAGCGCATCGGTGAAGGGAAAACCGTAGAATGGCCGACGGGAATTGGCGGAAAAGGGAATGAAGGCGTTACCGCTTCGATTCAACAAACCAGTGGTTCGATCGGCTATGTTGAGTATGGCTATGCCAAAAACAACAATATCGCTATGGCGGCTTTAGAAAATAAATCCGGCAACTTTATTTCTCCGAGCGATGAAGCCGCGAGTAAAACCCTTGCAGCAGTAGAATTACCGGATAATCTCCGGGCATTTATTTCTGATCCCGAGGGTGCTGAATCTTATCCCATTGTTAGTTATACGTGGCTGCTGGCTTACCAAGACTATTCCGATCCCCAAAAAGCTCAAGCCCTTGAGGCAGTGATTGAGTACGGATTGAATGAAGGACAACTGCTGGCCGCCGAGTTAGGTTACGTTCCGCTCCCCCTGAATGTCAGACAGAAAGTGGCCGCCCAAGCGAATGTGATTAGCCCTGACTATGACATTGAAGTGACCGAATAGCTGTCCGGTTTTGGTATTCGAGGAGATATAGCAATCCTAAATGATTTATAACATCTGTCTTCTCCCCTCTCCCCCTGAGCTAAGTCGAAGGGCTGGGAGAGGGGTTGGGGGCCGCCATCGTCTTCCACAACTGATTTAGGATTGCTATAGCAAGCGGATTGGACTGCTTGCTATCGTACCAGACTTCTATTTTTCTATGATTGAAGCCGATAGAGTAATGCGCTTAATTTATATTTAAGTAATGAGTAACCGAGCTGAAACTATGGATATGGACGAGGAAAGAGCGATTCAACCTCGCCAACAACAAGAGCGCGTGATGGATACCGGGTTTTTCTGGATCACGCGGATTTTTGCATTTGCGATCGCCGGGATTTTGGTTTGGATAGCGATCGAGGTGGCGATCAGGGCGATGCCTGCAATTCAAGCCTTTGGCTTCAATTTTTTTACCTCCAGCTCATGGAATCCGGTTGAGGATCAATATGGGGTCTGGCCGATGATTTATGGGACCGTGGTTTCGTCAGCCCTCGGTTTACTGTTTGCAGTTCCCCTGGGAGTGGGGACCGCCATTTTTTTGAGTGAAAATTTTCTGCCCCCATCAGTCCAGACGGTTCTAGTGTTTATGGTGGAATTGTTAGCCGCGATTCCGAGTGTGGTTTATGGATTATGGGGAATTTTTGTACTCATTCCCTTCCTGCAACCGATGGGGCTTTTTTTGCATAATAACTTGGGCTTTTTGCCGATTTTTTCCACAAGTCCCGTGGGACCGGGGATGTTGCCCGCCGGGATCATTTTAACGATTATGATTTTGCCGATTATTACGGCAATCTCTCGGGACTCCTTGGCGTCCCTGCCACCGGAGTTGCGGCAGGCATCCCTAGGGTTAGGGGCGACACGCTGGGAAACGATTATTCGAGTTTTAATTCCAGCGGCATTTTCTGGAATTGTGGGCGCGATTATGTTGGGATTGGGCCGTGCGATGGGAGAAACGATGGCCGTTACCATGATTATTGGGAATTCTTACAACATGAGCTTCTCTCTGCTGGCCCCAGCAAATACGATCGCCTCCCTGTTGGCTAATCAGTTTGCAGAAGCCTCGGGCTTGCAAATTTCTGCTTTGATGTATGCAGGTTTGGTTTTATTCCTACTGACCTTAGTGGTGAATATTTGTGCCGAGTTAATTGTTCGGCAAGTCAAGAAGTTTTAGTCATTGGTCATTTGTCATTTGTCCTTTGTCCTTTGGAAAAGACCAAAGACCAATGACCAAAGACCAATGACCAAAGACCAATGACCAAAGACCAATGACCAATGACCAATGACCAATGACCATCGCAGTTGTTTAGGGGTGCAATACCCAGTCTGATATGTCACAGCCTTTTTTAAGTCACACCGACGATTTGTACAACGCTACTCCACAAGGGGAGCAGCTGATGCGGAACTATAAAAGTCCGCGATCGCTGTTTGTCTGGGTGATGACCTTTTTATCCGGTACCGCTTTAGCTATCACCCTCGTGCCGTTATTTGCGGTGATGATTTATGTGATCATTAAAGGGTTTAACCGGCTGAGTTTGGACTTGTTTACAGAACTGCCGCCTTCTGCTGGGATGCAAGGAGGTGGGATTGCCAATGCGATCGCCGGAACCCTGATTATGGTCGGGATCGCTGCTGCCATTAGCGTTCCGATTGGAGTGTTTGGGGCGGTTTACTTGTCCGAGTCTAGTTCGATTCAGGTCGCCCGGTGGATCCGCTTTGCGACGAATGTCCTGAGTGGGGTTCCCTCGATTATTGTCGGAATTTTTGCCTACGGTATCATTGTATTAGCAACGAAACAGTTCTCCGCTTTTGCCGGTGGGGTGGCACTCTCGGTCCTGATGTTACCGATTGTCGTCAGAACCGCCGATGAAGCCCTGCAAATCGTTCCTCCCGATGTGCGATGGGCCTCGGTGGGGGTGGGAGCCTCAAACCATCAAACCGTCTTGCGGGTAGTCCTCCCTGCGGCGTTACCGGCGATTATCACAGGAGTAACCCTGGCGATCGCTCGGGCTGCTGGAGAAACGGCTCCTTTAATTTTCACTGCCCTATTTACCTTTTTCTGGCCCCAAGGTTTGTTTGAACCAGCCCCCTCTCTAGCGGTGTTGGTATATAACTTTGCCTCAGTTCCCTACGCCAGTCAAAAAGAACTGGCATGGGCTGCCTCATTGATTTTAGTGTTGTTGGTTCTAATCACAAGCATTTTGGCTCGCTGGGCCACGCGGAAAAGCATTTATTAAGGGCCATGCTTTCTGTTTAAAATGCCACGGACGAAATTTAAACTTCTTAACGATCTAAAACCTCAGAAAACTGTATGATAAGATACAGCGCTCTGCTTGAAAGTAGGATTGTCAAAGTTTAATTTTTTTCCAGTGTAGAACAATCAACCAAGCAGTTGTGACCGTTGCGATCGCACGGACTTCTTGAAATTTCACTTCCGATCCGCTGCAACTCTGATCAGAGGATGTGAGCGGTTGGGGTTCGGTAGTTTGTCAACCCTAGGCTGTTGGCGCTCGATCGCATAAAAGTGGGAAACACAACTGTAGTTAAGTGGAAATATCTAGTAAAAGTCAAGGTGGATTTTTATGCCTTCCGATCAGCAAACAGCCAATCATCATTACCAAACTGAACTTCAAACAGAAGCAATTCTGCGAACCGAAAATCTCAACGTTTATTACGGAGATACCTTGGCCCTCAAAGGGGTGAATCTGAATATCCCGAAAAACCAAATTACCGGATTTATTGGACCCTCGGGATGTGGGAAAAGTACCTTAATCCGCTGCTTCAACCGTCTCAATGATTTGATTAGTGCATTCCGAATTAAAGGAAAATGTTCCTACTACAACCAAGATCTCTACGATAAAAAAATTGATCCGGTAGAGGTCCGTCGGCGGATTGGGATGGTGTTCCAGAAACCGAATCCGTTCCCCAAATCTATCTATGACAATATCGCTTATGGAGCGCGAGTCAATCGGTATAAAGGTAATCTGGATGAATTGGTCGAAACTTCATTGCGTCGTGCCGCTTTATGGGATGAAGTGAAAGATAAATTAAAGTCCAATGGTTTATCTTTATCCGGAGGTCAACAGCAACGGTTATGTATCGCCCGGGCGATCTCCATTAATCCAGAAATCGTCCTCATGGACGAACCCTGCGCCTCCCTCGACCCCATCTCAACGATGAAAGTCGAAGAGTTAATGCAGGAACTCAAAGAAAACTACACCATTGTGATTGTGACCCACAATATGCAGCAAGCCTCTCGGGCTTGCGATTATACCGCCTTTTTCAATGCCGAAGCCACGGAAGATGGTAAGCGCTTTGGCTATCTCGTTGAGTATGATAAAACGGAAAATATTTTCCAAAATCCCCAGCAAGAAGCGACCCTAGAATATGTCAGCGGACGCTTCGGTTAAAGTTTGAACTTCTGAAGGATTCAATGGGGGATTTGGACTGAATCAGGCAAGGTTCCCCCAACAAGGCGATCGCTCCGTTAAACCTCCTGTACAGGTCCGAGTATCGAGACTCGTAACCCATCCCTCTCTCCTTGACTAATGTTTAAAGGGTCAGGAGTTTTTTTTATCCCTATTTTTCCCTGGAAAGGGAGGGGCGATCGCAGCGGGTTTGATGTCTAATCCTGCATTCTGAATCAGGACCGATGTTCATTGAGAAATGTCATCAAATAGGGGCAGTTGATCTATATAGCATTCCTTGCAGGATTTGTAACATTTTCATGGACCCTCGGATGTTCTGGGCCGCCGACGGTTGGGGGCCGCCATCGTCTTCCACAACTGATTTAGGATTGCTATAGCAGTCCTAAATGATTTATAACATCTTCTTCTCCTGCAGGATGTTCTGGGCCGCCGACGAGAAAGGGGCCGCCGACGTCTTCCACAACTGATTTAGGATTGCTATACTGCCCCTACAAAATTAGCGTTGATAACGTTCCTGAACATGAATTTGAGGGGGTTCAGCTTTCCTTAAACACATATCCAAGCATTCCACCACTTCCACTAAATTCATGTAGGCATCAGCCGCTTCAACTAAATTGTTGATATTCTCCTTGCTGGCATCGTCCATATCATCGCTCAAGGGTTTATGAATTAATTGGCGATCAAGGGGAAATTGTAAACGAGCATAGCGAGATTTATCTCCAATCACATAATCCGTGATATAATGATAAACTTCACAAGGTGCATCGGTCATCACTTTAACCACGCGCCCACCCCAAATCCATTGCAGAGTTCCCCAAGAGCGAGCTTGTTCCCAGGGAATTACCCGAGTTGCCGCCCCCGTCCCAATGGAAATGACTTCCAAATCTTCGAGACGATGACCCAGGCGGATGGCTTCAGCGACAGCGCAAGCGGTGGGATTATTCGCCGCTAAACCGCCATCAATGGCGGACATCACCTCACCATCAATGACTAATCGGTGTGCCGGAAAGAAGGTGGGAGCAGAAGCGGAACAGAGGCAAGCTTCCCAGACTGGAACGTTGGCAAATTTCTCTTTCCAGCTTTTAAAAATGATGGGCGATCGGCCAATGGTATCATAGCTGGTAATTAACAGCTTGGCTGGATTAATCTCGGACAAGCGCTGCTCACCCAATAAATCTTTGAGCATTCGGATCAGTCCGGCTTCAGAGAACTTAGGCGCTGAAGGGCCATGCTGTAAGAGTAAGGGCAGTCGCTTGAGGGTCCACCGGCTTCTGTAGGGAAAGACTTTTTTAGACTTTTTCCGGTAAAGTTGGACAATTTTCTCGCAGGGAATTCCCATCGCGATCGCAGCACCCACCATTGATCCCGTAGAAGTTCCCGCAATTAAATCAAAATGATCTCTTAACGGCAACTCTAGTCGTTCTTCGATTCGTTGCAACATTCGCGCCGCTAATACACCACGAATTCCGCCACCATCGATGCTCAGTATCCGATAAGTCATCGTAACTACTCCTGATATTTGAATTGGGGATAAGGGGTAAAAGGGTTAAGAGATTTTACCCCGTCTCGGTGGGGTTGCCTCGTCTTATGTTCCTTTGTTTATAATTCTGTTCCTTCGCCCTAATAGCCAATGTACTCACTCTGTCGCTGAAATCCGGAAGATTTCCAGATTCGGTCCCCTGAATTTGGGGGGAATGTTTGCAGTCACAGACAGTCCCCCGATCGCCTCCGACCCCCCACCCCTAAGCTGGAACCCTTGCTCTAGGGGCTTTTTTATGGTAAGACCAGAAAGAGGTTATCCCCTTTGGGGGTCTATTTTTGGGGATAACCCTTCCCAACATGATTGGTTTTGTCATTTCATTGGTCATTTTAGGAGTTTGCTGTGGAATCCTTTCAACCTTGGTTATCGTATGTGGGAATTGGCGTCGGTGTAATCCTGGGAGGAATCGTCTTAATTTGGATTAGCGTTTCCCTGATTATTTTTTCCAAAACCAAAGGGTTACCCCAGGCGATCGGGGCCTTTTTTGCTCAAATTGGCGCTGGCGATATCAATGGGGCCTATCAGTTGACCAGCGATCGCTTTAAAAGCAAAACCTCTAAACAACAATTTGCTAAATTCATCAAAACCCACAAACTGAATCAATATCAGCGCACTACCATGTCAATTCCCACCACTGAGGATGAAGTTCACTGTCTGGATGTCACCGTGATTTCTAAAACAGGTCGGGAAGTTCCGGTGCAAATGAAACTGGTTAAACAAGATAAAGTCTGGACCGTTGATGATTTAACCTATCAATATAATAGCCCCAAAAAAGGCGGGGGTTAAAACCTCCGCCTCATAGCTAAAGTCGGTTAAAACTGAGATCTTGCACCATTCTCAACACCCGGCTAGGGTTAAAACCCCCGCCTAATAGCTAAAGTCGTCTAAAGACGACTGCAAGTCTTATGCTGTGGTGTTTTTAGTCGGTTTTAACCGACTTGAGCTGTTAGGCGGGGGTTTTAACCCCCGCCGGGTGTTGCAACAGGTGCAAGATCTCAGTTAAAACCGACTAAAAATACGATTCCATAAGACTTTCAGTCGGTTTCAACCGACTTTAGCTGTTAGTTTTAACCCCCGCAGGTTGTTGTCCCTGGGCGAGTTCTTCTATCACCCGTTCTAAACCGGATACCACTCGGGCAAGGTAATCATAATTGACTTGATCCGGGGTATCTTTCATCGTATGATAAAAGGGATAGCGAAAGGGAGCGGTATCCGTGACCATTAGGGCGGGATAATCAAACTGCCAAAATGACCAATGATCCGACCAACCAGCCCCAGGGGTTGAACCCGGCATCGCTGCACCTTCTGAGGGAAATTGGGTATGATTGCGGAAGGAACCAATCACCTCTCGCAAGAAATTTCCCGAGGGGAGATTGCTGACAAAAGTAATAAAATTTCCCGTGATAGGATAGGCGAGGTTTAATAATCCCAGGGGATACTGTTGAGAACCGGGCTGGTCAGAATAGTAGCCCATTGTTTCTAAACTGAGCATTCCCACAATATTTTCCTGGCGATCGCGACATCGTTTGGCATAGACAAAACTGCCCATATCTTCGGTCAAAAAAAACGGCGGTTCCTCATTGGTAAAAGCCACAAATCGCAGAGTCCGCGCCGTTGGTTTGTCTGCAAATTCCCTGGCTAGGGCTAATACCGCTGCGGTTCCTGTCCCATTATCATTAGCGCCCGGAGACCCAACTACGGAATCATAATGAGCGCCAATAACAATGATTTCCTCGGGTTTTTCGGTGCCAATGATTTCAACTTCTAAGTTATGAAACTGCTGCCCATTCACTTCATAAGTTTGTCGTTTCGCTTCATAACCCGCCGCAGTAAATTCCCCTTCTATCCAATCCGCAACCGCTTCTAATTGATTGTAGAAAAAATAGTTATGTTCGCCAATTTCCTCTCCGGCAATCTTGTCAATGGATTGGCGTAGTTCAACTTGCAAGGCTTGTTCGCGTTCAGTTAATGGGGGTAAGTCTCCCCCATAACTTTTTCCGGGCATATTAATCACGGTGGTCCAGCCTAATGTTAGTACAAAAATCACGATGAGTGATAACACGGCTACTCGGATAAGAGCAGCTTTTGTGAATACTTTCATAGGGTATTCCAAGAGTTTGGTGATGCAACTTTGGGTGGAATTTTGATAATTTTTAGGGCTTTTGTTTCCCTTGAATGTAGAGGCGATTCGAGAATCGCCTCTACATTAGACCTCTTGCAAAATACTATAGGAATCCTAAATCAGTTGTGGAATGCCCTCATCCCCAACCCCTCTCCCAAAGCGGGAGAGGGGAGAAGACAGATGTTACAAATCATTTAGGACTGCTATAGATTGATCCCCCCAACCCCCCTTAAAAAGGGGGGCTTTTTAGAATTTTGCAAGAGGTCTATTCTTAAGATTAGGCTAAATTCCGATGGGTGAAGGATTTAGCCTCGGGACCGGAATAGGTTGCCACCACTTGACCATTCCCGACTAATTGATATTTGTAAGTGACTAATCCTTCCAGTCCAACAGGACCTCGGGGCGGCATTTTTTGGGTACTAATTCCCACTTCCGCCCCGAAACCATAGCGGAATCCATCAGCAAAGCGGGTGGAACAATTATGGAAGACTCCGGCAGAGGCAACTTGAGACAGAAACAGATCCGCAGCGGATTGTTCTTCGGTGACGATCGCATCAGTATGACCGGATCCATAAGTGTTGATATGAGAAATCGCCTCTTCTAGAAAATGTACCACTTTAATGGATAAAATCAAGTCGGTATATTCGGTTTTCCAATCCTCCTCCGTTGCCGGTTGCCAATCCTGCAAATTGGGGGTATTTTTCAGGATATCTTGACTTTTCTGATCCAAGCGTAACTGCACCTGACGCCCTTGGAGTGCAGCAGCAACTTGGGGTAAAAATTCCGGGGCGATCGCCTCATGAACCAGCAACGTTTCGATCGCATTGCAAGCTGCCGGATACTGAGTTTTAGAATCCACGGCGATCGTCACCGCTTTTTCAATGTCCGCCGAGGCATCCACATATAAATGACAAATCCCCTCCGCATGACCCAAAACCGGAATGCGCGTATTATCCTGAACAAAACGCACAAACTCATTTGACCCTCTCGGGACAATTAAATCTACAAAATCATCTAATTTTAATAACGCTAACGTTTCTTCCCTCGTCGTTAACAACTGCACCACATCCGGATCAACCTCCGTCTGGGCTAACCCTTGGCGAATCGCTTTAACAATGGCTGCACAAGAATGATTCGCCTCTTTTCCCCCTTTCAAAATCACCCCATTCCCCGATTTAATCGCTAGGGCAGAAATTTGAATTGCCGCCTCGGGACGGGCTTCAAAAATCACCGCAACCACCCCTAATGGTGCAGAAACTCGCTTGAGAATTAAGCCCTCATCCAATTCCCGATGAAGCTGAATCTCACCCACCGGATCCGGGAGTTTGCCCACATCTCGGACTCCGGCAATGGTTGCCTCTAGTTTAGTCCGGTCCATTTTCAGACGGTTGTAAAGGGGTTTGGAAATGCCTTCGAGTTGGGCAATTTCACAGTCTTTGGTATTGGCAGCCACAATTTCTGAGGCAGCAGATTGTAAAGCTTGGGCGACTGCCTCGATCGCCTGATTTTTGGCCTCCGTGGAGAGTACCCCCAATTTCCGGGCAGCAATTGCCGTGGATTGAGCGATCATGACTAAATTTTCCGAACCCAGTTGCATAGCGGTCATTGTAGTTTTATCCGTTAAATTTTCCCGTTAACTGTTTTCATGCTATAGCCAATTCTTTAACTTTTGTGGAGTTTTAGACCAAAAACCCCCAGTCATAGGTTATGACAGAAAGCAGGGAAAACTTTTCCCAGGGCCTTGACTAAATTACCCAGCTTCGGGTGTTTAGAACCGATTCACTGTGTAATCGTGACCTAGAGAGTGTTTATGACTGGATCCTCTTTCCTGAACCCAGGACCAACCCGAGGGACAGGGGTTTGCAGAAACAGAAGTCCACTAGGGCCTTGGGTCATGAGTGGCGGAACAATCATCGGTGGAATCGTTTTGCTGTTTATCGTTTAATCTGACTAGACTTGGGATGAGCAAGAGTCTACAGTTTGTAGAGACGCCACGTCGCGTCTTTAAATTTGTTTGAAGAGGTTTAAGATGTCATACGAACGGGAAAAACAAGTTGCCATTGATGCGGCGATCGCGGCTGCTAAACTCTGCCAAGAAGTGCGCCGAGAGATTCCGGTTGCGATGGAAAAAATCGATAAAAGCCCGGTAACCGTGGCCGATTATGGGTCTCAGGCGTTGATTTGCAAGGCATTAAATGCCGCATTTCCCGAAGATGCGATCGTGGGGGAAGAAGATGCAACGGATCTGCGAAGCAACGCCGAACAATTGCAGAAAGTGACCCATCATGTCCAGTCCCTAGTCCCGGATGCGACGCCGGAACAGGTTGCGGATTGGATCGATTGTGGCAATGGGGAAGTTGGGGGGAGATTTTGGACCCTCGACCCGATTGATGGGACCAAAGGATTTTTGAGACAGGATCAATATGCGGTGGCGATCGCCTTAATTGAAGACAACGAGGTGAAAGTCGGCGTCATGGCTTGTCCGGCCCTTAAGTTAGAATCAGGAGAAGAGGGGGCCTTATTTGTCGCCGTCCGGGGAGAAGGGGCGACAATGCAGGCAATTTCGGGAGGAACCTGGCGATCGCTGCGAGTCGTTGCCGCTGATGATGTGGAAAATATGCGGTTTGTAGAAAGCGTAGAAGCCAGTCACGGCGACCAATCCAGGCAAACTTCTGTTGCCAAAGCGGTTGGATTCACCGCCGAATCCCTACGCATGGATTCCCAAGCCAAATATGGAATTGTCGCATCGGGACAAGCGGCATTATATATGCGCCTCCCCTCTCCCAAAACCCCAGATTACCGCGAGAATATCTGGGACCATGCAGCCGGGGCGATCGTGGTCGAAGAAGCCGGAGGGCGTGTCACCGATATGCATGGCAATGTTTTACCCTTTGGCATGGGTAAAAAGATGGTCAACAATCAAGGCATCGTAGTCAGCAATGGCACCATCCACGACACGGTTCTAAAAGCCTTACAAGACTCATAACTTCCCCTGTTCGTAGTAACGACTTCAGTCGTTCTCCCTCTTAGTTCGTAGTAACGACTTCAGTCGTTATCTCCCTCAGTTCGTAGTAACGACTTCAGTCGTTCTCCCTCTTAGTTCGTAGTAACGACTTCAGTCGTTCTCCCTCTTAGTTCGTAGTAACGACTTCAGTCGTTCTCCCTCTTAGTTCGTAGTAGTAATATAGACAAGTTGCTATAACACCAGGGGTTTTGTAACCTGTTAGTTCTCGCCACTTACTCAGAAAGCGGTGACATGGAACCCGGAAACGACTGAAGTCGTTACTACGAACTAAGATAACGACTGAAGTCGTTACTACGAACTAAGATAACGACTGAAGTCGTTACTACGAACATAAGAAACGACTGAAGTCGTTACTACGAACATAAGAAACGACTTCTACACCGCTGCCTCTTGTTTCAGCGCAACCGCCCCGCGAATTCTTTCCAACACAAACGTCTTATCTAAATACGAGAGTAAATTCCCTGCTTTCGGACCTCGGGATTTACCCATGAAGGTCAAATAAACCGCCGGAAATGCATTCCCAGGTTTCATCTCCAACCCTTTACTCGTCGAGAAGATAATCGTTTGTAAGGTTTCCCCATCCCAACTCTCTGCCACTTCTAAATTCTTGGCTAACTCACCCAAATAAGTCACCTGTTCATCGGTCAAATCTTGCACTTGTTCGGGAATTTCATCAAAATACAACACCAGCTTCTCTTCTTCATCAGCATAATCATCCAGCCACTTTTGGGCGGACTCAATCCGCTGATGGAGAACTTCCCAATCTGCATCGGTTAACGGTTGTTCGCAGCGTTTTTGGATTTCTTCTTTAATATCCAAATGAGGCACTTGCAGCAGGGAAATTAAGGTACTGAAATCAAAGGGTTGATAGGTTTTGACTTCATCGGTGAGTTGGGAATAGAACAGGGGTTGTAGTTCTTTATCCTGTTTGGGGTCTTCCCCACTTTCCGGGGTAACCCCTTGATATTTCTCGATTAAGGTGTCGTAATCCCGGAACAATCGGGTGGTGGTTTCATAATTCGGGGCGAAATTAATCACCGATTTCGGTTGGGTTCGTAGCATCAAAAAGCGCAGCAGTTCCGGTGGCAGTAATTCGGCGATTTCTTTCGCTGCTGAACCGACTCCTTTGGAGGAACTCATTTTTGTGCCATTCACTAAAATAAACTCGTAGGGGGAATGGAATGGGGGTTGTTTTTTCAGGACTTTACGACAAATTGCGTTAGCAACATCGCGAGAACCGCCTTTTTGAGAATGGTCTTTTCCAGCAAGTTCGATGGTAACTCCTACCAGTTGCCATTTGGCAACCCATTCAACTTTCCAGGGGAGTTTGCCGTTGCCATCAAAGGGGGAAACCCAGCCGGAATGTCCGCATCCGTTGACATAGTTGGTGGCGTTGGGTTCGCAGGTGTAAAAGACTTCTTTGCCGTTGTAGTCGGTGACAACGGTGGTGGCAATTTTTCCGCAGTTTTCGCAGATGACTTGGAAGGGATACCAGTTACTTGGGCGATCGGCTTTACTAACTTCTTTATAGGCTTCGCGAACCAGATGGGAATTTTGCAAGAAGGTATCGATGTAGGGGTTGAGTTGTCCGGTTCGATACAAGTCTCTCAGGTAATAAATCTCCGGTTTTACCCCTAAGTAATCAAAGACTTCTAGGAATTCTCCCATGAAATATTTGGCGTAATCTGTCGCCTTGTCATCAGGAGAAGGGACGTTACACAAGGGGTAACCCAAATAGGGGGCAAAATTCTGGCGATCGAGATAGCCCGGAACGGTATCAAGGGCGTCATAATCATCAACGCCATACATAAATTTTACGGGCTTACCGGCGTGTTTCAAGGCGCGATAAATGACATCATGGATGATCACACCCCGCAAGGACCCCACATGAACTCGACCCGAAGGGGTTTTTGAATCATTAACGATTTGTTCGCCTTGTGCACTTTCCGCAATTTTGTCAGCCCAAAACATAGCTCAATTTACAATATGAAAACCTTTCTAGTCTAGCATGAATGCACTCTAGTCAAAGAAAATTTTTGGGTGGGTTGGTTGTTGGGGTGAAGGAAAGAGGCGATCGCCCCGAATTCGATGCCTAGGACCAGAAACCGGGTTTCTACCCTAATTTTTGGTCCATCGCCCGCAATTTTGTCAAGAAACCCGGTTTCTAATCGCTACTTTGCGCTTTCCTCTACTAAAAGCGGCGACTGACATATTCCTGAGTCGCCTGCTGTTGGGGATGGTGAAAAATTACTTCGGTTTTATCGTATTCAGATAAATAGCCTACTTTTCCCCCGGTTTCGGTGGTTTTAATATTAAAAAAAGCGGTCAAATCGGAGATGCGGGAGGCTTGCTGCATATTATGGGTAACCAAAACAATGGTATAATCATGCTTCAGTTCATACAGCAGTTCGTCAATGCGGGCGGTGGAAATTGGGTCGAGGGCGGAACAGGGTTCATCCATCAAAATGATATCCGGTTTGAGGGCTAAGGTGCGGGCGATGCACAAGCGTTGTTGTTGCCCTCCGGATAAGGTTAATGCACTGCGATAGAGGTTGTTTTTGACTTCATCCCATAAGAAGACTTGACGGAGGGAATGTTCAACCGATTCATCAATATCCCCTTGATAACCGTTAATTCGCAAGCCGAGGGCGATGTTGTCATAGATTGATTTGGGGAAGGGATTTGGCTTTTGAAACACCATCCCGACTTGCCTGCGAATTTCTACGGGGTTGACCTGAGAAATGTCGCGATCGCCTATGTAAATCTGGCCGACTCTTTTAAAAGTATTGGTGAGTTCGTTGAGGCGATTAAAGCAGCGAATTAAGGTTGTTTTGCCACAGCCAGAGGGTCCGATAATGGCGGTAATCTGATGGGCATAAATTTTCAAAGTAATATTGCCGAGGATTTGCGTCTTGTCAAAAAATACTGACAAGTCGGACGTTTCTAAAATGGGCAGGTGATGGGTATGGGAATATTCCGAGTTGACATTCATAGGGGTTTAACTAAAATTTAAGAGGATTAGAAATTGGGTTAGTTTTTGCACTTTTCTCGAATCAAAACACCGCAAATATTGAGGATTAATAAAATACCGACTAAGACCAAAATAGCGGCAGCAGCATTATTATGAAAGGCGGTTTGGGGCCGTAAAATCCAGTTAAAAATTTGAAAGGGTAAGGCGGTAAATCGGCTATAGACTCCCTCCCAGGATAACGGGGGTGCAAAGGAGACAAAGGATAATGCGCCCACGGCAATTAAGGGGGCGGTTTCACCGATCGCCCTGGCTAAGGCTAAAAGTGCGCCGGTTAAGGTGGCGGGAAACGCTGCCGGTAACACGATATGCCACAACACCTGTGCACGAGTCATACCCATAGCATAACCGGCTTGGTGTAAACCGTCCGGAATACCCCGTAAAGCTGCCCGAGTGGTGACAATAAACATGGGTAAAATAATCACGGTTAAGGTGAGGGCGGCAGAGAGTAAACTCGGTCCTCCTGTCACCGGGGCAAGGAGACGCACAAATAATTCTAGCCCTAATAATCCATACAGAATCGAGGGGACCGCAGCGAGGTTAGCAATATTAATTTCTAAAAACCAATTCAAGGCAGTATTGGAACAATATTCTTCTAGGTAAATAGCCGTTCCAATGCCAATGGGCAAGGCAAATAATCCGGTTAATCCTAATAGCCATAAACTGCCCATGAGGGCGGGATAAATCCCGGCTTCTTGGGGGTTACGAGAGGGAAAGCTGGTGATAAATTGCCAGGTTAAATGAGGCAAACCCCGCCGAGAGGCATCGAAGAGTAACAGGGCGAGAATGCCGAGGGCAATGGGGATGGCGATCGCACTCACCCCACTAAAACATCGGTCCAACACCTGACGGCGAACCAAAGGGGTTTTAAACTCCACAATTGACCGGGTTTTTCCTTGCCCAAATCTAGGGTTATTCACCGGAAACTCTTGATCGTAGAGAGGATAAAAATTAGAGGGTTCATCGGAGGGTACAGTCGGGACGATCTCCGCAGTCATCGCCGTTTGATGGCGACGCACTAACCAATACCCAAAGGTATTCAATCCTAGGGTAATCAAAAATAACACCATCCCCACGGTGAAAATCGTTTGAAAGGCTAAGGAATTAAAGGCAACGGTTCCCAAACTCACCTGAATAATAAAAGCCGTCATGGTAGCAACTGGAACGAGGGGATTGAGGGTTAATTGAGGATTTTGCCCTGCGGCGATCGCCGAAATCATGGTTTCGCCCAAAGCCCGAGAAGCCGCTAACATAAATGAGGCGATAATCCCGGGAAAAGCCATCGGTAAGACAATTTTAGTTAACACTTCTTGCTTGGTTAACCCCAAGGTATAACCGGCTTCTCTGAGGGCATGGGGCACACTTTTAATCGCATCTTCACTCAGGGAAGAAATAATTGGAATGATCGCCACTCCCGTCACTAACCCTGCACTTAAGGCATTAAATCTCGCCAGTCCCGGAATTAACTGCTGCAAAAGTGGAGTGATCACTAATAGGGCAAAATAGCCATAAACCACCGTGGGAATTCCCGACAAGGCTTCCAAAAGGGGTTTAACCGTCAATCGCAGGCGATCACTGGCATATTCTTCTAAATAAATCGCAATTAACAACCCGATGGGCATGGCAAACAAACTGGCAATTCCCGTCACTAGGAGAGTGGCGCTGGCGAGAACAAAAATGCCAAAATTTTGAGTCGGAAATAACGGAGTCCACTGAGGATCACTCAAAAAATTCCAGAGGGGAACGGTTTGAAAAAATAGCACCGTTTCATAGAGAAATACCGATGCGATCGCCACGAAAATCGAAATCGGAATCCCCGCGATCATCGCCAGAATAATCTGTAAACCCCGTTCTATCCAAGTGAGTCGCTGTAGATTTCGTTGCCAAGACTCTCCCTCCGGGAGTCGCGGCGGTAAGGAATGAAACGCCATAACATACCTGATACATGATCGGATTAAGATGCGATCGCCCGATGGCTTAAAACATCCCACGGGGTTGACCCCCCTATCAATTGGGGTTAATTCTAGCTGAATTTTCTTTAATTTTCCAGCTTCAGGGCCTCATGCAGGTTGATGTTTAGGGTGGAACCGGACTTAAAAGCTGACCCAACCTTCCCCTGTTCATAGCGGTTTCTAACCACCGTCATCACCGATTCAGAAAGGGGAACATACCCCACTTCTGAGATTAAATATTGATGTTTTGGATTCAGATGAAATTCCACAAAGGCTTTCACATCCAGGCGATCGGCCTCGGATTTATTGATGTAGATAAATTCCGGACGAGAAAGAGGTTGATAACTGTTATCCGCAATCGTGTTAGGACTGGGAGCAATACACCCTTCACCGGAATCAATTTCCACTACTTTTAACTTATGTTGATTTTCCTGATAGTAAGCATAGCCAAAAAATCCGAGACTATCGGCATCGGCAGCGACTCCTTGCACGATGATATTATCATCTTCGCTTGCGGTATAATCCCCACGACTTTGTTGTTCTTGCCCCACCAAAGCAGTAGTAAAATAATCATGAGTTCCTGAATCCGTTCCCGGACCAAACAACCGCAGGGGGCGATTGGGAAAGGTTGAGCGGATTTGGTTCCAGTTGACAATTTTTCCTTCAGCGGCGGGTTCCCACATTCGCTTAAGTTCTTCTACCGTCAGACATTGAACAAAGTCATTAGCTGGATTGACCACAACTGAAATCCCATCCAGGGCAATGGGAATTTCGATGTATTTAATGCCATTTTTTTTGCACAATTCTCGTTCGGTCATATTGATCGCCCGAGAGGCATTGGAAATATCGGTTTCTCCTTGGCAAAATTTCTTAAACCCCCCGCCCGTCCCGGAAATACCGATGGTCACTCTCACCCCCGGATGGGTTTTCATAAGTTCTTCCGCCATTGCCTCAGATATCGGAAAAACTGTGCTAGAACCATCGATACTCAAGTTATTGATTTCACCCCGTGATCCCCGAGGCTGAACATCTGTTCCGGTCCCTAGACAAGCGGTGAGGGTCAAGACACTCAAAAGCGCTAGGGCGGACCATTTGGCCGCAAATTTACCAAGGAATATCTGGATCATATCGGGTCCTGTTTTAAGGGTCTCTTCTGGAACAAAAGACTCAATTTATACGGATTTAGGGTCTAATTTCAAGCGGGATATTTTGCCGGATTGATTCCCTCAGTAAGAAGCGGGTTGCGGTTAAATAATTTACACTATTTTTTAAAAACATTGAAAAATTATAGAATAATAATATATTATCTCTATTTTGTCAGTTTTTTGAGTTAAACTTGCGGAAACCTTCGGTAAAGAAGAGGTAAAGAAATGAAAAAGATAATTTTTAAAATTGAGGGAGGAAAAACCGGGGAACGATTAACCCGGAACCTAGAACGGTTTGCGATCGCCCTTTTCTCTATTCTGGCCTATCCCCCGGGATAAAAATTGCATTAAAAAAGTGCAACTGAATCGTTGCACCTGGGTTGAGTTCGTTCATTAATCCAGTAAACTGGGGTAGAATTTAATCCCGCAGAACGTAACCCACGCCGCGCACCGTCTGAATCAGTCGTTTTTCCCCCTGGGCTTCTAACTTGAGACGGAGGTAACGAATGTAGACCTCAATAATGTTGGAATCCCCCATAAAATCGTAACCCCAGACATTTTCCAGAATTTGCTCGCGCTTGACTACTTGTCGGGGATGGGAAATCAGATATTCCAGTAAGTCAAATTCTTTCGCCGTCAGTTCAATGGCGCGATCGCCTCTGCGGACCTCCCGGGTGCGTCGGTTCAAACTTAAGTCCGCAAAGGGTAACAAATCCGGATCCACTTCGATGGGATTTCGCAGATGGGCCTTCACGCGAGAAATCAAATCTTCGGAACTAAAGGGTTTCACCAGGTAATCATCAGCACCCGCATCCAATCCGGCTGCGCGATCGCTCACTTCATCCCGCGCCGTCAAGACAATCACCGGGACCATATTGCCACTGGTTCGCAAACGACGGCAGACTTCCAACCCCGAGAGTCCAGGCAGCATCCCATCCAGAAGGACCAGATCGGGACTCAACTCTTGGATGGCTGTCAATCCGGCGACCCCATCCCGAACCACAATCGCCTGGTAGCCTTCATATTTGAGTTCTAGTTCAATAAATTGAGCGAGTTTGACTTCATCTTCAACCACAAGGATATTCGCAGTCATGGATTATCGCCTATTGGATTTTAGACCTTAAATTTTAGGGGGTTTTGAGGGTCTATGTCTCCTCAAGGCGATCGCGGGCCGGATCGACCCCTTCCCTATTCCTCAATCCTGAGTGAACAATTGGGTCTATTATAGACCCTAGTCTCATCTATTCAATTGGGTTGGTAAACAAGCCGTCAGGCCCAATCCCCGATGAGCTAAACTGCAATAACGCCCACGCAGGGTTAAGATACAAATCATGTTAATGTCACCAGACCATCGTCTCTAGGCCAGTCGTTTGATTAAAAAATCAAATCTAGCCCGTGGCACCTGTCAAATCAAGTAGGGGTTAATTAAGGATGAGTCCAGTGGTTAAAGTGGTCCAACCCGTTGGCCTTTTAGATCGGACTAAGGTGGGTCAATTTGAGCGAGAAATTACCAATTATCTGGCCGAAGGAGCTGAAATTGTACTCATTGATTTTCAAGATGTCAGTTTCATGGACAGTTCCGGTTTAGGAGCAATTGTTGCTGCAATTAAAACCGTTCAAGCTGCCGGAGGGAAGCTATTTTTGTGTTCCATCAATACCCAAGTCAAAATGCTGCTAGAACTTGCGGGATTGGATAAAATCATGAAAGTCTTTCCCAACCGAGAGGAATTTGAAAAACACGTCCTTTCTAAACCGGATTGAACCCAAAAACCCAGTCATCCGAGCAAGGCGATCGCCTCTGTCTTCCGTCCTAACATCACCGAGAGTCTCTAAGTTTTTTAGAAACAAGCGGATTCCATCAAGAGGGGACCGGAGGTGGTTCCCTTGCGGATGGCGATTGCTGGCCCTAAGCGGCTAAAAATCAAACTTCACCTGCAACAAAGAGACATCATCATGAAACATATCTTCCTGAGAAACTTGGCGCACCAACCCTAACACTTGGTCCAGATTAAACGAATTACTTTGCCGACATTCCGCGAGTAAATCGATAAAATTCTCAAGACTCCACATCGACCCATCGGGTTCGTTAATTTCATAAATCCCATCGCTAAAAATATAAAGCGAACTGTCTGCCTCAATCTGGCAGGAAGCATTTTCATATTTAATATTGGGAAACATTCCAATCGGGACCGAGGTTTCCGTTCTGAGCTTTTGTACCTCACCATCTTGGGAGAGCAAAATTGCTGGGGGATGTCCGGCACAGGAATAAACAAGCTGGCGCTGCACCTGATTATAGACCCCATACCAGATCGTAAAATACATATTCCGCTGACGCTCCATCTTAATCGCATGATTGAGGGCCGTCAGCACCTGATAGGGTTGATAAAAGTCAGTACCGGGAAGAAAACGAGCGCGCAATAAATTTAACACCGACACCGAGAGCAGGGCCGCCCGAGACCCATGTCCTGAGACATCGAGCAGATAAATGGCTAAATTCTCATCATCGAGCCAATAATAATCAAAACAATCTCCCCCTAACTGTTGAGAGGGAATAAACCGAGAATCGATGCAGACAGGTTCGCTCAAGGGGAGGGGGAGGAGCGATCGCACATATTCTGCCGCCTCCGCCAATTCCGCCTTCAGGGCCGCCTCCGCCCGTTTGCGTTCCGTAATATCAATCCCCACAAACACCGCCGCTTGGTCCTCCAGCCACTTCTTGGCAATCACCAAATCGCTGCGGAAGGCTCCATTGACCTCGGAATCAATTTCAATCGAGGCTTCCCGGGATTGGGTGGCAAAGAAATCGCGGACAAATTGTCCAAAAACCGATTGCCGAAACCCGACTTCGCGCCCGATAAATTGAGCCAGGGGTAGGTTGTAAGTAGCGGCTAAATGGCGATTGACCCCTAAATAGTGAAAATCGGCACTAATCAGAGAAACGGTACCGGGAACGGCATCTAAGACCGCTTGGAGTTGATCCCTGGCCAGTTGGACGGTGGCTTCCGCTTGTTTGTTGGGGGTGACATCTTGGACAAACCCTTCATAGCCAATGGTGCGACCTTTAATATCGAGTAAAGGTCGGATATTTTCAGAAATCCAGATGGTGGACCCATCGAAACGTTTGACTTCCACCTCATGAACCAGGTGACCCTGGGTTGCTAACAGATGCAGGCATTCCTCCCATTCATGGGGTTGGAGGTAGAGTTGGCGTGGATGTTCCACCCGAGAGAGGAATTGGGTGGGGGACTCATAGCCATACATTTTGGCGAGGGCGGAGTTGATTTGGCAGTAACGGCCCTCTAGGGTGAGTTGAAAGAGTCCCAGGGCGGTATTTTCAAAGAGTTGCTCGTATTTGAGCCTTGCTTGTTGTTCGGCGGTGACGTTGCGGAACAGGGCGATCGCATAGTCCGGTTGATTGCGTTCCCACCCGGAGGAGAAGTTGGCTTCCACCCAGACGCGATCGCCGGTTTTGGTGAGTAAAATCAGGCTGACTCCAAAGAGGGATTCTCCGAGGCGGAGTTTTTCCAGGATAGTCGAAGCGGATGCAAAGGAGGCGGGGTCGAGGATGTCCCACCAATACATAGAAGAGATTTCTTCGAGAGTATAGCCGAGGGTTTTGAGCCAGACGGGGTTGACATAAAGCAGCCGTTGGTCACTCAGACGCAGGGTTTGGATGGCCTCATGAGTGTGGTTGAGAACATCGAGGAGGTGGGGTTGAACGGGTGCAGGGGGTTGGACCCGGTGGCGTTCTAGGGTGGCGATCGCCTGGGTTGCCAGGGTTTGCAGAGTTTGCTTTTGGGTCGCGCTCAAGTGTTGCGGCACGCGGTCCATGATGCATAAGGTCCCGATGGGGTAACCCTCGGAAGAGATCAGGGGAACACCGGCGTAAAAGTACAGGGGGCCTTGGGGATCATCTCGGCCATTGTCCTGGAGTAATTCTCCCGGTTTGTTTAGGGGGTTGAGAACCACCAGGCGTCTTTGTTGGAGGGGATAAGTAGACCAGGCACAGGCGAGGTCGAGTTCATCCGGGGTGGCACCAATGTGGGATTTCACGGCACAGTTACCGGGGATGCCGGTGGCGATCGCGGCGATCGGCATCTGAACAATCTGGGGAATTAGGTCCGTGAGTTCCTGTAAAGCCGTTTGAGTGGCGGCATCAAGGGTTTGATACCGGCTTAGGGCTTCAAGGCTTTCAGGTTCATCAGCGGGTCCGGGTACAATCATGGGGGTAATGCGATCGGCGGCTAAAGTTCGCAGGAGGTTCCGAACGCCTGTCTTGAGTGAAGAGAATAGCAGATGGGACGGGGAAATGAGTTTGCTCATCAACGGAAATTTTTTCGCATGATCAGACAGTTGCGATTATCTCCGATTCGGGTGTAAAGCAGTTCATTGGTTAATTGATGCATGAAGATTAAGCCTCGGCCTCCTTCATCCAATGGATTGCCATTCGGGTTTTCATAGCGGGATTGCAGCTTGGCTTCTAAATCGAAGGGGGGGCCGTAATCCCAGATTTTGATCTCCACATAGCTTGGAAAAACGGTGACTTCAATTTCGATCTCAGTTGTAGGCGGCAAGTCATGGTGAGCGTGACGCACTGCATTCGTGAAACCTTCTGCTAAGGCAGTTTGATACTGCCACCAGCGATCGCGCGGAAGTAGGGAGTAGATTTCATCTTCTAACCATTGCAACACTTGTGCTAAGGCATAGAGATCGCTTTTGACTTGCAGACGCGATCGCTTCAACGGTCGCTCCTCTTTGGCCTGTCGTTTTCCTAGCTGGGAAGCGAGTCCCTTCCACCAGCTGCCGAAATTTTGTAACACCATCTTCTATATGATGAAGAATGTTTACGTCTGGGCGGTGGCTTCCATACCCAAGGGGTGAAAGTGGGATCAAAGGTTTATCAGTTCTAGCGGCGGCCAGAATGATTCGGTATGAAAGTAGAAGGCCCAGACGTGAAAAGATTCCTTCTTTCTTTATCCTACAACTCCCTTTAACGACCTAGTAAGCACCACTATTTTTGTTAAACACGACCCCGATTGTTTTTAAAATCAGTTTTAGGTCATAAAGCAGGCTCCATTTTTTTTGGTATTCGAGATCTAAGCGAATCACATCCTCAAAGGTGCGAATAGACGATCGCCCATGCACTTGCCATTCTCCCGTCATCCCCGGTTTAACATCCAGGCGTTGCCATTCCGGGACTTCATAGCGATCGACTTCATCCGGTAGGGGAGGTCTTGTCCCCACGAGACTCATCTCTCCTTTCAGGACGTTCCAAAACTGAGGCAACTCGTCTAAACTCGTTCGGCGCATAAACTGACCGATACCCGTCACCCGGGAGTCTCGTTCACTTTTAAAAAGCGGGCCTTCGACTTGATTTTCCACTTGGGACTTGAGCGCTTCTGCATTTTCGCACATCGAGCGGAATTTCCAAATCCGAAATCTTTTCCCCATCCAACCACACCGGATTTGACTAAAGAAAATCGGTCCTGGACTATCCATCTTGATGGCGATCGCCAGGGGAATAAACGCAATTCCCGTAATTCCTAACCCCACCAATGCACCAATAATATCAATCAATCGCTTCACCGACGAACGCACCGAGGGATGGGTTGTAGGCAGTTCTGCATTCTTGTCCCCTTTCCAGTTGGCTTTTGAGGCGAACTCCTCCTTTGCCCCCGTCATCGTTCCAGAATTGCCCTCAAAGGTCAATGCTTGGTCTAAGGCGGTTAGGGACAGGACCGACATCACTTGGGATTGTACATTTCGCAAAATTAAATCAATGGAGGCTGTCTGAGTCGTCTTGAACACGCGGACTAAAGCCCCGACTCCACTACTGTCTATAAACGTGGTCTTACTAAAATCCAGAATAATATGTTCCGGCGGTGGGGTCCTTTCACAGAGTTCATGACAGGTTTGTTTAAAAAATACCGCCTCGATGACGCTTAAGCGGGGGGGTAGATGCACCACTGCTTGATCGTTACTCAATGAAACTTGAAAATCTGCTTCAGGAGTTTGGCTAACCATAAAAAATATGACCCTTCGTTGCAATTAACTCAATTTTTTATTTTTTGACAAAATTTTTGGGTTTGGGGAATCCCTAGTTCAGTTAGGGGCTAGATACCCGAGTTAGAATGTTCAGTTCCCCGGGATATTGATTGGGTTTTGTCCCTAGGGATTTAATGGGATTCTCTCCGATAGTCTGAATCGCAGCTTAATCTTTATTTTTAAAGTAGCAACATCTGGGTGATGTTGGGTAGGCGATCGGCCCTAAATCAGTCTTTAGATATACTGCTGTTGGTTTTCCCCTCTAGCTTTAGATGGGGAATTATCTTCAATCCCTCAATTCGTCAACAACTAAATCGGAGGATTTTCTCCTAAGATTCAATCAATTCCCCCTCTTTTCTTCTTTTCGACCGATGGAGCTTCAGAAATTAGCTCTCCTCGAAATTTAATAGGAGCAATTTCTGGCTGACTCTTTCCGCTGGATAGCTCCCCTTGATTCTCTCAAAATTTTCGTCACTTGAAAAGTCTATTAATTTTACCATTTTGTTGACAAAATCTCGGGCGCTTTTCAGGATTTGATGCCAAACGGAATACTTGAACGTTCCTATCCATAAATTAAACCGCCGGATTTGGGTCCTGGACTGTGGACCTGCACTGCCCCTTGATGCACCTGAAATTTAAGGGAATGAGCCTGAGTTCTTTCTTTCCAAATCGGGTCCTTGAACTCTGTCTCTGTTGTTACATAGCATAAATCCGATGAAATATCAAGCCTAGGACCCCAGTACCGGATTCAATCCCAGGGACCAGAAACCGGGTTTACCGCCCCGATTGGCTGCTCATTGCTACAGCTTGTCTCAAGCAACCCGCTTCGTCTTCCCAATACTATACCCGAGGTCCTAGGGCCTCGGGTATAGTATTGGGAAATCCAAAAATCTCTAAAAACTCCCAACAAAGGGGAATAAAACCGCCTATTTTATCCAGGACTTTAATTTTGCGCCAGGGCTGAATCCAGTACCGTTGTATAGGCAGATTTATCCGGATTATTCCGATGCTGTTCCAAAATAGTCCCCGTAGCTGGATCAATAATCGTCAGCGTTCCAGTTTGGTCTTTAGTTTCCGCTAAAAATTGGCTGAGTCCTAACTGTTCAGCTTTCGCTTCAGCCTCAGCAACCGTGGCATTATTCGTCATATCTAAAACAACAAAATGCACCTGACCTTGATAGTCTTGCTCTAATTTAGCCAACGTAGGCGCAATATTTTTACAGGCAGAACACCATTCGGCAAACACATCAACCAGCACAGGTTTTCCTTGCAATTCCGCAGCGAGGGGTCCTCCCACAGAACGGGATTTAGACGCACAAGGATGAGCTTTTCCTGCACAAGGATCGGCTTTTCCTGCACAGGGATCGGTTGTAACTTCCGTCGCCGGATTGCCTGTCGGCGGTGTTTTCGCTGCACAGGGGTTAGAACAACCCGCCGCCATTCCTAGGCTCAAAATTGACGCTAATGCCAAGGTGGACAAATATTGAAGTTTCATTTCAGGTTGCCTCAATTAATTGGAATCCGTCAAACCAACTCAAGCCTTAATGTCGCCTTTTTTGGGTGCATCTCCAAAAGGCAGCCCTCACCCTAAATCCCTCTCCCCCTGGGAGAGGGACTTCTAGTTCCCCTTCTCCCAGGGGGAGAAGGGGTTGGGGGATGAGGGTTCAGTGGAGACATTCGCATAATTGAGATGCATCCCCCTTTTTTAAGTAAGACTTCCGCCAAACAACCGGGATAGTCAGAAAACAGATCGCTTTCTGACCGAAATCTGGATAGGATTGACCCGGTTTCTGGCTTACAGTGCTTAAGTCCGGTTAAGATTAGTCCCATTCAATTCCAACCAGATGAGTGCCAGATGAGGAACACCTGAAACCCAGTTAAAACCTGGAAACATAGATCAGACGAGGGGAATCTGGCCCCCGATACCAACTAATTTTCTGACAAGACTTCCGCAATCTATAACATTGACCTCTAAATGTAGAGGCGATTCGCGAATCGCCTCTACATTTAGGGCCTGCCCTCCTAAAATGCGTAAGTTTTGTCTAAGACTCTTCAGCAAAAATTAATCTAATCATTAGGAACGACTCATCTCAAGGGGAGCCCATTCTACTACAGTAAACACAAACCGGATGGGTTTGGTAGAAACCCCTTGGCAGCCCCGATCCGGGATTCAACATCAGGGGAATTTGCTATGCAGAAACAAAGCTGGTTAGTCACAAATGAGCGATCGCGAAAGGGTTTTGAAATGTCCAGTTCCCCGGAAGGGTTAAACCGTCCCTATCGCCTGTATCGGTTTTTGACCGAACTCGAAGATATCTTAGAAAACATCCCAGACGATCGCCTCCGACTGGCAGCAATTTCCCCCCTGGTTCGGAAATTGCTCAATCATGCCAGTTGGTTGGAAATTATGCCGATTGAACCGGACCCCCAAACCGGCTGGGAAGTCTTAATGTTATATGATGAACCTTTATTTCCCCTCACCGTGCAGTTAGTCGCTTGGTCACCCGGGATGAAATCCCCCATTCATAACCACGGTTGTTGGGGACTGGTGGCATTGCTGAGTGGCACAGAGAAAAACACCTTTTGGGAGCGATCGCCCACCGTCGAGAGTCCCGATCGCATCCAACCCGTGGGCGATCGCCTACTCATTCCCGGAGATATCCTCTGCCTAATGCCCGATGCCATTCATCACATTGAAGCCATCGGAAATGCCCCCACGATTAGTTTTAATTTATATGGTGAAACCGACTACAATCAACGCTTTGAATTTGACCCGATTCAAGGCACAGCTAAAAACTTTTAAGCCTGCAATCTCCTCTCTCAACCCCCAGTCTCTCATGAATCCCTCACGCCTCATTCGAGCGGCTATCAACACTCTAACCGGGCAGCAAATTTCCACAGCATCCTTGCAATTTCGCCTCACCCTAGAATTAGTTGGCATCTCAATTTTAGGGTTAGGCAGTGTAGCATTTTGGGCCAGTTGGCACATGGAACAACACCTGATTGCCGCCCATAAGCAAACCTTGAATTATATTGCCCTGCACTTTCCAGACCAAGTGGCGTTTTATAGTGAAGAAACTTCAGTTCAAACTGGATTAGAACAAACCATCAATAAAGTTTCAACTCCCAAATTATTCGTCTGGGTAAACAGTCCCGAAGGTCAGCCGATCGCCCAGTCTCCTCAAATGAGAATTCCCCCCACAGAACTCTCCTATCTGGCCTCGGTTGTAGAAATGCCAGCCAAACCTAAAGTGATTAATTTTGGCGATCGCTACTGGGTCTTATGCGGCAGCCCTCTAACCATTGGTGGAATGCCTATCGGTCGGGTCTATTTCTCTCAAGATATCACCCAAGAGCATCGAAAATTAATCGAGGGGAGAAGCCAATTAATTCTCGTGAGTATTTTCACAATTTTGATGTTAGCCCTCTCCATGCAAGGCCGAATTCGGAAGGCCCTACAACCGTTAGAGCAGATGAGCCGAGTAGCTAGTGCCGTTTCTGCCGATGATTTAAGCGGGGCAAAACTCCAACTTCAACAGGCTCCCGATGAGATTTTAGGATTAGCTCAATCCTTCAATGAAATGCTATTTCGTTTATCCAGTTCCTGGGAGCAACAACGGCAATTTGTGGGGAATGTTTCCCACGAATTACGCACGCCCTTAACCGTGGTGATGGGGTATCTCCAAAGTTTGTTGCGCCGCAGTACCAATTTAAGTCCTTATCAACAACAGGCATTAGAAACCGCCAGTGCAGAAACCGAACGCACCATTCGGATGTTACAGGATTTACTGGATTTAGCCCGGGCAGATAGTGGGAATTTGCACTTTCGACTCAATCCGGTCATTCTGAATACCTTGGTGGCAGAAGTGGCATTAATGAGCCAAAAAGTCAGCAATCGTCAAGTTACCCTGATGACTACTGAGGATGAAGTGGTTGCCTGTGCCGATTGCGATCGCCTACAACAGGTTTTGATTAATTTAGTGGATAATGCGATTAAGTATTCCGGTCCAGAACAGCCGGTGGATTTACGGTTAGAAAAGAATGAAGACTATACCATGATTCATGTCTGCGATCGCGGCATTGGCATTCCCCTCCAACACCAAAACCGAATTTTTGAACGGTTTTATCGGGTGGATGAATCCATGACCCGATCGCGAGATGGGACAGGGTTAGGGTTGGCGATCGCCAAAAGTCTCATCGAAGGCATGGAGGGACGGATTACCCTGCGATCGAAACCCGGAGAAGGTACTATTTTTACCATCGCCTTACCCATCTGGAAACCACAGTTATGACAACTCTTGTCCCCCCTCGCCTCTGAGGAGAGGGGGGCTAGGGGGGAGAGGTCCCCACAACACAAACAACAAATGACAAATGACAAATGACAAATCCGATCGCATTCTCCTCATTGAAGATGACCCTAAACTCGCCCAATTCATTGCCGACGAACTCACCCTGGAGGGATATCAGGTAACCGTTGCTGGGAATGGATTGGACGGACTCCGCATCGCCCGCGAGTCTCAACCGGACTTATTAATTTTAGATTGGATGCTGCCCGGACTCTCGGGATTAGACCTCTGTTTACGTCTTCGCAACACCGGAAGTCAAGTTCCGATTGTGATGTTAACGGCCAAAGATGAAATCAGCGATCGCGTCTTGGGGTTAAATTCAGGGGCCGATGATTATGTTACCAAACCCTTCAGTATCGAAGAATTACTCGCCCGAATTAAAGCGCGTCTGCGGCGCATTCATCCCCATGACCCGGATATTTTAGAATTTGAAGACCTCAGTTTAAATCGCCCCACTCGTGAAGTGTATCGCGGCAGTCATTTAATTGAACTCACCGCGAAAGAATTTGATTTGTTAGAGTTTCTGCTGCGCCATCCTCGCCAAGTCCTCACCCGAGACCAAATTTTAGAACAAGTTTGGGGATATGACTTTATGGGGGAGTCCAATATTATTGAAGTTTATATTCGCGCTTTACGGATCAAGCTAGAGGTCCACAATTCCAAGCGTCTAGTCCAGACTGTGCGCGGTGTGGGGTATGTCTTGCGGGAGTATGCCTAGACCCTATTCGGTCTTGAAACCCCTGATTTTAAAATTAGGTCGAGGGACTTTTTTCCTGTTGCTACATCCGACAGGGGGCTGGGTTCTGCGGTGAATAATGTCTAAAAATAGCCAGAATTGCGATCGCAAATGTAGCGCATCCTTTTAAGGGAACTCCAAAAAATAAAATCTTCTATCAGAGATCCCCCGACAGTCCCCCTGATTATCCCCCGACAGTCCCCGTTAATAAGGGGGAAGCCAGAGGAATAAATGTTTATTTCACGGGGGGCTTGAATAATTCTGCAAAACTTCTAATGCAGAAGTTTTTTTATGGAAATCCCTAATAGACCGCTTGCAAAATACCGGATATAACCCCCCAACCCCCCTTAAAAAGCCCCCCTTCTTAAGGGGGGTTGGGGGGATCTATCCTTTTTTTTGCAAGCAGTCTATTCAGGGGCGATCGCAATCGTTTTTCTGGGTCTGGAATTCCCCCTTTCCGGATTGTTCTGCCCTTGAATCCATATATTTTGTGGCGATCGTCCAATAAAAATCAAACAGTTTCTTCCCCACCGATTCCGTAGGAATACTCCGAATGACGGAAGGAATTTCTAATTAAATCAAAAACCTCTCCAAATGTATTCCTCAAGTTTTATCTCCGGTTAGAGAGATTTATGTCCCCAGAGAGAAATTAAATTTTATCCTCGACAGTTTCCTCTAATTAGCAACAAAATAAGACAGGAACACATTAGGGCGCATTCCTGACCAGCACCATTTAATTCAAATGCCCTCAAAGATAGCAATCTTTTTTGTTATTTAGAATTCCTCAATATTCACAAGAATTGAGGGTAGATTTTCCTTGGCTTAATGCGCTCAAAAAATCTACTGTCCTGAATAAATTTAGATAAAAAGTATGATACCCAATATTATTTTTGGCCCAGAATTCGGTGAGGTCATTATCGGGTCTGAAGAAGCTGATTATATTCTCGCCAATGAAGGAAATGATACCGTGCGCGGCGGTCCAGGGGATGACCTGATTGATGGCGGTCCCGGTGAAGATTGGCTGTATGGAGACCCAGGCAATGACACCCTTTTAGGGAATGAAGACAACGACACCATCTTTGGCGGTCTAGGCAGTCCGGTGCCAGTGGGACCCTTACTCGACCAAGACTTAGTTTTTGGGAACACCGGAAACGACTATCTCCACGGCAATGAAGGAAACGATACCATTTACGGGGGAAAAAATGACGACCTGATCCACGGTGGCAAAGATGATGACTGGTTACATGGGGACCTGGGCAACGATACCGTGTTTGGGGACCTGGGTAACGATACCATCTATGGCGGCCCTGCCGATCCAGTCCGCGTCCTGTTAGATGGCAATGACTTACTCTTTGGGGTCACTGGTCAGAACTTGATGCAAGGGAATGTCGGGGATGACACCATCTTCGGCGGCATCGGAATGGATGTGATTTATGGCGGTCAAGGTAACGATCTGGTCATTGGCAATGTCGGTTCTGACATCATCTTTGGTGACAAAGGCAATGACACCATCTACGGCGGCACCGGCAACCCAGACATCAGAGACCCCGAGAGTCACGATTTCATCGTAGGGGGGGATGGAAATGACCATCTCCACGGCAATGAAGGGAATGATACCCTCGTCGGCGTCAGTGGTTCCAATCTGATGCGCGGGGGTCAAGGGGAGGACCTGATTTATGGGGCGGACTGCAATGACCTGATTTATGGGGATAAAGGGTCAGATACCCTAGTTGGGGGAGGCGGTGCCGATATTTTTGCGATCGGCGTGACCACCGGCAGTCCAGTTTTGGAGGAAGCTGACCATATCCTGGATTTTGGAAATGGGTATAACCTGATTGGATTAGACCAAGGTCAAACCTTAGAGAATCTGAATATTTTCCAAGGGGAAGGAGAATATGCCGCCCATGCGATCATCCAAGATCGGACCACCGGCGAATATTTGGCGATCGTTCATAACACCGACGCCACGACTCTCACCCCGAATCGGTTCACACTGGATCTAGTCCTTAACATGGGTTGCGATGGGGATGTTCCCCCGGTGGCAACCCTTGGTGATGGAGACTTGCGATCGGGAGAGGTGCCAGGGGAAGCGCCCGTGGAAGAGGGACCAATGCCCCAGGAAATCCAAGACCAAATCGCCACCGGAGCGCCCGGGATTATCTTTGGGCCTATACCCCAGAATCCAACACCCACAGAGGAACCGCCCACGATTGTCTTTGCGCCACAGCCTAGCGTAATACAACCCCCTGTGATTCCTGCTCCGGCACCGGACCCCACACCGGCATCGGACCCCAATCAACCGCCAACGGTGACCAATCCCCTGGCGGACCAAACGGCCACAGGGGGAGAAGAATTTAGCTTTGCAGTTCCCGAGGATTCCTTTACCGACCCTGAAGGCGACCCGTTAACCTTTACGGCAACGTTGGGCGATGGTTCACCGTTACCCGATTGGCTAACTTTTAACCCGGCAACGGGAGAATTGAGTGGAACGCCACAGAATGACGATGCTGGCGATTTGGAAATTGCTGTAACTGCTGATGATGGTCAGGGGAATACGATCACGGATACTTTTGCTCTCGGAGTTGATGAGGGCATTGGGGAGAACATTCGGCCAGAGGTCAACCTAAATTCGGAGGAACCCGGGGTGGATACGACGGTGACCTTTGATCCGGAAACGGAGGGAGTGCCGATCGCCGAAAATGCTCTAGTAACTGACCCAGATTCTGACAATAACATCCTCTCTGGTGCCACGGTGCGGATCACCAACCCACTCGACGGGGAAGCGGAAGAACTGATCGTCGATACAGAAGGGACAAATATTATCGCAACGGTTGAAAACGGTGTAGTCACCCTCAGCGGCGATGATGATGTCGAAAATTACGAGCGAGTGCTACAACGAATCCGCTACAACAATACCGCCGACAATCCAGACCTCAGCGATCGGGAAATCGAAATCGTTGTCAACGATGGGATTGATGAGAGTCCCGTGGCCGTTGCCACGGTCGAGTTTCCTCCTGCGGCTGCTTTGGAAGTAACCAAAACCGTGAGCGATGCACAGGGGACGATTGGAGAAGAACTCAGCTATACCGTCACCTTAACGAACGAAGGTGGAATGCCCGCCACAGGAATTACGGTGACTGAATCATTACCCAACTGGCTGCGGGATATTACTTTCACTCCCACCGCAGGAAACTACGATGAGACGGCGGATGTTTGGACCATTCCCCGTTTAGAAGGGGGAGAAACCACCACCCTGACCATTGAGGGGACTCTCACTCGCTGGGGAACGATTCCCAATCGCGCCCAGTTGACAGCCTTCAACCAAGGGGAACCGGACGAGGAACCCGCATTGGCCCAGGCGCTGTCGCCCCTGCCTGTCAATGGAGATATTACCTTAGAGAATATGACTTTGGGCTTCGGGGGATTTGTCATCTATGGTAAGGAACCCGGCGACTGGAGTGGCAGGAGTGTCTCTTCTGGTGGAGATATCAACAACGATGGCTACAATGACCTGTTAATCGGTACCCGCTTTGGGGATGGACCCGATGGCACCCGCCCTGGTGCAGGTCAAGGGTATGTGGTCTTCGGTGGTCCTGATATCGGTCCCGTCATAGACCTCGGAGACCTTGATGGGACGAATGGCTTCGCCATCTATGGCATTGACCCAGGCGACTCTATCGGGCGAGCATTGAGCAATGCCGGGGATCTCAACGGTGACGGCTTTGACGACATTGTGATCGCCTCGCGCTTTGCCGATGGCCCTGAGAATAACAGGGAGGGTGCTGGCGAAACATACGTGATCTTTGGCGGGACAAAGACGGAGTTTGCTCCCAGCATTGACCTAGCTAATCTGGACGGGACCAATGGCGTGACGATCTTCGGCAGGGACCCTGAAGACATGAGTGGCCGGGATGTCCATGCGGGGGATATCAATGGGAATGGTTATGATGACCTGATTATTGGCGCTAACATGGCCGATGGGCCAGACAATACCCGGGAGAATGCGGGGGAAACTTATGTGCTGTTCGGTGGACCTGACTTTAACGGTGATATTGACCTCTTGGATCTGGACGGGACCAATGGCTTTACGATATTCGGCAGGCAGGCAGGAGACTTGAGTGGTCGATCGCCCCGGGTTGCCGGAGATGTCAACGGCAATGGTTATAATGACCTGATTATTGGTGCGCCCCAAGCTGATGATGATGATAATACAGAAGCGGTTGGGGAAACCTATCTGGTCTATGGCGGTCCCAACTTTGATGCGACTCTCGACCTTCAGGATCTTGATGGCACGAATGGGGTGATTATTTCGGGTATCAATGAGGGTGACTTGAGTGGGCGATCGGTTGGCAATGCCGGAGATGTCAATGGCGATGGCTATGATGACATTATTATCGGCGCTCAAGGAGCTAATGATGAGGCTGGGGAGAGTTATGTGATTTTCGGTGGACTGAACTTGCCCGCTACGATTGACCTGAAAACTCTGGATGGGACGAATGGGTTTACCATCGCGGGTGTTGAGCCTGGGGGCTTGGCTGGGCGATCGGTCTCTAATGCCGGAGATATCAATGGGGATGGCTATGATGACTTGATTATCAATGCTTCCCTAGCACCGGGACTCAATGGTGAAGATGAAGCCGGACAAAGTTATGTTCTGTTTGGAGGCCCTACGTTTGATGCCTCAATCAATCTCGACAATCTCGACGGCAGCAATGGGTTTACCCTGTATGGAATTACGGCAGGCGATCGCACGGGGCGATCGGTCAGCGCGGGGGATGTCAATGGCGACGGGTTCGAGGATATCCTGGTCGGTGCTCCGGAAGGGGATGGTCCCGACGGTAGTCGGGTAAATGCCGGGGAAACATACCTCGTCTATGGCGGTGATTTCACCGGGGATGTCACCCAACTCGGTGGTACTGGCAACGATCTGCTCACAGGAACTGCTCAAGCGGATGTGCTCATTGGCGGACAAGGGGATGATACCCTCATTGGCAATGGCGGTCCTGATGTCTTCTATGGCGGTGCCGGAAACGATGTCCTGACGATTTCTGATCGTGACTTCCGTCGCATTGACGGGGGCAGTGCAGATGATACCCTCCGTCTGGATGGGGATAATTTTGACCTGGATTTGAGGAATATTTCCCGGAATCGGATTCGCAATATCGAGATACTCGACCTGAATGGGGGTAACAATAGTTTGACCCTCGATCGCCTGGAAGTCATCGGATTTTCCGATCGCCGCAATCGCCTAGTGGTGATGGGGGACCAGACAAACAGTCTAACGGTTTCCGGTGATTGGGTTTCCGGGGGTAGTACGGTGTTCGGTGAGGATACCTACAATGTCTATACCTCGGGTCCAGCCCAGTTATGGGTTCAAGAGGACATTTCTGACGCAGACGTTAATTTAATCGGCTGAGAATTGTCGCCTGAGTTCTAACAGGTCGGGGGTGTGATGGTTTAGACCATCACACCCCCGATTTGAGTCAGGTTGAATACTCCATCCGCCACCTTCTCCCACAGTTACCCAGGCGAATTGATACCGATTGCTTCAATAGGATTTTAAAACCCGTTCTTACGGCGTGATTTGATTCGGGGTATCGGGATTAGTCATGGGTTCCTCTCCTGTAGGAAAAGAAGCCACCAATAGTCCCAAAAGGACTGCCAGAATCAGCAGTAAAAATCCGCCAACCATCTGGGTTTGTCTGACCAGTTTTCGTCCCGTCGGACTTTCCGTAAAATTGGCCTCTTCGTGCGACATGGCTTCCTCTGCCACCTGGCGATCGCCTCTCGTTGGGTTGTTAGGTCGATTCATAACACGCTGTCCCTCTATATTTATCTGAGAATTTACTCTCAGTTTCTCTAGTGGAACCCTTCCTGTCATCTATCCCCAGAGGAATTTTAACAACCCAATTCGCTCATCTTTCAATTAATTTAACCTTCCATAAAAAATTAATAACTTTTCGGCTTTCTGGCTAAATTAATATAAGAATTACTCCCTCTATAGCGCAGCATTATTACACTTTAACAGGACTTCAAGCCTCTCCTCAAAGCCACCCCTCAATGTAGGGGCGATTCGCGAATCGCCCGCCCTCCAGATTGATTTCGGTGTAGTTTTACTAAAAACCGTGAGGCTTTCTAACCACAAAAAACCGACGATTTTTATCCAATTCCCTGACATAGCAAGGCTTGATATCCATCTCCTGCTTTTTGATAACATAATCCCAAACTTGCTCTAAACCTACGGTTCATCGGCAACTTTTTCATCCAGGGCTTTGCGAGCGATCCGGGTGACATAGAGCGTCACGGCAACAGTGGCGATTAAGCCTAAAATGCGAATGCTCCATTGCAGGGTTGGATTAGTCGGCTGATTTTCTGTACCAATTTTGGCTAAATTTCCAGCTAAAAAGCCAATATAAACATACATCACCGTTCCCGGAATCATGCCAATTGAACCCAAGGCATAGTCTTTTAAAGAAACCCCTGTAATTCCAAAGGCATAATTCAAGAGATTAAAGGGAAAAATTGGCGAAAGACGAGTCAGTAGGACGATTTTTAACCCTTCCCTGGCAACTGCTTTATCGATCGCCGCAAATTTTTGATTGCCCTCAATTTTTTGGCTAATCCACCCTCTTGCCAGATAGCGCCCCACTAAAAAGGCTGCGATCGCCCCCAAAGTAGCCCCAATAAACACATACACCGAACCCAGTAGCACCCCAAACACCACCCCTGCACCCAACGTCAGAATCGACCCCGGTAAAAAGGCAACCGTTGCCGCAATATAAATGGCGATAAACGCAATACCGCCCACCACCCCCAAACCTTCAATCCAAGTTAACGCATTCAGGAATAGTTGTTGCAAGTTGAATCCGGCTGAATCTCCCACACTTTCCGCCAAGGCAGGAGTGGTAACTAAAAAATAAGTGACTGCACTTATACCCACCCAAGATATCCTCTTAATTCTTCTCTGTGATAATATCCGATTTGGGGGCATTTTCATTTTTTTTAGCAGCATCCGCCGCCACTGTAATCCCAACTAGACTCTGTAATCATCATGAGATTTGAGGGAAATTTCCGGGCTAAATTAGCCGCAGTTTTGTCACACACTGCCACTGGAATTCCCCGTGGCAGTAGATTTCCCGCCCCATCATCTAACATCGCCTCTTCTCCGGCATAAATGGCAGTTTTCCCGGTAAAAACGCGAGCGCCATCATCAGGAATTGGCACTTTGAAGGAGACAGAATCTAAACTTTCTAAGAGGAGAGACTCATCCAAATTGTAAGTCTGAGTATCCAACAGCCGATAAGGACGACGGGCGCGAATTTCAATTTTACCAAACCCAACGCTAATCAAGTGCTGAATGTAGTCTTCGTAAGAGAGTGCACCGGATAAGCAGAGGGCGCGTAACCGTTCATCCTGTTGGAGATGAGGGGGAATGGGACGGGTGGCGATCGGGTCACTCATAATCAATCGTCCCCCGGGTTTCAAGACGCGATAGGCTTCGGATAATGCCTTTTGCAAATCTTCAGGTTCAAAGATATTAAATAAACAGTTTTGTGCCACCACATCCACAGAAGCATCCGGCATTGGCAAGGCAAAGGCATCTCCCGCCAAAATTTGCACAAATTCAGGATTAAACCACTCATTCTCTGTTGCAGCACTCTGTAAATTTCGCGTTGCCGCTTCACGCATTTCTGACACGGGATCTACGGCAATGATGCCTCCCGGTTTCCGACAGAAATAAGCCAACTGAAGGGCTTCAATGCCACCACCGACGCCGATATAAAGGACCGTTGGTTCTCCAAATAATTCAGTGGGATGAACCGTTGAACCACAGCCGTAGTTCATCTGCTGCATGATTTTGGGAATTTTTAACCCCGGTAATTGTAGGGGTGTAGTGCTGACACAGCAGAGTCCTGCTTCAGGGTTTTGGGCAGCTTCAGCGTAGAATTGGGCAGTTGTTTCTAAATAGCTCATAAATTAGCTCCAAGTCAATGAATTAAAAACCTCAGCAATTTACTCAATAATAGCTGATTAACGGAGATAAGTTAACTGAATTTGGTTAACAACTTCAGTAAGGATTTAGTGCGCGGGGTGAGTAAGGTTCTGCGATAGGCATCGGCGGCTTTTTTAATGGCTTCTGCCTGAGTAGGATAGGGATGAATCACGCCGGATAAGGCACTGAGTCCCTGTTTAGTGGCGATCGCCAAGGTAATTTCACTAATCATTTCCCCAGCATGACGCGCCACAATCGTTGCCCCTAAAATCTGGTCAGAACCGCGTTTATGGAGGATTTTGACAAACCCTTCCGTTTCCCCATCTGCCAAAGCGCGATCGACGCTAGAAAAGGGAATAGTAATCGTATTGGTTTCCATTCCCTGCTCTTGCGCCTCCCGCTCATACAAGCCCACATGAGCAATCTCTGGATCAGTATAGGTCACCCAAGGCATGACTAAATTACTCAGTTTGCTTCGTCCTAACCCAAAGGGCGAAAACAAGGTATTTTTAATCACAATTCGCGCCGCTGCATCTGCTGCATGGGTAAATTTCCAGTTCATGCAAATGTCGCCAGCAGCATAAATGCGCGGATTTGTGGTTTGCAAATAGTCATCAACAACCACACCCCGACGGGCATCATATTGAACCCCAACGGCTTCTAAATTCAAGCCATCAACATTGGGAGTCCGTCCAGCCCCCACTAATATTTCATCGACAACAACGGTGTGAATTACATCATTTTGACGGTAATGGATGACTTTACCGGCATCGGTTGTTTCCACCTTTTCCAAAGTGCAATCCAGAACCAACTTTAGATTGTCTTGTAATAATTGTTGTTGGACTATTTCTGCTGCATCCGCATCTTCGCGATTGAGGAGATGTCCATGCTTATGAAATAAAGTAACTTGACTGCCGAGGCGTTGAAATGCTTGGGCGAGTTCACACCCAATTGGACCTCCTCCAATCACCGCTAATCGGGGGGGACATTCGGTGAGGGAAAAGACGGTTTCATTGGTTAAATAGCCAGCTTCTGCTAATCCGGGAATGTCAGGACGAGTGGCACGAGCACCGGCGGCAATCACGGCTTTTTTAAACCGGAGGAGGGTTGTTTTAATGGCGATCGCCCCACTATCCACAAACTCTGCCGGTCCTAAAAATACATCAATGCCCAAATTCCGAAACCGTTCCGCAGAATCATGATGGCTAATTCCCGCCCGAATTCGCCGCATTCGCTCCATCACTGCCGCAAAATCAATCTCAATGGCATCTGGAGACTGAATGCCGAAGGGTGTCGCCTCCCGCATCTGCGCCACCACCCGGGATGAGCGAATCAGACATTTGGAAGGGACACAACCGACATTCAGGCAATCTCCCCCCATCAAACTTTTTTCAATCAGGGCAACTTTTAATCCTAATCCTAACCCCGCAGCACCTGCCGCCACCACCAGTCCAGCAGTTCCCGCGCCAATGACGACTAAATCATAACTGGCGGCAGGGGAAGGATTCACCCAATCGATGGGATGAACATGAGACATGAGGGATTGATTGTACTCATCCAACGGTTGGAGAGCCGGTTCTTGTTGAATTGAATGGGTCATGGTTATTGGGATTTCTAAATGAGTAAGAGTTCCATGATGTACGATTCTTTCTCGGTTTGGCAAATAACAAGACTAGATTTAACCGCGCCAGCTTCGGACCAAAAACTGGGGTTTTGGTTGAAATATCTACATCCTGTCAATTACTCTAGCCACAAGAACGGGTCGCTAAATGAGGGAGAGATTAAATTTCACGGAAACAAGGCTAAAATTCTCTCTCAGAGTTCAAGCTTTATCTAATATCCATCTGGGATTCATCTCCCACTCATCTTCAGGGAATTTAATCAAAATAACAGCAAACGAGAGACCCTTGAAAGTCCACTCCGCTGATTGTTGGTCCTAGATTCCCTGTATTTTTGAGGTTAAATCGATGCGTAAATCGTTACTATGGCTGAGTCTGTCCCTGGGTAGTTTAATGTTCACCGTTTCCCTGGTTGCAGCAAACCCTCTGAACAGTTCTGCCTCTCCCCGTCCGGCGATCGCCCAAGCAAATCCCTGTGCAGGGAAGAAAGAGAATGTCGGAGGCCCCTTAGCCCCTCGCCTCCAAGGAAAGCCGGTTGTTGTGGATATTTACGCCAGTTGGTGTCCTGCCTGTCAAAATATTGCCCCGACCCTTGAACAATTGCGATCGCAGTATGGGGATGACATTCATTTTCTCGTTCTGGATGTCAGCGATCGCACCAAAACCAGTCAATCTGAAACCCTCGCGACAGAACTCGGATTAAGCGATTTCTTTGCCGCGAATCGATCGCAAACTGGCATGGTTGCCATCATCGACCCCGCAACCGGCAATATTCTGGCACAGCATCGGAATAATGCCAACCTAGGCGATTATACCTCGGTGATTGATTCAGCTATTGCTCAACAATAAGGCAAAACTGAGAGCATTTCTTGTCTAGGCGATCGACCTATGCCATCTTTTTCACCCTCGTTCAGAGTTGGAAAAAGCGATCGCCTCAAGACTCTACAGATTGTCTCAAAGTATGCCGACAAGAATCAGGCAAGCCTTCTCTCAACCTTTAAGCCACTTTATGGGTAAACCCAGGATATTGTTATGGCCCAACTCCCTCAGTCTTCCACAGAACATCAACCCCCTCGACTGTCTAAAACCGCTAAAAAATGGCTACTTTACGGCGGATTAGGATTACTCTCCCTGATTCTAGTCATCACCCTCGGCCCGGTCCTCAGTCATCCCATTGAGCAAGTCATTTCCCGGATTGAAAACCGCTATCAACAGTGGTTTAGCCAGCAAGATACTGCCAATCCCTTAGTTTTATTACCCCTAGCATTTCTAGGGGGTGGAATTGCCAGTGTCTCCCCCTGCATTTTAGCTTTGTTGCCCGTCAACCTCAGCTATATCGGCACCTTAAAAATTACCTCTCGTTGGGACGCCTTTAAAAAAGCAGGCTTATTTGTCCTCGGGGCCGTTACCATTTTAAGTCTGTTTGGCTTGGTTTCATCCTTCGCCGGTGCCGTTATGATCGATTACCGAGGCTATATCAATATCACCGTTGGACTGATTATGGCCGTGATGGGATTGTGGTTAATTGGAGTGGTGAAAATACCGCTCCCACAAATGGATATCAATCTCCCCGTCGCTGGACCTTATGGAGTCGGTTTAACCTTTGCTTTGGTGAGTTCCCCCTGCGCGAGTCCAGTGCTCTTTGCCGTCCTAGCAGCGGCAGCAGCAACCGGGTCTCAACTGTTAGGAACACTAACGATGGTGAGCTATGCTTTGGGCTATACGCTGTTAATTTTTCTGTCCAGTTTGTTTACAGGTCTCGCCAAACAAAGCAAGCAGTTATTGCACCATTCTGAGGGAGTCATTCGCTTTGGCAGTTTAGCCCTGATTTTGACGGGAACCTATTACCTATTTACGGGTACTCAATGGTTTTTAGGCGGTTAGGTAAATCAGGTTCGAGAATAAACGGATTGTCGGTTTAAAGCAATCCATGAAACAGCTATTCATGCTTAAATTGCTTCAATTAATCCGATTTTTGCTTAGAAGGTTTACAGCAAGTGGCTGCCAGGAGGGTCATTTAGTGACCACTCCAGAGTTAGAAAATTGTTCCAGTTTTTCTGAAAAATAGGAGATTCAAAAATGTTAGAGTTTACCCCGAATCGTTTGGATACAACAGCTCAAGGACGAGAAGCTATAATCCAGTTACAGCAAGACTCTGAAACTTTAATTCTCGTTAAGTTTATCGGCCCCCACTGCGCGGCTTGTAAAACCCTTGCACCCGTATTAGAGCAGTTAGTGACTGATTATTCCGAAAAGACTAATATGGTCACGGTTGATATGAGCGAAGATCCGGAACTGGCAATGGAATGGGGGGTGCGGAGTGTCCCTACTGTGATGGTTTTAAAAGGGTCATCGGTTTTGGAAAAAATTGTGGGATTGCAACCTAAAAAAGTCTATGTAGAGGCTATTAAAAAAGGGATTGAATAGTGCTGATTCACGTTCATTTCTAGTTTGTTAGAAAGAAAATAGGAGTTTTTTGTGAGTTTATCCCAAGATTTAGCCAACCTCAATATCCAGCTACAATCCATGCTTCCAGAAGAGGCTCAAATGGTGTTCAAAGAAGCTGGAATGGATTTATTGAACTCGGGGATTATGGAGCATACCCTGAAGGAAGGGGACGCAATTACCAAGTTTGCTTTGCCCAATGCGATCGGTCAAGTGGTTGATATTCAAGACTTGCTAAAATTCGGTCCAGTTGTGATTTCCTTTTATCGGGGAGGATGGTGTCCCTATTGCAGTTTAGAACTTCAGGCACTCCAAAAAGCCCTTCCTGAAATTAAAGCAAACGGAGCGACTTTGGTGGCAATTTCACCAGAAACCCCGGATAATTCCCTATCAACCCGGGAGAAAAATAACTTATATTTTGAAGTGTTGAGTGATCAGGGAAATCAACTGGCGCGTGATTTTGGGTTGGTGTTTACGGTCCCGGAAAAGGTCCGCCCAATTTATCAGAATTTGGGGATTGATCTTCCAGCAGCCAATGGGGATGAAACGTTTGAGTTGCCAATACCGGCCACTTATATTGTGAATTCCGACGGGGCGATCGCCTACTCTTTTGTCAGTCCTGATTATACCCAACGACAAGACCCAGCAGAACTGATTACCATCCTTAAAAACCTGGATACAACCTCAAAGCAATCAGGACGGTTTAACACTCACAGGACTTCCGCTTAACTTGCTCAAGACTGACGCATTTTTTAACATTAAATGCTCAATGTAGAGGCGATTCGCGAATCGCCTCTACATTGAGGGTGTCTCTTTCAAATTGGCGTAATTCCTGTTAATATTTCTAAGTCAATATTTCTTTCAATCTGCTCAAGGTTTGCCCGTTCACTCATGGGATAAAATCTATCAAAATTGGGGGAATTTAACCCCCTTTTTAGTTTGTAAAAACCCCCACAGGGCTACTCCAAAGAGGGCGAAATTCTGAACCGAGGGGAAAATTGCTCATCAGCAAACGAAAGCGAACATTGTTCTTTTGCTCAAGTCCCAACCCTTACGGATGATAGCGTTTTGAGAAGCACCCGCTACAATGGAGCATGGCTAACCCGCCTTTTTCCAAGGATGCGCCAGCGATTTTTTGGCTCAAATCCCTCGATCCACAGATTGAGGCATTGGGGGTACGGCTTGAGGCGATCGCCCTGAAAAAGTGATTGATCCCTCTCCCTTTTTTTGCCTTCTCTCCCCCCAATTAAGCCTCTACATGGTTTAATTCATAATCCTAGACCCATTCACCTAAACAACAATTACAAGAAGGAGCGATTCATGGTTCAAACGGTCATTACTCCCTTCTCTCATAAAATCGGTTCCCCCTTAACCAAAAATGAAATAACCGTTTTACAAATTAATTTAGGAAAGCGCTGTAACCAGGCTTGCATTCACTGTCATGTAGAAGCCGGACCGAATCGCACCGAAGAACTTTCCTCGGAAGTCTGTAACCAACTGATTGAATTAATTCATCGCTTTGATTCCATTCAAACCGTGGACCTCACCGGCGGTGCACCAGAAATGAACTATGGATTTAAGCCCTTAGTCGAAGCATCCCGCGCTGCTGGTAAACAGGTCATTGTTCGTTCCAACTTAACCATTTTTTTTGAACCCGGTTTTGCCGAATTACCCGCCTATTTCGCAGAACATCAATTACAAGTCGTGGCCTCTCTCCCTTGTTATTTATCCAGTAATGTTGACAAAATGCGCGGCAATGGCGTCTATGACCGCTCGATTCAGGGGATAAAGTTACTCAATGATGTAGGATATGCCTCGGATCCGCAGTTAATTTTAAACTTAGTCTATAATCCATCCCTACCCACCTCTCGCAACCAATTTTATTTACCCCCACCCCAAGAGAAATTAGAAGCGGATTATAAAACTTACTTGGATGAACATTACGGCATTCAGTTTAACCAGTTGTTAACTCTAACCAATTTACCGATTGGCCGCACCAAATTATATCTCCAACGCCAACAACTCCATCAACCTTACTTACAGTTCCTAGAGGATAATTTCAATCCCGAAACAGTTCCCCATCTGATGTGTCGCAATGAACTGTCTATCGACTATTTAGGCAATATTTATGACTGCGATTTTAATCAAATGGAAGGCATCCCGGCAAAAACTGCCGACGGCGAAACCCTCACCGTAGCAAAACTGTTATCCGCAGGCAGTTTAGATGTAATCAACGAGGTTCAAACTGCTGCCTTTTGTTACGGATGCACCGCTGGATGTGGATCAAGTTGTGGCGGCGCTTTGGTAGACTGACCCACCGAGTCGGCAAGGTATTGGTAGCAGGACTTACACCTAAACCCCGGATGCTGTAGGGTTGATTCGCGAATCAACCCTACATTTAGGGTTTGATATTAAATAATGCGTAAGCAATTGTAGGGTGGGCACTGCCCACATGACTGACGGTGGGCAGTGCCCACCCTACTTTTACTACTTACACATAAACCCCGGATGCTGTAGGGTTGATTCGCGAATCAACCCTACATTTAGGGTTTGACCACAGGCTGCTGAGGGAAGTTATAATGCCATTGCGGTCTAATCAATAGGATGGCAACATCGGCCCACTATGCCAACTTCTCAAATTTACCGAGTACCCGGGTCACCAGCACGAAAATAATCGATTAGATTTGAAACAATCCTCAAGGCGGGTTGGAATTTCTTGATAAGCGATGGAAAGTCATAAGACATGGGCAGGCTAATGATTTTAATCCTTGACCCAGGAATAAATACAGGATGAGGGACTGAGGAGGCTGATTTTTGGATAGATTGCAACGGTTAACACTGAAAGGATTTAAGTCGATTAAGGCAATAGAGATTGAATTTAATCCCTTAAATCTTTTGATTGGAGCAAACGGGGCCGGGAAAAGTAATCTCATTTCATTTTTCAAAATGCTGAATGAGATGATGGCTGGACGCTTTCAACACTATATTGCGACGAATGGACGAGCCCAGTCCATTCTCCACTTTGGTCCTAAGACAACGCCTCAGATAGAAGCCAAGCTAGAGTTTCAAGTCGCGAATGGAGTGGATACTTATTGCATCCGGTTATTTCATGCTGCGGGTGATACGCTAATTTTTGCTGAAGAAACAATCAGTTTTCAGGAAACGAACGGGATATCTCCAAAAACTGAAGAATTAGGGGTTGGGCATCAAGAAGCGAAAATTAGAGGCGAAGCAGAAAGGGAAGACAACCGCACCGCTAAGATTCTTAAAAAATCTTTACTGGATCGGTGTCGCGTTTACCACTTTCATGACACCTCATTTAGAGCAGATGTCCGTCAATCCTGTTATGTTGGCGATAACCGATCGCTCATGCCTGATGCCGGAAATTTAGCGGCTGTACTCTTAAGATTTCGTGAACAATCTGAGAAGACGGCTTATCAACAAATTGTGGGAACGATTCGCCTGATTGCGCCTTTTTTTGATGATTTTGTTCTTGAACCCGATGCATCACATCGGGTCATTCTCAATTGGAGAGAACAGGATTCAGATCGAGTATTCGGACCCCATCAATTTTCCGATGGAACTTTGCGTGCTATTTGCCTTGCCACGCTACTCTTACAGCCCCAAGATGAACTTCCGAAACTGATTATTGTGGATGAACCTGAATTAGGTCTTCATCCCTATGCCTTAAATATTATAGCTGACTTATTTAGAAAGGCAGCGCTGCATACACAAATCCTCATTAGCACTCAATCCAGTTCCTTTTTAGACAATTTTGACCCGGAAGATGTCATTGCAGTCAACCGAGAGGGTAAAGAGTCAAAATTTCAAAGGTTAAGTTCTGAAGCGTTAGAGATTTGGCTTGATGAATATAGCTTAGGGGAAGTTTGGGAGAAAAATATCATTGGGGGAGGACCGCATTGATGGCGCGGCTTTACCTATTTGCTGAAGGGCAAACTGAACAGACATTTGCTGACAATTTAATCAAGCCGCATTTGGTGCAGTACAACGTATTCATGAATAAACCTGTACTCATTGCTCACGCCAAGAAAAAGGGGCGAGTACATCGGGGCGGTGGTCGCAACTATGCACCGATGAAGAATGACATTATCCGATTTCTTAAACAGGATAAAGCGACCGATGTGTTTTTCACGTCTATGATTGATTTGTATGCGATTCATCCTGATTTTCCAGGACGGGCCGAAGCTGAACGGATGAGACCCGATCCATTTGAAAGGGTTAAATTTCTGGAACAAAAATTTGCAGAAGATATAGGGGACCCGCGCTTCATCCCTTATATTCAGTTGCATGAGTATGAAGCCTATCTTTTTTCTGACCCAACTTGTTTCGAGTACCTGAGGTCGGGAAGCACACCAGAAGTTGAAACCCTTCAGGCTATTGCGAGTCAATATGAGAGCCCCGAGTTAATCAACGATGGACTGCAAACAGCACCGAGTAAAAGGATTATTGCTCAGTTCCCTGATTATGGAAGGGCAAAATCAACCTTTGGGCCGCAGTTAGCTGAGAGAATAGGATTACAATCAATTCGAGGTCACTGCCTACATTTCAATGAGTGGTTGTTAAAGCTTGAATCTTTGGATGGACAATCCGCGAGCAGTTGACTCCCTAACAACGCCAATGGAGGATTTGCAGTGAACTCGCTGAGTCTTAATTTTGACTGGCTCAGAAGAGGCATCTCATTTAGACTCGGTTGGGAAATGCTCTAACACTTCGTCGTTGCGGAGGGTATATCGGTTCTCGTTGAGGGAAGGTAGTTGATCGCTCCATCAACTCCCCACCCTCAAAACAAACGCCCAAAACCTGAGTTTCTAACTGTAATCTGGGCTGATTACCAAGAGTAATGTTCACAAATACGGTCCAGAAACCGGATTTACCCCGGGTCAAAAACTGAGATTCTGTAAAATCTTTTACAATATAAAGTTTGTTTTCCGTAAATTTCTGTGATTCATCAGCCAATATGACTATAGGCTGATTTTTCATCCTGTTTGGTATCTATTTTTACGGTTAAGCCTTCAAAAACCAGAAAAATTATTAAGAATAACTTAGATAAATAAAATAAAAGTTTTCAACTATTTTTTAGTAAAAAAATATACGGATAATGAGGGGAATATCGGCAAATATAGGTATGAAAGTCACCCATTCAAGCATGCCAAAAGTGCAGTAAGTCTGCCATTTGGAGGATTTCATCCCGACCCCAAAAGATTAAAAATTAAAAAGCTGACTGGCTGCGATCGCCTTTAATCCCCACGGATCATTGAGCCGCGCCACCCCCTGTTTAACCCGGTATCAATCAGCGAGATCGGCAGAAAATGACGTAAGAAATTAGCGGAGAAATCGAATCATGTACGAGCGAACCCTTGCCAACCTTCCCAGTAGACGACGACAGACCGCTCATGGCTTCAAAGCGGCCCTAGAACGCCCCAATCCAGGATGGATCACTAGGGAGGGGCACGAATCCACCGATCGCCAGCGGACACTCACAGAGGCGATCGGGCTTTATCACTCCACCGATCGCCAAACCACTCGGTTTTTAGCCACCGTTGTACAGGAAATGGGGCAGGTCCCGAGCAACCCTACAGCCCTCTACCCCACCTTGGCAAGGCATCACGAACTCCTCACCGATCGCTTTGCTGAACGTCTCTCTCGAACAGTTATTGGTATATTGCCGACTCTCAGCCAAAAACGAACCCTTGAGTTTGCCACAGTCCTAGTCAATCTAGGCGGCCAGATTTGGAACTATTCAGAAGGCAAAAAAGCCGACTTTATCGAAATTGCGATCGCCTGTGGTGAAACTGCCCTCCCCATGTTTCCCTGCGATCGCCTCCAATCACAACGCTGGGGAGCCACCCATGATAATCTAGCTTTGGCCTATAATGAGCGCTTACAGGGCGATCGCATCGATAATCTCGCCCGGTCCTTCTCTCATTATCAACAGGCTGCTAAAGTCTTTATCCGTCACCCCTTTCCCCAACAGTGGCTGCCTCTACTGTCCCGACCCTAAAACCCTAATCCCAAATCCAGTTGTAATAAAGTCGATGTTCTGGATTAGCCCGCGCAGGCGGGCTTTGTCCGTATAGCCCCACCCTTGAGGGTGCGGGTTTTCTGATGCGATCGCCCCCAACAAACACAAAAAAGCGAGAACCCAATTCTCGCTTTTTGTTTTAGACATAGCCAATAATTGGCTTCTATATCCCAAAATGGTTAATTTGTCAACTACACTGGCATCGTCGTCGAAGCCGCCAATTCCTCTAACCGTTCCTGCTGATCCTGACTAATGCAAGATTGAATCACGTCCTCGATATCCCCTTCCAGGGTACTCATCAGAGTAAAATTCTGACCCAGGCGGTGATCCGTCACCCGGTTATCCTTGTAATTGTAAGTGCGAATCTTTTCCGATCTCGCACCAGTTCCTACCTGCGATCGGCGCATCGAAGTCACCGCTTCCTGTTGTTCCGCCAACTTCAAATCGTATAACTTCGCCCGCAGAATCTGCATCGCTCGTTCCCGGTTTTGAAGCTGCGATCGCTCCTCCGTACAGAAAATCCGGATCCCCGTCGGCTTGTGGAACAAATCCACCGCAGTCTCCACCTTGTTCACATTTTGACCCCCAGCGCCACCCGATCGCGCCGTAGTCAATTCAATATCCTTCGCGTCAATCTGGACCTCAACCTCATCCACCTCCGGCATGATCGCCACCGTCGCCGTAGAGGTATGAACTCGACCCCCACCTTCAGTAACCGGCACCCGCTGGACCCGATGCACTCCCGCTTCAAACTTGAGCTTGCTATAAACTTGCTCTCCCTGAATTTCCAGGATAGCCTCTTTAAATCCACCCATATCCGCAGTGGACTCGCTCAACATCTTCACGCGCCACCCTTGAGTTT
>JAABSJ010000020.1 GCA_011390515.1 Oscillatoria sp.
ATAATGATCAAACTTTCGGAAATTTTCAAGTTCAATGCGATGAATTTTCATGATAATGAGCCAGCATTCACTAAACGGGTCCCATCCGACGAGCAAGGAATTAATTCCTAGGTTATCACACCATAACCTCCACCTCCTGGGGTTTGAATGGCGAAGATATCTCCGGGATTCATTTGAACCGCACTGGTGCTGCCTAATTCTTCAATTGTACCATCGGTGCGTTCCACTAAATTATGCCCGATCGCCCCATCACCTCCTTGATTTAATCCCGCAGGAGGAATGCGGCGGTGATTGGATAAAATAGCTGCCGTCATTGGTTCCAGAAATCGCAAGCGGCGAATCACTCCATTTCCTCCGGTATATTGCCCTTTTCCGCCGCTATTTTCGCGAATGGAAAAGCTTTCTAATCGGACGGGGAATCGCCATTCTAAAACTTCAGGATCCGTGAGGCGAGAATTGGTCATGTGGGTTTGAATGGCGTCGGTTCCGTGGAAGTTGGGACCGGCACCAGAACCGCCACAAATGGTTTCGTAATATTGATGCCGATCGCTGCCAAAGGTGAAGTTATTCATACTCCCTTGGGATGCTGCCATCACCCCCAAGGCAAGGTACAAGGCATCGACGATCGCCTGAGAGGTTTCCACATTTCCCGCCACCACTGCTGCTGGATAGCAGGGGTTGAGTAAGCTACCTTTGGGAATAATAATGTCGAGAGGTTTGAGACATCCCGCATTCAGCGGAATGTTATCCTCTACTAAAGTCCGAAACACATACAACACTGCCGCTTTACAGACTGCTGCTGGGGCGTTAAAATTGCTATTGAGTTGCTCCGATGTGCCGGTGAAATCAATCGTTGCACTGCGGCTAGTTTTATCAATGCTAATTTTAACGTGGATTTCTCCTCCATCATCCATTCCGTAGGTAAATTCGCCATTTTTGAGTACAGCAATCGCCCGTCGGACGGATTCTTCCGCATTGTCCTGAACATATCCCATATAGGATTCTACGGTTTTTAAACCATAAGATTCCACCATTTTTCCGAGTTCTTGCACCCCCCGTTCATTGGCGGCAATTTGCGCTTGTAAATCGGCAATGTTTTGGTCTGTATTTCGCGCTGGATATTCGGCAGTGGTGAGAATCTCTAATAAATGGGATTCTTGGAATTTTCCAGCTTTGACGATTTGGACGTTATCCAATAATACCCCTTCTTCTACAACGGTTTTGCTATGGGGTGGCATGGAACCGGGGGTAATGCCGCCAATATCTGCATGATGTCCTCGGGAGGCGACGTAAAATAAAATGTCTTTTTCGGCATTATCAAACACGGGGGTAATGACGGTAATATCTGGGAGATGAGTACCGCCATTGTAGGGATTATTGGACACATAAACATCCCCGGGTTTAACGGTTTTCCCTTTGTCATTCATTAAGGCTTCTACGCTTTCACTCATTGAGCCTAAATGCACGGGAATATGAGGAGCATTTGCCACAAGTTGACCGGCGCGATCGAAGATGGCACAGGAGAAATCTAGGCGTTCTTTGATATTGACGGAAGAGGATGTATTTTGTAAGGTAATCCCCATTTGTTCGGCGATGGCGCGGAACAAGTTGTTGAAGATTTCTAGGAGAACTGGGTCCGGATTGGTGGCGGCGATCGCCTGAGTTTCTATCCGAGGCTGTTCGGCAGTGGAGACCCGGTTTAAGACTAAGTAATTCCGGTCGGTAATTTGAACTTGCCAACCGCAGGAAATGGCATTTGTGCCGGTTTGTTCTATGATTAAAGCCGGTCCAGTAATTGTATCTCCCGGTTGCAATTCTTGGCGTTCAAATACCGGGGTTTCCTGCCAGGAACCGCCATCGTACATGGGGACGGTGGCAATGGGGGAAGGAACGGCGGATGAGCGTCGCGGAACGGTGGGTTCCTCGGGGGGTGTCATCTGCTGAACCACTTCTACGGAAACCGTTTCCACAATCAGGGCTTTGTCTTCTTTAATGAATCCATAGCGTTGACGGTGTTCTGCTTCAAATGCGGTTTTGAGGGTGGCTGGATTGTCGGCAAAATCGACAATTAAAGTGGAGTCGGTTCCGTAATATTTGAGATGCAGTTTGGCAACGGAAACTAAACCACCTGTTCCCTCACTGTTGCTGCCTAATTCAGCTTTTCCTTCCGCTTCCAGTTGGGCTAATTGAATTTTCAACTGGGGCAGTAATTCAGCGGTTAAGGGAGCTTCTACGGCCCGTTGGCGGATGGTGCGAATGTCGGCTAATCCCATGCCATAAGCGGATAAAACTCCAGCAAAGGGATGAATAAATACCCGCTTCATGCCCAAGGTATCGGCAATTTGACAGGCGTGTTGACCTCCGGCACCGCCAAAGCAACAGAGGGTATATTCGGAGACATCATATCCCCGTTGCAGGGAGATTTTTTTAATGGCATTGGCCATATTTTCCACTGCGATCGCCAGGAATCCGGCAGCGACTTGTTCCGGAAGTCGGTCATCTCCCGTCGATTGTTTAATCTGTTGGGCCATTTGGTTGAATTTGTCCCGAACGATGTCAGAATCTAAGGGTAAATTTCCATTGATGCCAAACACTTTTGGGAAAAATTGCGGTTGAATTTTCCCTAACATCACATTACAATCAGTGACGGTTAATGGTCCTCCTTTGCGATAGGAAGCAGGACCGGGATTGGCCCCGGCAGACTCAGGACCGACGCGATAGCGTGACCCATCAAAAAATAGGATTGACCCGCCACCGGCAGCAACGGTATGAATGGACATCATCGGAGTTCTTAATCGCACTCCGGCAATTTCTGTTTCAAATTCTCGTTCGTATTCGCCATTATAATGGGCCACATCGGTGGAAGTTCCGCCCATATCAAAGCTGATAATTTTCTCAAATCCAGCCTTTTTACTGGTTTCTACCGCCCCAACAATTCCACCGGCAGGACCGGATAAAATGCTATCTTTGCCTTGAAATTGTCGCGCATTGGTTAACCCGCCATTGGATTGCATGAACATCAACCGCTGATTTAAGGCATCGGGATTGGCAGAGAGTTCTCCGGAAACGCGATCGACATAGCGACGCAAAATTGGGGAAAGATAAGCATCCACAACGGTGGTATCCCCCCGACCGACGAGCTTCATTAACGGACTGACTTCGTGGGAAACGGAGACTTGAGTAAAGCCAATATTTTGGGCGAGTTTAGCAATCTGTTGTTCATGTTGGGGATAGCGATATCCATGCATCAAAACGATGGCACAACTTCTAATTCCGCTTTCATACGCCGCTTGTAATGCTTGAATTAAAGGCGGTTCTTTAACGGGTTGTAATTCTTCTCCGTGGGCGCTGTAGCGTTCTTCTACCTCAATGGTTTGTTCATAGAGCATTTCGGGTAACAAAATTTCCCGGGCGAAGATATCCGGGCGGTTTTGATAACCGATTCTCAGGGCATCTTTAAATCCTTGGGTAATCACCAAAACTGTGCGATCGCCTTTGCGTTCTAATAAAGCATTGGTGGCAACCGTTGTCCCCATTTTAATCGCCCCAATTTGGTCAATGGGGATGGGTTCATCCCCGGTAATTCCCATCAGGTCTCGTATCCCTTGGACTGGCGCATCTTTGTAGCGTTCCGGGTTTTCGGATAGCACTTTATGTACAATCAATTGCCCATCGGGACGCTTGGCGACTACATCGGTAAAAGTCCCCCCGCGATCGATCCAAAATTCCCAGCGATTGTCAGAATGGAGTAGAGTCATGCTAATCTTCTTGAAACGTAAAGTAATTTGACTATTTTAAATCATTTAGAGGAAAATTGGCAAGAGTTAAGAAACCCCTAGTGAATTTTGAGGTTTAACATTTCTGGCAATAAACAGTTTGTGGCAATTCGCACCACGCCTAACTCAAGCAATCTTTCTAAGTCTTTAGGCTTATCGACGGTCCAAGCCACGATATCGACTCCTTGTTGACGACTGAGGTTAATTAATGCGGGATTTTTAATTAACAGTTTATACTTGCTCATCATCACAGTATTCCCCGCCTTGGCTGCTTTGGCTAATTGTCTGCGAAATGCAGTCCGATTGGCCACCAGATAGGCAAATAAAAAATTATCACTCCGTTCCCGCACCCGGTCGATAAAGGAAGCATTAAAAGAAGCAATAATACATCGATTTTTAAACTGATGTTTAATCAGCATATCAATCAATTCATCTATCTTTTCATCGATCCAATAAGAATGAGTTTTGACCTCTATATAGAGAAATTTTTTAAGGTCCGGCAAAGCCCTTAATGCCTCTTCTAAGGTGGGAATAGGTTCCCCCTTAAAGCGCCAATCAAACCACGAACCCGCTTCTCGGTGCTTAATTTGTTCTAAGGTTTTCTTCCTAACTTTGCCTCGAATTCCCGTGGTGCGGGTTAAGGTGGAATCGTGAATCACCATTGGCACTCCATCGGCACTTAACTGCACATCCAACTCGATGGAATCCGCCTGATGTTCGATCGCCGCCAAAAATGCCGCCAGAGTGTTTTCTGGGGCGATACTGGAGTATCCGCGATGGGCGATAATTTCTAGCTGCATGATCTAAATCTGGTAAAATGAATGACTGTCCTATCTTTAACATAACCTGTTTTGCAAATGGACCGCCATCACAGTGCATCCTGGAATCAGGTCCGGGATACGTTCCGCCAAATCTGGGGATACGATGATTTTAGAAGTCCCCAGGGAGAAATTGTGCAGACTCTGTTGCAAGGAAAAGATGCGCTGATTGTCTTACCCACGGGTGGGGGGAAGTCAATTTGCTTTCAACTTCCGGCGTTACTGCAAACCGGATTAACCCTGGTGGTGTCGCCATTGGTGGCATTGATGGAAAATCAGGTGCAAGAACTACGCGATCGCCACTTAGATGCGGCACTCCTTCATGGGGAAGTTCCCACAAAACAGCGTAAAGCTACCCTAAACGCCCTAGAAAACAATCAATTACGGTTATTATATCTCTCCCCGGAAACGTTAATGAGTCCCCCGGTTTGGCAGCGTTTATTAGACCCCAAATTACCGATTAATGGGATGATTTTAGATGAGGCACATTGTTTAGTTCAATGGGGCGATACCTTTCGCCCCGCCTATCGCCGTTTGGGTGCCGTTCGTCCCGCCCTTTTGAAATCAAAACCAGCGGGTTCTAAACTGGCGATCGCCGCCTTTACGGCAACCGCTGACCCGACTGCTCAAAAAACCATTCAATCGGTGTTAAAATTACAAAAACCCAACCAATTTTTACTCAGTCCTTATCGGTCTAATCTCAATTTACAGATTCAAATTGCTTGGACTCCGCGAGGGCGTCGGCAACGGATGTTACAGTTTATCCAGTCTCAAGGTTTACAGTCGGGTTTAGTCTATGTTAGAACTCGTCGGGATGCGGAAGAATTGGCGGCCTGGTTCCATCAACAAGGATGCAAAACATCTGCCTATCATGGCGGTTTGAGTGGAGAGGAACGCCGCAGTCTTGAAAGCAGTTGGATTGGCGATTCTCTGCAATTTGTGGTCTGTACTTGTGCTTTTGGGATGGGAGTGAATAAACCCAATGTGCGTTGGGTTTTACACTATCAAACTCCGGCTTTACTATCAGAATATATTCAAGAGGTGGGCCGCGCTGGTCGAGATGGGAAACCGGCAATTGCTCTTTCTTTAATCAGTGAATGTACGGGATGGTTAGACCCTCAAGATGAGCATCAGCGCCAATTTGTGGCAACCCAACAACAAACGCTCTCTCGTCGCGCTCAAAATTTGGTGAAAAAGTTACCAACGCAGGGGAATATTAATCAAATTTCAGAACAGTATCCTGATGGAGCCATTGCCCTGTCTTTACTGCATAGTATGGGTCAGTTGCAATGGCAAGACCCATTTCATTACCGGATTACTCGGTCGGGTTCTTCTCCGGGTTTATCTGTCGCTCATCCGAGTCAACAGATGAAGCAGTTTCTGTTTTCCCGGCGATGTCGCTGGCAGTTTTTGTTAGAAGCCTTTGGGTTTGTAGAGGAGGCTAAAGGGATGCGATGTGGTCATTGCGATAACTGTTTAGGCAAGCGCTTTTTGGGTTTTATTTAGTTATAATTTTTGGATGTTTTCAAGCGCTTAATCCGCTGATTTTCCGTGACATGGCTCTGCCATGTCACGAGAGTTTGAGGTATCGGTATCTTAGCCCGCGCAGGCGGGCTTTGTCCGCAAACGCCCCACCCTTTAGGGTGCGGGTTTTTGCCTCCATTAATCCGCTTTTCGTGAATTAGCCCGCGCAGGCGGGCTTTGTCCGCAAACGCCCCACCCTTTAGGGTGCGGGTTTGTTTTTTTTAGAGATAGAAATGGGTTAGGGAATTCTAGGATTAGGGAAAGAACTTTGACCCGTTAAAGAGGGGTGATTGGGTAGATTAATGGGAGGAACCGTAGGCATGGCAGCGGGATTAACAATCGGTTCGCCAGGAAACTGATAAATCCCCCATTCTTGGATGCCTCTTCCAGTTAGGATTTCTTCTGCCTGTTCAATTTCATGAACTGAACCTTCAACGATTAGTAAATAGTGGCCTTGAGAGAGGCGATCGTTATAAATTTTTGCCCGTTCTTCGGGGATACCTAAACCGGCTAATGCACCGACTAAACCGCCGGCAGCGGCCCCGATCGCACCCCCGGCTAGGGTATTCATCAGGATGGTTGCCACGGTCCCTCCGACAAGTACGGGTCCGATTCCGGGAATGGATAAGGCGGCTAGGGCTTGCAGCAAGCCGATAAAGCCCCCGACGGTTCCCCCGGCTACGGCACCTGTTGCCGCCCCTTCTTCGGCAAGGGTGCCAGTGGCGTCGGTGGTGTGGCTAGGGGGTGCGGGGCTGGCGGCTGCATCTCCCATTGTGAGGTGAGAGTTCATGTTAGCCTCTCCTTGATTCCGGGACCGGGGGAGGTCCGGCGCAATAATGGAGAGGTGATTCAGGGAAAAGCCTGCTTGTCGGAGTTGGTGAAAAGCGGCTTCAGCATCTTCATAACGCTCGAAGACGCCTACGGCACGTCTAAGTTCATCTACAGTCATAATTGACCTCCATTTGGTGTTAAATACGGGTCAGTGGGCCGATCGCATGGCCGGATTTCCGACGGATTTTGATCGCACAAATCACCCCCTGGAAAGGGGAGTGAGCCACACAGGAGAGTGCTTCTCCTGGGCGATCGCTCGTGGATTTCCCACTCTTGGATACCGCGAGCGTTTAAAATCCGACTGGCAAGGGCAATTTCGCGATCGCTGCCGGTGAGAATCAGCAGGTAATCCCCCTGAATCACCCGTTCCCAATAGCGATGAGCGCGATCGGTGGACATCCCATAAGCCATCAAACGACCCACGAGACCCCCAGTCGCAGCACCGATCGCCCCTCCGGCAACCAAAACCGTCCCTGCGGTTGCCACTTCCACCCCAGCCAGGAGGAGCGGTCCAATCCCAGAAAGTGCTAGGATACTAAGGCTAACCAGCAACCCCATAACCATCCCCAAACTCCCCCCGGTTAGAGCCCCGGCAAGTCCAGTGCCTGTCAGTGGATTATAAAGGGTTTTTAGTTCCATTGGATTGGGAGTAATCCACTGAATCCGATTCCGTTTTCGGGCGATCGCAGAAATATTTTTCATCGGAAAGCCTGCCGACTTTAGGTCGCACAGAGCGACTGCGGCTTTTTCCATACTGGGGAATAATCCCACCGCTCGTTTCTGTGGATTGAATACCATGCTTCCTCTCTTGACAATTCATTAAAATTGACGGGATTTTTGGGAAATTGCGGTAAAATAAAATGGATAAAAACGGCTTTCTATCCTTCCTAGGATAGCCAAACTCTCTGAGAAAATCCCTCACTCTTTAGAATGACCTTTTGCTCTATCGGTAGAAAGATAAAATCTGCATCGCCTTCTCGACTAATGCAGCCTGATTCAGATGCCTAATATCAAGTCGGGTGGATTAACCTAAAAAACTATTTCTTTCTCTTCTCCCCCGTACAGCAAAGACATTTATTCCTTATACCTCCCTCTCCTCTTAGGGGTAGGGCTGTTTCATTCTAAAATTTTCCTTACCCCGTAAGCGTTACAGCGCAAGGGTTTTCGGCCTTATTTCCTAATATTAGGCTTAAAAGTAGGAAAAAACGTCTGTATCCCCCGCCAGATAAAGCTTATGAACAACCAAAAAATTAATTTGGCCGGGAGAATGAAACAGCCCTACCTCTTAGGGGAGGGTTGGGGAGGAGTGGAAAGGGGGTTGGGGGGTTAGGTCACTCTGGGTGATCGACCAAACATGATGTAATGCTCCCGATGTCTATGGATTTTTTGAGTTTAGCTGTTGGTTTCTTCCACCGGGGGCGGGGGTTCAGTTAGGCCCCAACGATTCAATAGATTAACCACGCCGATCGCCGCTACCACCCCAATACTCAGGCCAATAACGATTAAAATTACATACAGCCGTTTAAAGGCTTCTTTTGTTGCAGAAACGTTAGCGTTGGGGAGATTTTCCGGCTTGGGGGAGTTCCCAACTTCTGGATTAGCAACGTCAACTCCATCGGCTGTAGGCGGTGGTAGTTCATGAGAGTTTAAAGGTGCAGGGGATGGATCGCTGGGTCGAGTCATAATCTAAAATTTATCAGCATTTTTCTTAATATAGCAGACGGTCTGGATTTGCTGCTTGCTGAAAGATTTTAGAGGCGGTTCACCGGATGTCTTGAGTTAATGGATGGAGATTGATCAGATGACGAATGTTCCATCGTGACCCTTTCTCGGTGAACCGCGTCACTGAATCAAATCCTGGAAAACCCAACTTTTACCCATAGAGGGTTCAACTGCACCCCCTCGGGTTTAAAATTAGGGGAAACCCCTGCCCTTGCTGAATTCCTGGTGACTATGAGTAGAGATTTATTTGCCCAAACGGCGATCGCCCAAATTCCTAAAATCCTGACCCTATGCGATCGCAACCCCCATAGTCCCACTTATGGCTGTTTTGACCGCAATTTCTGGCATTATAAAATTATAGATTTTCCCAGTGGAATGGCTCAGGAATTTGTGTGGCCCCTGGCTTTAGCCTACCAAACAAACTTACCCGATAACCCATTTTATCAGCAAACCGCACTCCGGGATTGGGTCGAAGCGGGAATCCTTTATGCTGCTCATTCGGCGCATCCGGATGGATCTTGTGATGATTATTTTCCCTACGAAAGGGCCAGTGGTGCTGCGGCTTTTTCCCTGTTGGCTTGTTTGGAAAGTTACACTCTCCTGAATCTGAACAATTTTGAACTCCTGAAATTTTTTGAACATCGCGCTACGGGGTTAGCTAATCATCACGAAAGTGGTCAACTCAGCAACCATCAGGCGTTAATTGCCTTATGTTTAGACCTGCTATCTCGTCTGTTAGAAACCAACCGTTGGGACCGGGCTAAAACTGAACGAATCGAACGGGTTTTATCCTGGCAAAGTTCCGAAGGGTGGTTCCAGGAATATGAAGGCTGCGACCCCGGTTATCATACCCTGACCATTGCTTGTTTAGCTCGACTTTATGAACTCTCCCCTGACCCGCGTCTGAAAGAATCCTTGATAAAAGCCGTAGAACTCGCCACTCAATTTATCCATCCTGATGGGTCTTATGGGGGAGAATATGCGAGTCGGAATACTTATAATTTTTTCCCGCATGGGTTTGAATGGGTGGGAAAATGGATGCCGGAAGCGTTAGCCATTAATGACTTATTTTTAAAGGGCATAGCAGCCGGTTTAGTTCCCTGTTATGCTGATGACCATATTATTGGCCATCATACTTGGAGTTATTTATTAGCATGGCGAGACTTTGTAAAAAATCGCCCTACTTTGCCGCCTCGTCCTTCGGGACAACTTTGGTTAAAAGAAGCACAACTATTGATAGACCGCAGAGACAAAACTGAGCTATATTTGGCTTTAAACAAAGGGGGAGTTTTTAAGGTATTTCGAGAGGGCAAGCTGGTCGCCTCCGACACCCAGTTTTCTCTTCAAGTCTCCCAGAGACACCGGATAAAAAATGCAGTGGGGCATTTAATTGACCGCTATGACTATCAAATTGAAACTGATGAAATTTTGATTCAAGGTCAATTGGGTTGGGCCAAGCAAAAGCAAATGAACCCGCTGAATTTGTTAATTTTGCGAGTGGTGATGCTCACGGCAGGCCGATTTTTTCCTAATTTTATTCGGAAATTGTTGCAAAAAATGCTGATTACCGGAAAGGAAAAAGCCCCGTTTAAATTTATCCGGCGCTTGCAGTGGGAAGATGGAAAATGGCAGATTACGGATGAATTAATAGCCGAGTCTTGGCGGAATGTTCAATCTGTGGGAATGGGGGGAGACCAAACCTCAATTTATGTGGTGATGAGTCGCACCTTTCAGGCGGGTCAATTGCAACCTTGGCTAGATTTAAGCGATCGCCTCCCCACCCTAACTCATCAGGAACCCCTCAAAGTTGAACGCCAGTTCTAATTTTTCGTCGGGTGCTTGGGTCTTATGCCAATTTGTAGACTGTCACAGTCTACTAGAAAATTGGGAGCAAATTGTAGCCATACTAGAGGCAATCGACACAAACAAAGCCGGAGTTTTATGAGATTTAACTTTTTCGGTGGATTTTCCCTCGGGTTGGTGGTCATTTTACTGTTGGCATTTGGGATTTTAAATTGGTTAAATATCCCTGCGGGCAATTTTTTAGATTGGGTGATTGGCGGGGCCAGTTTCTTATGGTTAGTGGTGATTGTGACGGTCCCTTGGAATATTTATTTTCAAGCGAAGGAAGTCGTCGCCGATGCGGAACAATCCCAGGAAAAAAATATCCCGATTGAAGCCAAGCAGTTGGGATATGTTCAGGGGATTGCCAAACGCTCTTTATGGATTGCCATCGCCCTACATATCATTTCTGCTTTAGTTTTATATGGGTTAGCCGCCACCGGAATTAGTGCGGTGGGATATATCAGTTCCGTGGCGGCATTGTTGTTAACCGGGTTACGTCCGGTAATTCGAGCTTATGAATATATTGCCACGCGGTTAAGTATGATTCGCCGTGAGTTTAAATATCCCCGGGAAGATGTCTTAGAATTGCGCGATCGCGTCTTAATTTTAGAGGAGCAAATTCAATATATCTCTGATAGTTTAGATGAAAATAAAGCGGATTCCTGGGCCTCCAATAAAAACCGGCAAGCGGCGGCATTACGCCAAGATTTAAGTCAAATTGCCTCCTCGATGGAAACCTTGCGTTCAACGAATCAGGCGGAACATGATGCACTGAAGAAAGAGGCACAGAATGCGATCGCTCAATTAACCACCGATGGACAATTCCTGGATCATGTTCGAGAAATCATTCGCTTTTTCAAAACCGCCTAACTACAATGCTGCGGTTCTCTCAACCCCCGGAGGTAAACTCGGGGGTTTTTTTGTGGGAGAAAATCTATCTAAAGATGCGGTCAACTCAACCTATAATTCACCTCCAGATAGAGTGACGCCATAAAATAAATCTGTTATTTTCCCAATTATAGAGTTTGGAAACATCGGTGACGCGACAACTATTTCGGCTATTAATTGGATTTATTATTGGGCTAGTGGGGGTCTTGAGTTACTGTACAACCCAAGTGGAAAACCCGATTACTGGAGAACAGCAACGCATCCGCTTATCTCCCACGGAAGAGGTGCAACTCGGATTACAAACCCGAGGACAATTGGCCCAACAATTTGGAGGTTTATACCCAGATGAATCAGTTCAGGATGCGGTTGAGCGCGTGGGTCAGAGAATTGTCCAGCAATCGGTGGTTTCGCAATCGGAATATCCCTTTGAATTTCATGTGCTTCAGGATTCAGAAACGGTGAATGCTTTTGCACTCCCAGGCGGGCAAATTTTTATTACCAATGGGTTACTGCAACGGTTGAATTCCCAATCGCAACTGGCGGGAATTTTAGGTCATGAAATTGGTCATGTAGTGGCGCGACATGGTGCCGAACATTTAGCAAAACGGGAACTGGGTTCTACCCTAGTCACAGCAGTGGGAGTTGCCACTACCGACGAACAAGGACGGGGGAGACAAACTGCGGCGATCGCCCGAGTTGCTAATGAAATGATTGCTTTGCAATATGGACGCGAGGCGGAACTAGAAAGCGATCGCCTCGGGGTGCAGTTCATGGCAGAAGCGGGTTATGACCCCAGAGGCATGATTGAAGTCATGGAAATCCTTGGTGACGCACAATCGGGTTCACCCTCCCCAGAATTTTTGAGTACACACCCCAATCCCGATAACCGCATTCAACGCTTAGAAGAGGCGATCGCGGAAGATTTCCCCAATGGAATTCCCCCTGAATTAGAGAGTGAAAATCAGAACTTGTCTCCCGTTGCACTTCTGCCATAGAGCTTGAAATTCTGGATAACAAACTGCTAAAAATATTGCTATTTTTGTGCTTCTCTATTCTCCAATTACTGATATCCCGCAGCTTGGAGAGTAAATAATTTGGCATAGCGTCCTTCTGCCTGCATCAACTCATCATGAGTGCCGCTTTCTATCAGTTTACCTGCTTCTAATACGATAATTGTATCCGCCATGCGAACCGTGGAGAACCGATGAGAAATTAATAAAACCATGCGGTCTTTTGTCAAGCGCCGAAACCGTTCAAAAATTTCAAATTCGGCTTCCGCATCCATTGCCGATGTCGGTTCATCCAGGACTAAAATATCAGCTTTGATTCGCATAAAAGCCCGGGAGAGGCCGATTTTTTGCCATTGTCCTCCGGAGAGTTCGGTTCCGGATTTAAACCAGCGTCCGAGTTGGGTATAAAATCCCTGGGGTAAGGTGGCAATGAAGGGTTCCGCCATGCCTTTTTCGGCAGCAGTTTTCCAACGGGTTTCGTCTTCTAAACTATCTACATCGCCGACGCCAATATTCTCGCCGACGAGGAACTGATAGCGGACAAAATCTTGGAAAATGACGCCGATGCGTTGTCGTAAGTGGTTGATATCCCATTCGCGCAAGTCTAATCCATCGAGGAGAATTTGACCGGATGAGGGTTCGTAGAGGCGGGTGAGCAATTTGATTAAGGTGGTTTTTCCCGACCCATTTTTGCCGACTAAGGCGAGTTTTTCTCCGGGTTTTAAATGAAAGGTGATGTCCGTTAAGGCGGGTTGGGTGGCGTCGGGATAGGTAAAGGAAACGTTCTGGAATCGCACGCCATCTTGGGGAATGGGTCCTCGGTTGGCGCTTCCTTCTGCCTGGGGTATCTCTTGTTCTAAAAATTCATACAAGTTGGACAAATACAGGTTATCTTCATACATTCCCCCGATCGCACTCAAGGTTGCAGAAAAGCTGGATTGTCCCTGGCGAAATACCATTAAATACATGGTCATATCTCCCAGGGTGATGTTTCCAGAAATGGCAGCGATCGCAATCCAGGCGTAGGTTCCATAAAATGCCAAGCTACTCAGTAACCCCAACACATATCCCCAAAATCCTCGCCGCAGGGTCAAATTTCGGTCTTCCTGATACAAGCGGTGAAAGATATTCCGATATCGATTCAGAAACACGGGTCCGAGTTGATACAGTTGTACCTCTTTGGCGTAATCTTCCCGCGCAATCAGGGTTTCCAAATAAATTTGTTCCCGGGTTTCTGGCGATCGCCTTTTAAAAACCCGAAAAGCGGCACCAGCAAATTTGGTTTCTGCTAAAAACGGCGGAATCGCAGCGATCGCCAGGACGACAACCACCCATCCGGAAAACTGTAACAACAATCCTCCATACGCCACCAATCCCAAACTTTCTTGCACTAACCCAAAAGTGCGATTCACAAAACTCAAGGGACGACTCGATGCCTCTCGTCGGGCCCGAGTCATTTTGTCATACACTTCAGAATCTTCAAAATGTGACAAAGAAAGGGTCAGCGCTTTTTCTAAGATTAATTCATTAACCGTTTGTCCCAAAAGGACGCGCAACAGGGATTGACAAACACTCAACCCGCGCTGACAGAGGGTCAACATCATCACAGCGATCGCCTCAAATCCCACATACATCAACGCCGTTTCGGGACCCGTCCCGGTACTCGCTGCCGTCACCACGCTATCGATAATTAACTTACCCAGATAGGCAATTCCTGCCGGTAACAATCCCGTAATTCCGGTGAAAATGCCTACAATTGCTGTTAAAATTGGGCTAGTTTTCCAAACTAATTGCACCGCTCTTTTGCTATACTTAAAAGCAGATAAACTAAAGCAGAAACTTTGCCTGATCTGACTGAAAACATTCTGGCGATCGCGCCTTCTCATCGTTGATTTCAATGCCTCTGTTTCATGGGTTACACTGGGGCGGTACAATCCCAAACGGTTGCTGCATTTCTCCGCTGGGCACCGGTGCCAGTAGCTTGATTTTACCTTGATTATCCCGAGACCAACCCCGCGCTTCTACCAATTCCGCGTAAATTTCCCCCGAATTGCTTCTTGTTGCACTCCATTGGCGTGGCAATCCTTCCCTGGAGTTTTCACCAGTTGCAGGGTCAGAATGACCTAAATCAACTAAGGGAGACTCCGGGGCGATCGCATCATTTGGACTCGGAGGTAAACCCCCTCTGCCTGTCACCACAAAACTACTTTGAGGCGCATTCGGGTCGGCACAATTCTGGACTACAACATTCCTCAGATCCACCAGATTTTCCGGTAAATCCACTAACCCCGATGTCGGGTCTACTTCCGGTCTATTCACTTCAACAATGCCATCAAATTGCGGACCCTGAGCAGAAGTTGCAGTAATATCACTGGTGTTAGGACTGCCAATGCGGCGCGCCTGGGCACCAAAAAGTCCTTGGGTATTAATAATAACTTGACCGCCGGATGCTTGTTCAGAATTGGCGCTGATGTTACTATTATTAATGGCCACAATATTATCCGTATTGAGGATAATATTTCCCCCGGTTCCTGTCCCCGTGGCATTGGTGGTAATTTGACTATTATTTCTTAAAATCAAGTCTGGCGATCGCAGGGTAATATTGCCTTGATCGCCACTGGCCGTCTCCGAGGATAACACCGCGCGATCGGTCAAAGTCAACCGTTCCCCTGCGGTTAAGGTGATACTCCCTGCCGCACCCTCCCCCGTCGCACTGGTGACAATTTGGCTCTCATTGCTCAGGTCAATTCGATTCGCACTCACCTCAATCTCACCACTGGGAAACCGCGTGGTTGAGCGCGCACTCAACAGGGCCCCATCGGATACCTGTAATCGGTCCGTAGCGATGGTTAACCCACCCCCAGAACCCTCCGCTGCCTCCTCCGTACTACTAAATATCCCGGAGGTAAAACTTCCATCGGGACTTCTCCCACTCACGTTTATTCCCTGGGTGACATTTAGGCGAATCTCACCAGAGTCTCCGGTTCCTCGGGTGAGGGCCTGAATCCCCGCACCCCCAGTCACAGAAAGAGTATCCGCATTAATCTGGATATCTCCGGCATTGCCGACTCCACGCGCCTCCACCGTACTCGCCAACCCACTAAAATCTCCCAAGGTATTCACCCCAGTGAACACCGCATTGGAAACTTGAATCTGGATATCTCCAGAATTCCCTCGCCCTCGGGTCAGGGTTTGGATTTGAGCACCTTGGCTCACTTCTAAAGTCCTGGATTGGAGATTAATACTTCCTGCATTGCCCTGAGCATTGGTTTCTACGGTGGTAAAAATTCCGGTCGTCGCGCCTTCCTCACTTATATTGGACGGGGGCGGGGGAGTCGGAGGAGTCGGAGGAGTCGGAGGAGTCGGTTCCCCCGGGGTCGGAGTCGGGGTCGGGGTTGGGTCAATGACTACGACGGACAGATCTTCGACCAGACTCAGTGGAATTACCGGAGTAACAGCGACAATCGGTGCAGATGGGATGGGATTGCGCTGGGTGTCATTGCCCTCGATCAAAATGCGTTCCGCCATTTGGATCTGAATATTGCCTGCATTACCCGGTTGCGAATCGAAGGTACTGCCGACAATTTGTGCGCCTTCACTCATCAACAGCGATCGCCCCGTCATCTGAACTCCCCCGCTACTTCTTCCCGGGGCGATCGGGGGAACTGTGCTAATAAAGGAAAAGGGAGAACTCTGTATTAACCCGACACTACTAAAAATTACGGTATCTGCGCCCGTCAGGGTAATATCTTCTCGCACTTGGATCGAAACGGCACCGGCATTTCCCCTGCCAAAGGTCGCCGCCACCAATTGAGCGCCCTCACTCATCAAGAGCGATCGCCCCTGAATGTCAATGCCCCCACTATTTCCCTGATTCACCCTAGAGGCAACGGTACTCAAAATCCCCGTTCTCACCCCATCCAGGGTAACAGCATCATTGGCGTTAATCTTGACAGGACCAGCATTTCCCAATCCCGAGGCCACTGCCTGGATTTGTGCGCCCCCAGTCATGGACAGGGTTCCCGTATTCATTTCAATCCCCGCGCTGTTTCCGTTCCCGGCACTATTGTTAAAAATACTGGTATTGCTGCCCGTCAGGGAAACTCCCTCTCTCACATTCAGGATAATTTGACCGGCATTGCCAGTTCCCTGGGTTTGGGAAATCACTTGACCCCCATCACTCAGAACGAGCGATCGCCCTTCAATTTCAACCCCCTCACTATTGCCCACTCCCCCCGGATACACCGTATTAAAAATCGCCGTCCCTGCGCCGGAAAGACTTACCCCGTCCGTTGTGCGAATAACAACCCGTCCTGCATTTCCATCATTTTGGGTGATCGACTGGAGTTGTGCGCCATTGCTTAAAGCCACCGTTCCCGCTTGGATCTCGATTCCTCCACTGTTCCCCTCTCCTCTTCTGCGTTCACGGAATCCCGACCCCAATTCTACTAGACTAAAAATGCCCGTCCCTGTCCCCGTCAGGGTTAATCCCTCCGCCACTTGAATCACCACCTGACCCGCATTTCCCCCGCCATTTTTGACGATCGCACTCAGTTGCGACCCCTCACTCAGGGAGAGAGATTGTCCCCTGACGGTGACATTTCCGCCATTTCCCGTGGCATTAAATCCGACTTGGTTACCGATCGCACTCTGTTCGGTGAGGGTAATCGCACCCGTAGCATCCAGAGTAATCGCTCCCCCTTGGGCATTCGGTCCCCCTTGCTCAGTCTGAATCCCGGCGATGATTCGACTTCCTCCAGATAGCTGAATATTGCGTCCCTGGAGGGAAATCTCCCCCCCATCATTGCTAATCACCGAGAGCACACTATTATTGCTCAGAGAAATATCCCCCCTTGGATTCGCAGTTTCCCCGGTGGGAGTCTGGTGCAACGTCACTCTGGCATTCTCGAAATTCAAGGCAGTCACCCCTTGCGACCCCACGGCATTTAACGCCACCAGACCCCCGAGTGCTCGCAACTGTCCCGAGGCGATCGCCACCTCCGACCCTGCCAATCCCAAAGTTTGACCCGGTTGCACCGCCAAGTTCGACCCCTGCACCTCAATTCCCCGGGAGTTGCTGCCATATTGCAATCCCACCGGCACTGTCACCGATAGCAGGGGGGTCTGAACCTGTCCTCCCGTCCCCCGAAACTCACTCCCATCCGCAAAAGTAAACCCATTCGCCGTACTCGCCACAAACGACCCCCCCAGATTCAGGGTGGCATTGGGCCCAAAAATGATGCCATTGGGATTGAGTAAAAACAGATTGGCGATACCATTCCCTTGAATCAACCCATCAATGGTGGAACTGCCACCCCCCGTAATTCGGGTGAAGATATTTTGAATTTCTAGGGCATTATTAAACAAAGCAGTCCCACCCGTGGGGAGATTAAACTGCTCAAAACTATGAAATAAATTGCTGCCGGATGCGGTCCCCCCATCAATGGTTAAGATGGCTCCATTGGGGGTGACGACAGAATTAATCGGCAGAGTCGTATCCGGAATGATTTGGGCATAACTGGGACCCGTGGTAGCAATCCCCCCAAGACAAAACAGGGCGACTGCAAATCGGCGGATTCCCGGAGTACAGGAGTGGGAGTTAGAGGTTGGCATAAACCCGGACCATAAGATTGTAGGAAAACCGAGCCTTGTTTCATTTATTATTCCTGAGAATGCTGAATTCCGCAAGAGGCCCGATGGGGGCTACTCTCCCTCAAGCCCCTACCGGCGGGGGTTTTAACCCCGCCTAATAGCTAAAGTCGGTTGAAACCGACTCAGAGTCTTATCCCGTGGTGTTTTTAGTCGGATTTATCCGACTTGAGCTATGAGGCGGGGGATTTATCCCCCGTCGGACCCCCGCCGGACCTGAGAGTCTTATCCCGTGGTGTTTTTAGTCGGATTTATCCGACTTGAGCTATGAGGCGGGGGATTTATCCCCCGTCGGACCCCCGTCGGACCCCCGTCGGACCCCCGCCGGACCCCCGCCGGACCCCCGCCGGACCTCGGGGATATTAAGATAGAGGGTGCAAAATATTTAAATGGAAGGAACCAACCCCTTGTCTTTAGAAGCGATCGCCATTCCCCCAACTAGCGACAAACCCCCGATCGGTATTATTGTCATGCTCCACGGATGGGGTGCTAATAGCCGGGATTTAGCTCCCTTAGCCTCCCTGCTCAATTTCCCCGACTTCCTGTTTCTGTTTGCCGATGCGCCGTTTCCCCATCCCCAGGTTCGGGAGGGCCGAATGTGGTATGACCTGAACAGTCCCGATTATCAGAAGTTACCGGAAAGTCAGGAAATATTGACAAGTTGGTTGCGATCGCTCGAAGGGAGTACCGGCGTTCCCCTGGAAAGAACCGTGTTAAGCGGGTTTTCCCAAGGTGGGGCGATGACTTTAGATGTGGGACTGCGGTTACCCTTAGCCGGTTTAGTCTCTATGAGTGGTTACCTGCATTGCGAACCCCAACCGATGGGCGATCGCCTCCCCCCCACCTTAATCATGCATGGCACCGAGGACCCTGTGGTTCCCCTGAGCGCTGCTCATCAGGCGCGGTCAGTCTTCCAAGCCTTGGGGGTGGCGGTGCAATATCGGGAATGGAGAATGGGTCACTCCATTTTGCCGGAACAAATGGAGGTGATGCAACGCTTTATTGAGGAAATTTTTGAGGAAATTTTTCCGACCTCAGTAGAAAGTAATATTAATAAGCCTTAAGATTTAGGTCACAACCCGGTCAATTAGAGTACAATCTACTCTTGTAGCGGACTTGTTTTGCTAGATCCAAGTGCTCATACATAATGGAGGGGCGAACGATGGGAGCGACGACCATTTCCACTCGGGATATTACTTCGATGACGGAGGCTGATATCGAGCAACTCGCTATCCGTCTTGAACTAGATGATTATACCGATCCGTTTGAGGGCTTGAATGATTGGCATCTGCTACGCGCGATCGCCTTTCGTCGTCCAGAACTCGTTGAACCTTACATCTATTTGTTGGACTTGCAACCTTACGATGAAGGGTAACCGCTTAAGGCTCAGTCTCAACCATGAGTGAGGACGTTAACCGGACAGGCATCCAGGGGGGAAACCTCCTCGTGCCTTCCTCTTTTGAAAATAGACGGATTCTGCTGGGCATCACCGGGGGAATAGCCGCCTATAAAGTTTGTGATGCCATCTCAACCCTAGGGAAAGCGGGGGCACAAGTCCAGGCGATTCTGACTCGTGGTGCCCAGGAATTTATTACCCCCTTGACGGTGAGCACCCTGTCTCGTCATCCCGCCTATACCGATGCCAATTTCTGGCAACCCGTCCATGGACGACCGTTACATATTGAACTGGGGGAATGGGCGGAGGTTTTGGTGATTGCCCCCCTGACGGCAAATACCTTGGCGAAGTTGGCAACGGGAATGGCGGATAATCTGCTCACCAATACGGTTCTGGCTTCTACTTGTCCGATTTTGCTGGCCCCGGCGATGAATACGGAAATGTGGAATCAGGCAGTGACTCAACGCAATTGGGAACAGGTGGTTCAGGGGTCGCGATTTCACGGGATTGAACCGGGTTCGGGACTGCTGGCTTGCGATCGCGTCGGAACTGGGCGGATGGCGGAACCCGAGCGAATTTTAGCCCATGTCGAATCGGTCTTGCATACCCAGGGAAAGCAGGATTTAGCCGGTAAGCGGGTGTTAATTGGTGCCGGAAGTACCCGGGAGCATTTTGATCCGGTTCGGTTTATCGGCAATCCCGCCACAGGTAAAATGGGTATTGCTTTAGCACGCTGTGCACTCCATCGTGGCGCTGAGGTGACGTTTGTGGGAGGGGCGATGTCCCCGGGGTTTCAGGAGTTGATACCTGGTGCTCGGATTGTGGCGGTGACTCGGGCTGAAGAAATGCAGCAGGCGATGCTAGACTATTTTCCCCAGGCGGATATTACGGTGATGGCGGCAGCGGTGGCGGATGTTAGGCCGGTGCAGTTTCATTCGCACAAGTTACCGAAGCAAGCGCTGCCGGAGAGTTTGCCGTTGGAATCGGTGCCGGATATTATCGCACAATTGGGGGAATGCAAGCAATCCCATCAGCGATTAATTGGGTTTGCGGCGCAAACGGGGGAGATTGTCACGCCAGCAATTGAGAAGTTGCGCAGGAAGAAGTTAGATGCGATCGTGGCGAATCCGATTGATCGTCCTTTTGCGGGGTTTGGGAGTGATAGTAATCAGGCGGTGGTGATTGATGCCACGGGACGACAACAGGCGATCGCCTGTTGTAGTAAGTTGAAATTGGCTCATCAAGTGTTTGATTTTATTCAGTCTCTTTCCCGGTAAGTCTTGGGGATATATGGCGAAGGGACATAACGACGGTAGAATGCTGGGGTAATCTTTCGGCCAAGAGTGTTTATGACGAGCGAAAACAAGCCAGTTGCGGAAAGTACCACCGGCGCAGATGCGATCGATGTGGCGATCGCCAAGGGAATTGATTTTGATGGGTCTCCCATTCCCGAGGCTAAACTTAACCTTTACAATCAGGTGATGGGATTAGAGGCGGGACGGCAGCGCAGTGGCGTGTCCAATACCATGCGATCGCGCATTGTGCGGATTGGGGCGAAACATATCCCTCAAGATGAACTCAACCAGATGCTGACTCAGGCTGACTTTGCGCCTTTAAAAGAGAAAGAAATCGCTTTCTACTATGGCGGCAAATAGACCGAAAATTTAGGTTGGAGAATCCCGGATGTCGGGATATTTTTAGGGGGCGTCGTGAGCGCTCCTTAATTTTTTTTTAAAAAAAGCCTGTTTCCAGTTTAGCATTTTTCAAACGAGATGGCAACCCTGACTCGATGAGGGATTTTTTAACGCGGTGTTTTTTATTGGATTTTTTTTACCCCTTGATGGCTACAAAAGCAGGAATGATTCCCCTGAAAAATTAACTGAAAAATGAATGGAAATCTCCGCTATTCAAGCAATTTTAGGGTGAGATTGAGTCTACCTTAATATAGCAATTGTAGGGTGGGCATTGCCCACCGTATTTACGGTGGGCAATGCCCACCCTACTTTGATAGTCATAGGGGCAGGCCCGATATATTAAGCCTTTGAAATCAGGCAATTTTCTTTCAAAGATATAAAAAAATCCAGACCAAATCAGTAACGAATAATTATTTTTGTTGACTATTTAAACTGATAGAAATCCGAGATTTTGTAAGGGGTAATAGAAGCTCTGAAACGGATCTTGGATATGCGTAGCTACTTTTCGATTATTTTCTGTAGCCTGTTCTTATTGGGTTTGGCAGCAAACTTCTCTGGGCGTGAATCTCACAGTTTAGAGCTGTCGCGTTCCGAGTTCAACACCGAGGTATTATCAGCAAGACTAGAGTCGGGTCAAGAAATAGCTCCCCATCGTGGGAGTGGACGGTAAGGTTGAGCGGCGATCGCACGGAGTAGATGACCCGATGAAAAACTGTAGCTGTCGGCAGGGAACGGACCGATGGTCATACAGATGAGGAAGGGAATGCATTGCCTTACTGGAGGGGGTGCGATCGCTCAAGAACAGGGAAATCTCCAGGCATCTTGTCCAGGGATGAGACCCATCATAAACAGTCTAGTCCAGTATTATGACTGGGCTAGACTGTTGCTGATGTTCATTAAGACGGCAACCCCGGACGAGGGAGACCGAGATGATTGGATGACGAGTGCAGGGAATTGGTTTGGAGAACGCTGACGTAAGACATATTGGGATGATTGTGGGATGTAGCAGGAGGGCGATCGGGCGGGCGCATTCCTACCAGATTGTCCTGGTACAGCCCGATCGCACCATCGAGCTTTGCCTGAGAGAGATTCGCCCCAGTCAAATCAGCGCCGGTGAGATTCGCACCATTGAGGTTGGCATTTAATAAATTAGCGTTTCTCAAATTCACCCCGGAGAGGTTAGCATCACTCAGGTCCGCCTCCACTAACCGGGCATTACTCAAGTCTGCATTGGATAAATTGGCGTTGCGGATTTGAGCATGGCCGAGATTGGCCCCGGAGAGGTTAATCCCATTCATCTGAGTGTTATTGAGATTTGCACCGATTAAATTCGCCCCTTCGAGAGAAGCCCCACTGAGGTTGGCTTCTTCTAGGTTGGTATTGACTAAATTGGCAAATACTAAATCGGCACCGCCGAGTTGGGCGTGATTCAGCTTGGCATCGAGGAAGTTGACGCCTTTAGCATCAACCCCACTCAAGTCGCTACTAATCAGGTCAGCGGCCACGAAATTTGCAAAACTGAGTTCGGCTCCACTTAAGTTGGCATTACTCAGATTGGTGCCGTTGAGGTTGGCAAACATCAACTTGACACCGCTCAAGTCGGCTCCACTGAGATTGAGCCGAGTTAAGTGGGCATCTCGGAGGTCCCCACCTTGACATTGTTTCGTTGCCAACAAGCGTTTGATGTGGGCGTTATTTGCAGACATATTTCTTCCTGGTGATGGTAATCCCTAAAACTCTTGAATACTGACGGTAGGGCCGATAATATTTCGTGAAAATGAAAAGGGAATAAATCCCGAGGCCCAGACCCCAAAAACCACTGTTACTTACACCAAAATTTCGTGGGTTTCAGGAAAATCGAGCTTCGTTAAATCCAAACCAGTTTATGGCCTGAAACCCTTGTTTTTCTGCTAGTTCAGGCGGTTAATAAATTGGGGCTCACACTGAAAAAAAACTATTTTTTTTGCCCTCAAAAAAAATTATGTTCCTCCTAAAATTTTCCTTTAAAAAGGAAAATAATGCGTAATTAGGTGTTTGCTTTGTCGCTGGATCAGGCACAGCACTCCATAATTTTATGCAGGAGAAAGGGGCCAAAATAGCGCGCTGAAACCTCCACTCACTTCGGCGACTGCCAGAGAGTCGAGGCTTCATCGGGGTATTTTTTGGTAAAAAAAGAGCAAGGGGAAAAGATTGGGTTGGCCCCAGTGATCCGGGTTGAGGGGGTTCAAAACGCAGAAAAATCCCCCTAGTCCAAAGACTAGGAGGAAACCAGGGTGCAACTGAGAGATCTATTCGGCTCAATTGCCCCTGGATCCGGAATGGAGACAGGCTAGAACCACCGAGGTCCCCGGGCTGTAGAGGTCTGTAAGAACCTACACCCTGAAGGGTGGGGCTATACGGACTAAGCCCGCCTGCGCGGGCTACAAGCATGGGTCTGTCAGAACCTACACCCTGAAGGGTGGGGCTATACGGACTAAGCCCGCCTGCGCGGGCTACCCAGGCGGTCGGGTATCGGTTTTTGAACAGGTTACAGGCGATCGCCCTTAAAAATGCCCACAGCGTCGAAATCACCGATGGATTAATTAATCCATCATCACTCTGGCCGATCGCATTCAGATTTTGCACAATAAACGGAATCATCAACATTGGCTTGATAAATTCTGCCCCAACTCTCAACCTATTTGTGCAAATGCCACCCCGAGGCAATCGCGCCCACATCTATCGATGCATTCGGGAACTCGCCTTAATCGTTTTCTATCTCAGTCTTGGGTACTTGAACTCAAGACTTGTCATGGTGCTTGGAATGAGTCTCTCCACACTAAATTCCTTATGGAGATATAGGACCAGCCTGAAAAATCCTACTCCGCATCAAACTTGTGCCAAGATTCCTCGAAAATTTCGCTCTCCAGAGAGAATAAAATCAAAACCCAGAGATTGTTGCCCTCTGACGTGAGCTAAATCCCCTCGGTTGTTTTTTGTAGATGCCTCAATGTTTTCCCTGTGCCATCCGCGCAGGACAGTTACCCAGTCTGTAATCTGCGGGTGTAGATGTAGGCACTCATCGCGATGGAACTCGCGACAGTTTGATAATTGTACTGATGAGAATGCACGCTAAAAACACAAGATACCCCAATCCAGAGGTGCTGTCAAGGGGGGGACATCGGGGAAATCTCCAGGCAAAATGCGATCGCCTCCCGCAAAAACTAGGCAAAAATTATCCCGTCAATGGCGGATTCTTGACCCAGGGGAAGATAGGCTGTTTCTATATTTTAACCCTTTCCCGGATGCCTACAGTCCGGGGTGGAAATAACGAATTGGATGCACCCTGATTGAGAGTCCCCCTGGCCCAAAGCTAGGGGATTTTTTTTTGCCTCCGAGTCGTCCAATCCCCGGTGAGATTTTTCGGTGTAAAAGTCTCAGAACAAACGACGGGTCAAGGGCAAATACGGGTTTTTGGGGAGAATAGTCCATCCAGTTCTCAGGCGATCGCCTTCCCTTCAGGCGACTACTGACCTCCCTCAAAAAAAACTTGCACTATTTTCCGGATAAACCCCCCATAACTAGAATTTACTACTATAGATGCACCCTGATTGACGAACCCTCTAGCTTCGGCTAGGGGGGTTTTTTTTTCTCAACTCAATCCGCCATTCAGAGGCGATCGGTGCGGTGGCTGTCCCTGCCGAGACCGAGGGTGCGATCGCCCTTGAACCCATCCCCTCCAGCCTTCCATTGCACTACAGTTTCGCCGTTCTCCCTTCCCAGAACAACCCCTTCATAAAAGACTTGACCCAACCCGCTTCCCCAGAGATAGCAGAGAATCAACCTTCCCGTTAAAACTGAGATCTTGCACCATGCTCAACACCTATAGGGGATAAATCGATTGGCGGCCTCATAGCTTGCATTCGGTTAAAAACCGACTGCAAATCTTATCCAGTGTTGTTTTCAGTCGGTTTCAACCGACTTGATTCTGTTAGGCGGGGGTTTGAACCCCCGCCGGTTGTTGCAATAGGTGCAAGATGTAAGTTAAAAGAGACTATTTTTTTGACCTCAAAAACTTATTACTATCCTGTGATAGGATAAAGAATTGGCTGTTATGACATAGTTCAGACGAATTCGTTCTGAAAAAACCTCCTTTTTATGTAGAAAAGGAGGGGTTTTGTCTTGCTGCTACAGAAATCACTGAATCCCAAATCTGTAACATTACTTACCGAATATAACGCAAATTATGAATTCTGAGACTCGTATCCTGATGTGTCCCCCCAACCACTATGACGTGGATTATGTGATTAATCCCTGGATGGAGGGCAACATCCACAAATCTTCTCGCGATCGCGCCACGGAGCAGTGGCACAAACTCTTCCACATCATCAAAGAACACGCCCTAGTCGAACTCGTCGATCCCCAACCCGGTTGGCCCGATATGGTGTTTACCGCCAACGCCGGATTAGTTTTGGGCAAAAAAGTCGTCCTCAGTCGATTCTTCCACAAAGAACGCCAAGGGGAAGAACCCTATTTCAAACAGTGGTTTGAAGCCCAAGGGTACACCGTCTACGAACTCCCGAAAGATTTACCCTTTGAAGGAGCCGGAGATGCACTGCTCGATCGCGAAGGACGGTGGCTGTGGGCAGGATACGGTTTCCGTTCTGAACTCGACTCCCACTCCTATATTGCCAAGTGGTTAGATATCGAAGTCATCTCGTTGCAATTAGCCGATGAACGGTTCTATCACCTGGATACCTGCTTCTGTCCCCTCAATCGCGGCTACTTACTGTATTATCCTCCCGCATTTGACTTTTACTCCAACCGCATCATCGAAATGCGCGTTCCCCCAGAAAAACGGATTGCCATTGGAGAAGCAGACGCCGTAAACTTTGCCTGCAATGCGGTCAATGTTGAGGACAAAGTAATCATGAACAAGGTCAGCGATGACCTGAAACAACGGCTCAAAGCGGTCGGATTTGAGGTATTTGAAACCACCCTCAGCGAATTCTTGAAAGCAGGCGGTGCAGCCAAATGTCTGACCCTGCGAACCACAGAACCTGTGATGGAGGATATCCATGCCAACGAACCCGTCGAAAGTCGGACGATTCGCTTAGAAGGACATCTGCTCGATACAGGATTAATCAACCGGACCCTGGATGCGATCGTCGAAGGTGGCGGCAGTTTCCAAGTCTTGAATTTTAACTTGGGAGAGCAACGGCAGAGCACCTCCACTGCCGAGGTGAAAGTCTCAGCGCCTTCTCATGGCGTCATGGAAGAGATTTTAGCCCAGTTGATTGACTTGGGTGCCGTAGACTTGCCCCAAGATGAGCGGGATGCCAAACTCGAACCTGTCCAACAAAATGGGGTGGCTCCGGATGATTTTTATGTCACCACGATTTATCCCACGGAAGTGCGGATCAACGGGGAATGGGTCCGGATCCTGAATCATCGCATGGATGGGGCGATCGCCGTGGTGCAAACTCCCCAAGGGCCGGTGGCTCGCTGCAAGCTCCTGCGCGATTTGGAACTCGGTGAGTCGGTGGTGGTAGATGTGGCTGGAATCCGCACCGTTCGGAAGACGGGAGGGCGGGAACAACGCAGCAACCAGGAATTCAGCTTTATGTCTTCGGGCGTCTCCAGTGAGCGCCGGGTGGAATTGGTGGTGGAACAAGTCGCCTGGGAATTACGGCAAATTCGCGATCGCGGCGGTAAGGTGGTGGTGACTGCCGGACCTGTGGTGATTCATACCGGCGGTGGCGAACACTTGACCCGGTTGATTCGGGAAGGGTATGTGCAGGGATTGCTCGGTGGCAATGCGATCGCCGTTCACGATATGGAACAATCGTTCATGGGAACATCCCTCGGGGTGGACATGAAGCGGGGCGTCGCTGTCCGGGGTGGACATCGGCACCACCTGAAAACGATTAACACTATTCGCCGCTATGGCAGTATTGCCAAAGCGGTAGAACAAGGTGCGCTCCAAAGCGGGATATTTTATGAATGTGTGAAGCACAATGTACCCTTTGCCCTAGCCGGTTCGATCCGAGATGATGGACCGTTGCCGGATACTCAAATGGATTTAATTAAGGCCCAGGAAGAGTATGCGAAACTCCTGGAAGGGGCAGAGATGATTTTGATGTTATCCACCATGTTGCACTCGATTGGGGTCGGCAACATGACGCCTGCTGGGGTGAAGATGGTCTGTGTGGATATTAATCCAGCAGTGGTTACCAAACTCAGCGATCGCGGTTCTGTTGAATCCACCGGGGTGGTTACCGATGTCGGCCTGTTCCTGAGCTTGTTAACCAAGCATTTAGACCTGTTGACCTCTCCCTATCATGTAGCCTAACTGCTGAAACCCGGGGGGCGAGTTCGGTTGAACGTTCCAGTCTCTAATCTTTGATTTGCCCGACCTCCCCTTATTTTAGGGGGAGGTTCATTTTTGGGGAGAACAGTCTAATACTCCATACGGTATTTAAAGGTCTATAAAAACGGATTGTAGGGGCGCAAGCATTGCGCCCCTACAAATACCGCTTGACGCGGCTCGTTTTTATAGACTTATGAGTCTTGCGAAATTCCGTATAATACTAAATCCGGTTGATAAAAGCATTAAAAATTGTAGGGTGGGCAATGCCCACCGAATCGAGGTGGGCATTGCCCACCCTACAATTGCTCTCCTCGGTTCCGGGTCCCGGGTTTGGGGCGGATGGGATGCCCCTGCAAGCGGGCGATCGCGACCAGTTCTAGAAATGGCATAATCTGAGGCGATCGCCTGCTGTTCCTTGACCCCCCAGGGCTTTTTCGTCACAACTGGGGGTTGGAATCCCCGGGTGGCAACCTCTTAACATCCCCTTGCGTCTATGACGATTAACAAACCGTCCCTAGCAAAAGAGGGAGTCACGGCAGGGGTGCTTATGATAAAAAGCATAGCCGACAAGGGAAATCGCTCAGGGTCCGTTTACTCTTGAGAACAGTTTGTCAATTTAAAGACAGTTACCCTCTCCGGTTTGATTGTAAATAAAGGTCAGGTTTTTTAAGAATTGCAACGAATTCTGACTTAATTTGCGATTGGGTTGGAACTCCCGGGCATTCTTGGGATAGGGATGATTTTAGGAAAAAGTTGCTGGTGAACTTTTCTTAACTCAAAAAATTGGCATCTACCCCCTAGGCGATCGCCGCTTGTTTCACCAGAATTTTGGGAACGGGTTAAGGTCTCCTTGACCTGATCACGGGTTAAAAATGGCCCGAATCTAAATCTAGTTTTCCCTCAATTGTTCTGATTGAACCGGGGAACTCCCGTTCAATCCTCGTTACACTCATTTTTTTATGTGCATGAAACTGAATTTATTGTTCGACTGGTCTGAAGTCAATTATTACCAGGAGTGGTACAAATGGATGCGAACAGAAAGCTCACCGCTATGATTGAAGGCGATTCCAATACCGAAGCGATCGGTTTATTGGGTGCGGTCCATCGTCGCAAAGACCTCAATCATTTAGAACGCAGGCAGCAGCAAAGGGCCATCAGTAATGCCATGATTACCGTGGCGTTAACTTATGGCAAAAAGACTTTCAGCCGAGGCGCGTTGGTTTATACCCTGAACGATCGCAGCTTGGAAAGAACCCCTTATGCCAAGTTCATTGATGTTCTTCGGGGTCTGCGAGTCGTCTGTCTCATCGGCCCCCCGGACCCTAAAATTCTCACCGCCTACTGGCACGAAGAAACCAAACGTAGAGCAAGTAAATCTCGTTGTTACAATTGAACAATACTGGTAAAAATAAAGCGTGACTCTTGTGCTAATTCCTCACAACAGTCACGCTTTATGATTGAGACTCCCTTCAGGTTAGACTTAGACAGAATTCCACCGGCGATCGAGAGTGTCTCGCAGGTCAAAAAAATCATGCCACTCCAAATATGGTTTTTGACGTTCGCCTAGATAGGTGGCAAGGCGATCGCGCGCAAATACCATCTGCGCCTGCATCCCCAAATTCAAATCCGTCACCGAATCCCCGATCGCTACGGTTTCCCCTGCCGAATATCGCCGCATCACTTCAACCTTATTCACCAATTCCGTCCCCGCTTCAAACTCGGAATGCACCCGCAGGTACTCGGCACCGAGGTCCACTTCTATGGCATGAATCGCCAAAACTCGGTGTTTCAAAGGGCCTAATACCGTTTCTACCATTCCCCGCAACCCGCCAGAAACAATGGCGATCGGCACCCCTTGGGTTTCCAAAAAATCCAGAAACTCCACAAACCCGGGTCGAATCGGTTCCCCCTCCATAAAGGCCAAAATCTCTGGATATCGGTCCGAGGGAATCGATTCCAGGGTGTGTCGCACTCCCTCGCGCAGGGTTAAGCGCAATGCATAGATTTCCGGCAGCAGTTCTCGCGCCAGTGTGGGAGTGAACTCCTGCATCATCTTGACGAACGTATCTTCCGTGGTAATGGTCCCATCAAAATCACACAAGACAATCCGTTCAAAGGCATCGGGTTTCACAATTTTTGGGGTCAGGGTTGAGTAGAGGCTATAGAAAACCACAGATTTCACAGTCCATGCCGTAACAGGTGTAGGAGTAAGAATATCCAACAGACCAGCGCCCTTGTCAAGAGGGGCTTTCCCTTCTGAGTTCGGAGTCTTCTTCTGGTGGGTATAATTTGAACAGCCCTGCCCGTTTAGTCGTCGGATTGTCACCGTTCAGCCTTAATCCTCGTTTACAATTTTGATGCCATGATCTTACCCCGTCAAATTGAGTTTCAGTTGTCCCCGGAGGGCGATCGCCAGGAAGTAGCTTCTGGGTCCCTTCACCCCGTTCTGCTTCAAGACAATCAGCCCTTCCAAGCGCTCTTTGCTGCCGCCTTAGATGCTATGCTCATCATCGATGACCGGGGTTACTACCTCGATGCCAACCCTGCCGCTTGTGACTTATTGGGGTTACTGCCTCAAGACCTGATTGGATGTACCCTCAGAGATTTTACCACACCCGGGTTTGACTTCGACCAATCTTGGCACAACTGGTTAGCACAGGGTCGAATGTGCGATGAAGTTTGCCTGATCCGCCCTGACCAGGAAGTGCGAGAGGTGGAATATGTGGCCATAGCCAATTTTTGGGCAGATTATCATCTGTTAATTTTCCGGGATGTTACCCCCCTCCAACCCACACCAGACTCTATTCACTCCCTCACTTCAAAATCTGACGCGGTACATCACCAACCCAGTGAAGCAGAGTATCGCTTTCAACAAATTACCCGTCATCTTCCTGGGGTGATTTATCAGTTTCGCATCCTTCCCAATGGACAGTCTTTTTTCCCATACACCAGTGAGGGGTTGAGAGACATTTATGGCCTCTCCCCGTCTGCGGTGAGCGAGGATGGGACCCCACTTTTTGAAGCGGTCCATCCCGAGGATCTCGCGCGAGTGACCCAGACGATTTTGGAATCGGCAAAGCAGCTTACACCCTGGCATTGTGAGCATCGAATTTGTCATCCGGATGGGCATTTACGCTGGGTTATAGCCCACTCTACCCCCCAGGCCGAACCCGATGGCAGTATCAATTGGTATGGCTATATTCGGGATATTACCGAACTCAAAGCCCGGGAAAAGGCACTGCAAATGAGCGAAAGTAAGTTTCGCAACCTGATTGACAATCTCAATGATATGGTATTTATCATTGATCCGGATGGGACGTTTAGTTATGTCAGTCCGACCTTTGAATCCATCATGGGATATATAGATTCCGAACTGTTACATCATTCTTTTGCGGAGGTTGTGCATCCTGAAGATCTAGGGATTTGTATGAATGCGTTCGAGCGATCGCTGCAAGAGGAAAAAATCCGGGGAATTGAATATCGAGTATTACATCAAAATGGTCACTATTACTGGCATTCTACGAATGTATCAGCTTTGCTTGATGATGAGGGACAAGTAATTGCCGGTTTAGGAATTGCCCGATATATTCACGATCAGAAACAGGCCGAAATTGCAGTAAAAGAAAGTCATATTCGGTTACAACTGGCTCTGGATACCACCGGAACCGGAACATGGGAATATAATATGCAGACCAATGAGATGATTTTTTCTAACAATCAGTGGAAGAAATTTCTCGGCTATGATGCAGAGGAAATCATTGACCAGGAATTGCTCTGGGAAAATCGGGTCCATCCAGAGGATCAAGCTCAAATGTATCAAGCGTTGGAAAAACATATCCGGGGTAAAACAGAAATTTATAAACATGAACATCGGGTTTGTTGTAAAGATGGTTCCTATAAATGGAATTTAGCGATTGGTAAAATTGTGGAATGGGATGATGAAGATAACCCGGTGCGGTTTATCGGGATTCATAGTGATGTGACCGATCGCAAAGCCAATGAACTAGCACTGTTTGAACTCACAGAACAACTGCAAAAAGCCCAACAAGTCTCCCATCTCGGCAACTGGTCAATTGATGTTACCACCCAGAAACTCACTTGGTCTGAGCAGGTTTTTCGGACATTTGGCATGAGTCCAGACCAGCCAGAACCAAGCTGGACTGAACATTTGGAACAAATTCATCCGGACGATCGCGCCTTCTTACAAGCGCGGGTCAGGGAAGCGCAGGAAGGAATTCCTCAAAACTTCGATATTCGCATTCGCCGTCCGGATGGAGAAGTCAGATGTGTCAATATCCGGGCTGAACTGGAGTGTCGGGGGAATCAAGTGGTGCGGATGTTTGGGACGACAATGGATATTACCGAACGCGCTCAAACGGAAAATGAACTCTATCAATCCCGGGAACTTTTAAGAACAATCCTAGATGCCTTGCCGCAGTCCGTGGTTTGGAAAGATCATCACAGTGTGTTGTTAGGCTGTAATCAAGCCTTTGCAAATGCCTTTCAGGGGAGTAGTCCAGAGGAGTTTGTGGGTAAAACAGACTATGATTTGTGTTGGAGTTCAGAAGAAGCCGACTCTGACAGACAGAGCGATCGCGAAGTGATGAGTGGCGATCGCCCACTCCTAAAATTAGTCGAAACTAAGCCAACCCCCGATGGCAGTAACCGTTGGATAGAAACGACTAAGATCCCCCTGCACGATCGCACCGGGGAGGTGATGGGAGTGGTTACTATCTTTGAGGATATCAGCGATCGCATCCAAGGGGAAGCCGCCCTGCGAACCAGTGAGGAAAAGCTGCGATCGCTCTTTGAACTCTGTCCCTTGGGGATTATTTTGAATGATATGCAGGGCCAATTTATTGAAGCTAATGCCGCTGCTTCCACCATTACAGGCTATACTTTAGCCGAATTAAATCAGTTAAGCTATTGGGATTTAACCCCCCAAGAGTATGCCGAAAATGAGGCAGAGCAATTAGAATCCCTCAATACCATTGGGCGATATGGTCCTTACCAGAAAGAGTATATCCATAAGGAAGGGTATCGGGTTCCCGTAGAACTAATCGGGGTGCGGGTTACCGGGTCCGATGGGGAACCCTATATCTGGTCAATTATTGCTGACATTACGGAACGAAAAGCCGCAGAAAAAGCCTTACAAGACAGTGAAGCGCAAACTCGCGCCCTCCTAGAAGCCATTCCTGATATGATGTTGCGCTACAACCGGGATAAAGTCTTTGTCGATTATAAATGCTCGGCACAGGTGTCCATGTTACTACCCCCAAAACAATTTCTCGGCAGAAAATTATATGAAATTTTGCCAGAGTTTCTTGCAGAACCAACCGGACAATTGATTGAAGAAACATTAAAAACTCAACAGATGCAGTCATTTGAATATGAACTGGTGATGCCCGATGGTGTGCGAAACTACGAAGCTCGGTTTGCACTCTGTGGGGAGGATGTGTTCTCAATTATTCGGGATATTACCGATCGCAAACAAGCCGAAGTGCGACTGCAAGCCTTGCTCAAGCGCACCCAACTGTTAAATCATATCAGTACAGAAATTCGCAATAGTCTCGAACTGGATACCATTTTGCAGAATGCGGTGAATGCAATTTTTGCTGAAATTGAAATCGATCTCTGTACCTTTGTTTGGTATCACCCAGACACTGACCCTCACAGCTTAGAAGTCGTTAAAGAACAGAAAAATCCCCAACTGGCCAGTTGGTTAGGTTCCTATCCAATGGATAATTATCCTCAACTTTTTGACCAGATGTTACAGGGCAAAATGTATCGTTTAGATCAGGTGGCTAATTCTAGCGATGAATCCTTAAAAGCCTGGTGTCAACAAGCCGGATTGGGAACCTATTTGATTTTACCGATCCATACGGCTGGAGTGCGAATGGGTGGCTTTGAAATGGGGAGAATCGCCAGTGATAAACCTTGGCAAGATGATGAACTGGAACTGCTGCATAGCATTGGCACTCAAGTGGCGATCGCCATCTATCAAGCCCAACTCTACCAAGATTCTCAAGCCAAAAGCCAAGAACTCCAACAAGCCTATCGCGAACTCCAAGATACCCAGGTCCAGTTAATTCAAGCCGAAAAAATGTCCAGTCTTGGTCAGTTAGTGGCTGGGGTTGCCCATGAAATTAATAATCCAGTGAGTTTTATTTATGGCAACTTAACTCACGCCTCCGACTACACGGATAATCTATTGGAACTGATTCAGATTTACCAAAACTCCTATCCCAATCCCCTCAATGAGATTATGGAATTTAGGGAAGAGATTGAATTGGATTTTCTCATTAGTGATTTCCCGAAAATTATCAACTCCATGAAAAATGGAGCGTCACGGATTCGCGATATTGTCCAGTCTCTGCGAACATTCTCCCGATTAGACGAAGCTGATGTTAAAGCCGTAGATATCCATGAAAATATTGACAGTACCTTAATGATTTTACATAATCGCTTAAAGGGTCATGGGAGAGTTCCCGAGATTCAAGTCATTAAGCACTATGGCACCTTACCCCTGGTTGAATGTTATAGCAGTCTGCTGAATCAGGTGTTTATGAATCTGTTAATGAATGCGATCGAGGCGATCGAAGAACGGCGCAACAGTTTACCCCCTGAGTCCCTATCTGATTATGTCGGCTGTATTACCTTGACGACCCAGGTTTTAGTCGAAAATCGCGTTTCAATAGTCATTCAAGACAATGGGATTGGCATGAACGCATTGGTGCAAGAAAAGTTATTTAATCCCTTCTTTACCACCAAGGCGATCGGGAAAGGAACCGGGATGGGATTGTCAACCAGCTATCAAATTATCACCGAAAATCATCAAGGAACTTTGCGCTTTTATTCCACTGAATGCGTGGGCACTCAATTTGCGATCGAGTTACCCTTGAAATAACCCCAGCAAAACCTTTGACATCCCCCAGATAATGGCAAGAGCAAATCTAAATCATTCTGACTCCAACCCGACGGCAGTCATTCTCTCCCTGTGATTGTTTGGTATGAAAGGAAAACTGAGGGGCGAGGAACCCTAGAAACCGCCAATGGATGCAAACTAGAAAAAGCCAAGATTACCGATCCGGTATTCCTCAAAAAATTAGAGTCTGGACATCAACCCGCCTCTAATTGCCTCGTCACCGTCAGTCTCGGTATCCCTTGGGCACCTTCAGACAGTGAAGATGAACCTCTCTGTTGGAAATTAATCGCCGGTGTCATTGAACTCTAAGGGAATTTCCATCCCAACTGGAGTTCCTAACCCTGCTTCAACGGCAAAATCTGTAGTAAAATAGATAAAACGATTTTTCAGGAGGTCTGCTATTTTTTTGAATAGGCAAGATTTTAAAACCATCGCACTCATGCGGCTGAAAAAAGTAGAAGTGCTGCTCAACAATCGTCAATACTCTGGCGCGTATTATCTGAGTGGTTATGTTGTGGAATGTGCGTTAAAGGCTTGCATTGCCCGACAAACGCGAAAGTTTGATTTTCCTGACAAAAAAACTGTTGTTGGCAGTTACACCCACGACTTGAAACAGCTATAGCAATCCTAAATGATTTGTACCTCACCCGATGTCCCCTCTCCCCCTGAGCTAAGCCTGTCCTGAGCGAAGCCGAAGCCTGTCCTGAGCTACGTCGAAGGGCCGAAGCCTGTCCTGAGCTACGTCGAAGGGGGTCGAAGGGCTGGGCCGCCGACGGTTGGGGGCCGCCATCGTCTTCCACAACTGATTTAGGACTGCTATAGTGAAATTTGCCGGACTTGAAAATGAGCTGAATTCACTTCTACAGACTCCCAATTTTACTTCTCGATGGGTAAGGGTGAAAGAGTGGACCGAAGAAAGTCGTTACCAAAAACATAGCAAACCAAAAGCCTTGGAAATGTACAAGGCAATCACAGACCCTAATTACGGAGTTTTACAATGGCTACAGCAACATTGGTAAATCAAGAGATAGAAGAAGGAAAAAGACTCATAGATGTACTGAATGCAGCCGGTCTATCGGTCGATTCAGCGCTGTGGATCTATTCTTCAGAAAGAGAAACCTGACAGCTTATGCTCACTTCTCCCATCTGTGATCAAAAAGGCGTCCTACACACCTATAAGGAAATCATGACAGTATTTCCCCAGGTGGAACCCGAATTAAAAATAGATTGTACTGGGCTGGTAGCTGTCAGCCCTAAGCATGAATTAATTAAAGCGTTACGTCAGTTGCAACAAGAGGGGAATTTTAACTTATCCGGGAGAAGAATGACTAACAATCTGTTATCTAACCGGATGTGGGTTGATGCTTATATTTATCAAATTGCTTGAGCAATCGGGTAGGTTGCTGGAGGGATTCCTAGAACTTGGTACAGTATTAGATAAGCTAGGACAAGAAACCAGGTTTCTTAACCATTACTATTGCTAATCACCCACATTTTTGTGAAGAAACCTGGTTTCTAACCTTTGGTACGGTTTCCTGGAGGGCCTCCTAGGGCGATCGCAGAGTCCGGGGAAGACAAACCCCAGTTCCCTATCTGCAATATTTGGGGAGAGGTTTGTGCAATTTCCCTTGGGCGATTAAAATAGGTAGAGTGCGGATTTTCTCGTGAATCCTTTACCCGACTGGAGCCTGTGAAGCGGGAAATAGCGGTTAAAAGCACCGTCAAACTTGATCCGCCTCTATGGGCTGATTTTTACTTCAGTTCGGTAACCCGTAAATACTTGTTAATCTCAGGAGTAACTCGGAGGACTTGTCATGGCGATCGCATTTCAGGGTGCTTACATTCAAGATTTTAATTCTCTAGCAAACAATGGGATAAATCATGCATGGACCAATGATTTTACCTTGCCGGGATGGTATCTATTTCGTCAACCAGAACCGGGAAGCGAAGTGTTCACTTATGACGCAAATCACGGAGGAAATAATAAAGGGAGTTTTTATAGTTATGGAGTAACCGATGACTCCGATCGCGCTTTAGGAGGACTCGGTTCAGGGGGTGATTATTTTGGTAAGCCAACAACTGGAACTATAGCCGGATGGATTGCTTTTGCTGCCACCAATACCACAGGTTTACCCATTAATAGTATCACCCTAGATTTTGATGGTGAACAATGGCGGACTGGGGCAAATATAACGCCGCAAACAATGGTGTTGGAGTATGGATTGGGAGAAACATTTGAGACAGTTCAAACTTGGAATACTCCGGGTGGAAATTTTGATTTTACTTCCCCGATTGCTAAAGCAACGGCAGCGTCAGTGAATGGGAATATGCAGGGTTCGCTTGCCAATCTGGGGGGGACAATTCATGATTTAACTTGGGAGAATAATCAAACCCTGTGGATTCGGTGGGTAACCCTCAATGATTCTGGACATGACCACGGATTGGCCATTGATAATTTTAGTTTGGCTTGGTATAGTGCTATTATTACCGAGTCGGACGGCATCACAAATGTCACGGAAGGAGGGTCAACGGATACCTATACAGTGGTTTTAACCAACCCACCCACTGCGGAAGTAACGATTACGATTAATCCTGATCATCAAACAACAACCGGGGTTAATTCTGTGATATTCACTACAGAAAATTGGGATAAGCCTCAAACCGTAGAAATTGCGGCTGTTGATGATAATCTGGTGGAAGGAAATCATACCGAAATGATTACTCATACAGCAATTTCCACAGACCCCAATTATCATGGAATTCAGATTAATTCCGTCACGGCGAATATCACTGATAATGACAGTGCAAATAATCCTCCGGTGATTGTGAAGGCGATCGCTGATTTAACCGCCACGGTATCTACTCTATTTAACTTTACCCTTCCAGCAGATACCTTCAACGACCCCGATGGCAATCCCCTCAGTTATTCTGCCACCTTAGAAGATGGCAGCGATTTACCCCCTTGGTTAATCTTTGATACTACAACTCGCACTTTCAGCGGAACTCCTCTGGAGAATCGTCTCGGCAGTATCAATATTAAAGTCACCGCATCCGATGGTAGTCTTTCCGTTAGTGATATTGTTACTTTAGCCGTCAGTGCAGTAACACTAAATCCAGAAGTTGAAGGAGAAGACTCTCCCGAATCGGAAGCGAACAATCCTCCCTCGGAAAATCATCCTCCCGAATCGGAAAATCATCCTCCCGAATCGGTAGAAAATTATTTGGAATCGGAAAATCATCCTCCCGAATCGGTAGAAAATTATTTGGAATCGGAAAATCATCCTCCCGAATCGGTAGAAAATTATTTGGAATCGGAAAATCATCCTCCCGAATCGGTAGAAAATTATTTGGAATCGGAAAATCATCCTCCCGAATGGGTAGAAAACAACCTAGAAATAACCGAGATTGGCTTTATTAAATTTCAAGGATTTGGACCCATTGGACCTTCTCATTTCAAAGCACTTCTTGCCAATGGGGAAATATCAGAGTCTCCCCTATCCTCCTCAAATTTTAGTCAATTAGAATTCCCAGAGGCAGGAAACTCTCCCTACAATGCCTTAACAGTAAGTTCTGATTCAGACTTAATTAAAGCCATTGCAGGAGATGATTTTATCCAAGAATTAGGTGGTAATGACTCTCTCTTTGAGGGAGAGGGTCATGATATTATTCAAGGTAATCTAGGGGATGATTTCATCAAAGCGGGTAATGGAACTAACTGGATTCATGGTGGAGAAGGACAGGATACTCTCGTCGGAGGAACAGGTGTAGATGTCCTCTATGGAAACGAGGGAAATGATTTAATTTATGCCGGGTCCGGTGATAATTTTCTCTATGGCAATCAAGGAAATGATACCCTGATGGGTGGGGAGGGGAATGATGTGCTGTATGGGGGGAAAGGGGATGATTTATTAATAGGAGGGGATGGAGAAGATTGGTTGTTTGGCGATTTAGGAAATGATATCCTGATGGGTGGGGAGGGTCCGGACCGCTTTATTATTCGTAAAAGTGCCGGAGTTGATTTGATTGTTGATTTTACCGAAGGAGAGGATTTAATCGGGTTGTCGGAAGGATTAACTTTTAATGATTTAACCTTCAATCCAGGAAGCAACGGTCTATTGATTTATACTGGGGATGAGTTACTGGCAATCTTGAATGAAATGGATATTTCTGTGATGAATCCAGATAACTTTTTTGAAGTGGGGTAATTTATAAAGGAGTGAGAAAATATTTTCTTACTCCTTTATTTTTACCTTTGTATAGAGATGGCAATTTCTAACTATTTTTATGTTAGTTACACTGATGTTCACGGAGAGACGGATGTTGACGGGAGGGGGTTGGGACTCCTGTAGACTCTGAATTTTCGCGGTTCTAAATCCCTTCTAACCGTTTATAAAACATCGATCGCTCGAATTTATCCGACTCGCAGCGCTTATCAGGGGGTGAACCCCCCCGATGGTTGATGCAACTCACTCTTTATGATGCCTTTCTAATCCATCCATTTAGGGTAAATCGGCTATCTAGGAAGTTTTTGGAGGGGCAAATAACGGGGCGAACTTCGTGACAACAGCTACTGATAAAGAAGACGATGCTGTTGTTGGTTGGGGGAATATCGGTATAGGATTCGGGCATAGAATATAAGTTTTCGGAGAGTTTTAATGTATCGTATATTCGCAGTTGTCCGCCGGTAAAGGGTTTGGGTTCTCGGTGGAAGTAGTAAATGTAACTGATGATTCGATTGGCGGTTTCGGAGTCTCCATTATCATTATGGGCTTTATAATAATGTTGGTGATTATGAGCGGTGATTTGGGCTTCGATTTCGCTAATTTCAAAGGGAGGAAGGCCCAGATAGTCGCGAACTTCGGGCAGCACTTGTTTGATTCGTTTTTTGATGAGTTCCCCGAAGTCTTTGAAGTAATAAAATATTTTCGATCGCCGATAGTTGGGTTCGTCAATGCCGATTCTACTGTCTTCAAATTCTCCCTGATTTTCTATCACATAATTGAGGATTTGTTGGTTTTCGGCTTCACTCAAAAAGTTCTGGATTTTCAGAACTTTGGATTCGATGACAATCGGTGCAGAAGCTGCCAACTGGGACTGAGTGGGTTCGGTTTCTGGGGCAATTTCCGGCAGGGAAACGGGCGGATCGGTGGCGATCGCCACGATGGAACGACTGGGAAAGTATAGAGTAGGTCCTCCATCTTCCATCGGAATCTGGAAGAGTTTATTCGGTTGCGATCGCTCAGGGTGAGAACGTAGGGCGATCGCTTCTAGCAGATCTTGCAACAATGGCGCATCTGATGGCAGGGACAATTCACATTGATGTCCCCCGGCAATCAGTAGCATTACATGGACGGTTTGGGTCTCGGTGAGATTCGATGTCATACGCTGAAGTTTATAGCAATTGGACTTTAAGAGGTGGGGAAAGTGAGCAAAATCTTACCCGGAAATGGTTACCGGGTAGCAATTTCAGGTTAACCCGTTCGCCGCATCCACCCTGTCACCCGGAAGCAGCGATCGCGAAATGCTGGGGAGTTCGGATACACTCGTAGCACTTCATAAGCGTTACTTGTCAAGAAAAATACAATGCTATTCTGACGCGGTTCTATAGTTTTATAGGATTGTGCGGCACTCACTTGCTGATTCACAATTTGACTATCATAAACTCGCACTTCTCCCCCAGTAAAAGGTTGGGGCGTTTGATAGAAAAAGTACATGAAATTTAACACCCTTAAGGCAGTTTCGGGACTATTTCCATCAGTAGAAATCCCCTGTCCCTCAGTGGCATGATTGGGAATCTCCTCTGCTTCCATTTGCGTCAAGGGAAACCCTTCTAATCCCAACTGAATCAGCACATCGGGAAGCATCATTTGCACCCGGTGTAACAGCACTTCTCGCGAAAGTGCAAAGGAGTGGGGAGTCGGCAACTGAATCCCACTAGAGGCGGTCTTTTGGGGAAAGATAGTCTCAATCAGTTCCTGGTACTCTGCCGGTTTTAGAAAATTATCCAGTTGCACAATACTGGATTCAATCAGTTGCTGGGGTTTTTGGGGAGTGGGTTCCGGTTGCCGAGATAGCGGTTGTAAGTTCAGGGATTGCACCGAGATGGGAGGAACTGTGGCGATCGCCGCGATCGCATCCCGAGGAATGTACAAACAGGAATCATCCTCTTCATTGGGAATTTTAAACACCTCTTTTCCCCCATTCTTCCCCCGATTGCTTAACGCTTGGAACAACTCCTTTAGCAACGGTTCATCCCGGGTTAAAGACAGTTCATATTGATGACCTCCCGTCATCATTACAATCACTTGCACGCGGTTCGAGTCGAGTTCCATAGCTTCCATTTTTATCTTTAATCTCCTGTTTAAATTCAAGTAGGGCTGATGGGAGATTTTAGCCTCCACTCATGATAGTAAAACCCTCGCCGTTGTTTTTATTTCTTGATTAGGCCACTTTAGGAATCAAAGTTATTCTCAAATGCTAAATTCAAGAAAGACACGGAAATAGACACATCCAAAGAGCGCACTTGATGCCACCATCCCACGGGTAGAAATAGCACCTCTCCCGGGCCAACAATTAACTCAATGATATCTAACTCCTTGAGTTGAGGATAGCGCTCAAAATTGGGCTTTTCCAAGTCAATATTGCTGAAAAAATTCCCATAAGCGTGCAGTAAATGTTTTTGGCTGGGCCCAATTAAGCGCACCCGTTTCCGTCCATAGACTTGACAGAGGAAGGTATTTAAAGGGTCAAAATGCAAAGGCGTAATCGCCCCGCCCGGTCCAAACCATAACACCATGCGATTGACATCTTTGGTATCGGTTAAATACTCGGGAAACAGTTCGATATCATCTAGCAGTCCTTTCAACCCTTCCCGGCTAAAGTTGCCATTGTAGGCTCCCATATAGTAATCATTGGTTTCTCCCCCTTGCAGAACCCGATCGACAAATTCACCGAATAGCAGCATTTTTTGATGCTTATTTCGATACCATTCATACTGCCGATTGGATTCTCGATTAAACTGGGCCCCGACGGTAACGTCACCGTAATGCTCTTTAAAATATTGGGGATTCCACAAAGAACGAGCTTTCCAATTATCCATCAAGTCGGTGAAAATCACGGGCTTGTTTCTAATATAAAAGCGTTCTAAAAATTCCGGACCCGAAACATGGGGAATTCTTTCTACTTTGCCATAATTGGGAGACAATTTTTCCAGCTTATGGTAAATGTTGAGTTGCCATTCCAGGTGGTAAATCGGATCGTCCGGTTGGATATCTTCCCAGTTTTCAAGGGGTTTGGGTTCCTCTGGGGTTGCCACGGAAACCGCAGGATCAGTGGCGATCGCCACTAAGGATGGGGCGGGAAAATACAAAGCCCCTTTTCCCTCTTCAATCGGAATCTGAAACAGTTTACTCTCGCTCTTTTCCGGTTCCGTTGTTAAGGCTTGAAATAGTTCCCCAAGCAATGGTGCATCCGGCATTAAAGCGATTTCACATTGATGACCCCCGTCTAGCATTAACATCACTTGCACCAGTTGCGAGTCATCTGCCGTGGCGATCGCCGAGTCAACACTGATTGGTTCAGCTATCATGGATTCCGGTCCTCTATCAACCTGCATTTTCCTATTTACCCCCTATATATTGTAATAATTACTAACCCAAAAATTCGTAAAAGAAACCGAAATCGAAATATCTAATGCCTCCACATGATGCCACCATCCCACCGGCAAAAATATCACCTCTCCTGGTTCTAAAATCACCTCGATTATTTCCACATCCTTAAATCGGGGATATTTCTCGTAATCGGGATTGAGTAAATCTACCTCACTGTAAACCCCCACCTGATTATAAAGCAAAGCTTTTTGGTTGGGAGAAATCAGGCGAATCCGCTTTCTGCCATACACTTGCGACAGCAGCACATTGCAGGGGTCGTGATGCAACGGGGTAATTGTCCCTTCCGGACCAAACCAGAAGAAAATACAAGCTGTTTGGTTGGAGGGGTCAATATACTCCGGAAAGATTTCCACATCCTTAAGCAGAGGTTTCAACTCAGGACTATCAAAGTTTCCATTAAAAGGCACCATATAATAATCATTGGTTTTCCCCCCACTGAGGACTAAATCCACATAGTCTCCCATCTTCATTTTTTGGCGGTGCTTTTCTTTTTCTCGCTCAAATAAAGGATTGGATTCCCGCTTAAATTGAACTTCGACCTCAACCTCGCCATACTCTTGCTTTAAATACTCTGGATTCCAGCGAGACAATGCCTGCCAAGTTCCCATGATGCCGGTTAAAATCACCGGGGTATTCTGGGCAAAATAATTCTCGAAAAATTCAGGACCCGACAGAGACTCCACTCGTTGAACCTGATTATAATTCGGGTTTAATTTCTCTAGCTGTCGGTAAATATCGAGCTGAATTTCTAGTTTTTGAACCTGGATAGCTTGCGCCGCGATTTGAGCTTCTGCTTGCTGGGTTTTTTCCTCCAGGATTGCTGAAGCGGCTTGAAAATAGGGATGAGATGAAACAGCTTTGACTTCTGCGATCGCCATCCGAATATCAACCCCCCGTTGCACCAAAGTGTCCACCAGTTGACCATCGGGAATCTGACGTAATTTATTGGTCACAATCCATCGTTTCCACTCATTTGACAGTCCGGAGTGTGAAGGACTGATGAGGTTCCCTTGCCAAAGTTCAGTTTGCATAACTCTCTCCAAGTAAATCGTTAGTGTCGGCTAAAAATTGTCAGAGTTTTAATGGAATAAACCCTACATTCTCTAACTGTTTTAATCGAATTTTACCCATTTTAGCAATCAGGATTTGCGGGGGGTAAACCCCCCGCAAATCCTTTAATGATAGAAGTGACGGATGCCGGTACAAACCATCACCAGACCGAGTTCATTTGCTGCCGCAATGGAATCACTATCCCGCAGACTTCCGCCCGGTTGGACCACGGCGACAATGCCTGCTGCTGCTGCTGTTCGCACTGAGTCATCAAAGGGGAAAAATCCATCAGAGGCGAGGACCGCACCCTGAGCTTTTTCTCCGGCTTGTTCCAGGGCTATTTTAACCGACCCAACCCGATTCATTTGACCTGCACCCACCCCTAAAGTCGTGCGATCGCCTGTCACGACAATCGCATTGGATTTAACGTGCTTGACGACCTTCCAGGCAAATAGAAGTTCCGCGAGTTGTTCGGGCGTGGGTTGTTTTTCCGTCACCACTTTCCATTCCGTTGTCTCCGAAATCCCATCATCAGACTCTTGCACCAAAAATCCTCCGGCGATCGCCTTAATCGTCTTTTTCGGTCCAGTTTGTAAATCCGCTAAGGTTAAAATTCGCAGCTTAGATTTCTTCCTCAAAATTTCTGCCGCTTCCGGTTCGCAATCCGGGGCCACCACACATTCCAAAAAGGTTTTAGTCAGTTCCGTTGCCGTGGCTGCATCTAAGGGACGATTGCAAGCGACAATTCCCCCAAAAGCTGACACCGCATCCGCTGCCAAAGCCTTTTGATAGGCTTCAACCAGGGTATTTCCCATCCCTACGCCACAGGGATTGGTATGTTTGAGAATGGCGACTGTCGGATCTTCGCTATTGCCGGGAAATTCTGCAATAATTTGACGGGCGGCTTCTAAATCAATTAAGTTGTTGTAACTTAACTCTTTCCCTTGCAGTTTGTTCGCCGATGTCCATCCCGTGGGGGTGGTTCCCATTTGATACCAAGCTGCCGCTTGATGGGGGTTTTCCCCATAACGCAGGGATTGAATTTGATGTCCGCTGATGCTAAAGGTGTCCGGCAGGGTCGGATGTTGGGTTTCGGCATTGCCTGCGGTATCCAGATAAGTGGCGATCGCGCGATCATAAGACGCTGTGTGCCAAAATGCCGTCCTCGCACAAGACAGGCGAAACTCTGCGGATGCTTTCCCGTTACTCCGCAATTCTTTTAAGTAACTGTCATACTGCCCCGGATTACATAATACCGTCAGATGGGCGTGATTTTTCGCCGATGCGCGCAGGAGAGTGGGACCACCAATGTCAATATTTTCGATCGCATCAGCAAAGGTTACCCCTTCCTTGGCGATCGTTTGTTCAAAGGGGTAAAGATTGACCACGACTAAATCAATCGGACGAATGTCGTTGGTTTCTAAATCTGCCCGGTCCTCCGCGAGGTCCCGTCTTGCTAAAATACCCCCATGAATCCGGGGATGCAGGGTCTTCACCCGCCCCCCTAAAATTTCTGGGGACCCGGTATAGTCGGAGACTTTGGTCACCGGCAAACCGGCTTCTTTGAGGGCTTTTGCGGTGCCGCCACTGCTGATGAGGTCAAAGCCGAATTCCTCAACTAAGTGGCGGGCGAGGTCAATTAACCCGGTTTTGTCCGATGTGCTCAACAGTGCCAGACGCGCCATGATGAATCATCCTTTGAGAGTGTGGAATTTGGTCTCTACTAGGATAATCCTTCCTTGGATATTTCTGTAAAATTTTTGTTTTGTTTTTCGGTTTCGAGATTTTTTGGGGCAGGGGTTGCCGGACTCCGGTTAACCTGGATTGTGAGATGCCGGGGGAAGGTGAGAGTTCCCGACAGTTTGCGACAACCGGCATCGGGGGTTGTCGCAAATCTTCGGTTGCCTTTACTTTTTGACTTCTTGGTAAGCCTTGACTGCTTGCCAGAGGAAAATGCCCGCTACGACTAGGGTAAAGGAAATTTGAGCGATTAGGCCATTAGAAATGGGCAGTTCTAAAGCGAGGATCATAATTCCGACGCACCTATAAAAACAACAGGGGTTTGCGGGTCTCTCGGGGTAAGGCGATCGCCTCGGGGAGACCGATGATTTATTTATAACCCAAAATGAAGGGGTTTTTATCAATTCAATCCAGTCTTTAAAACAAATCGCTCCGGCAAGTTCAACTTACCGGAGCGATTTATTGGTTGATGTACCCATGAACAGACCTAATTTGCTCAATCTAGTTGGCCCTCTTTGGAGGTTCATAAATTGACTATCCTCAATGCAGCAGTATTTGTTAGTCAAAGAGCCACGCTCTGGGGTTCACTGAAGCCGAGAGGAACTGATTTTTTCGACTTTTACTTCACTTCCGGAATGGTTGAGTCGATAGACCCAAAGTTGTTCCTGACTGGCAATCTTGACTTGGACAGAGGGTGGGGGTGTCAGACTGCAATCAGCGGCGATCGCATCGCAAAGCGCTTCTACCCCGACTTCCGGTTCGCTCTCCACGATTTGCAGTGCCGACTTGGGTAAACCCGAGTCCGTGGATACCGCTTGCAATACTTGGTCAGCGGTAACTTCCGATAAGAGTTCAACGTTTCCCGGAAGCGCATCAGCAACTTGAGGCGGAGTGCCTGGATCGCGCCAAGCGATATTAAAGCAATATAATAGTCCCGTCACGATAATGGCCAAAAGAATGCGATCGTAAGAGTGGACCATATCATCCACGGGTTCTTCTGGATAGGAATCTGGGGTGAGTTCTTTCACAATTAGCCTCCCGAATCTGTGAAATTGGCATAAGGGTTCTGTTGTAGATGTCAGTTGCACCCCAATTCCGCAAGGCTCCGGAAAAATGCTCCTGTTTTGATTGGCCGGTGAGTAGAGAGAGTTGATAACAATTAATTGCCTTTCGTTTGGCGGTTGAATGGCGGAAACGAATTCTTTAAATTCGTTCCTGCCCTCTGGCGCGATCACCTGAAGAATGTTTCTCCCCTATTCTCTATAGACTATTCTAAGTGAAACTTAGTTTCCTAAACCGGAGCGCCTAGGCTTGAAATTCTCTCAGGGAGCATCTTGCTGGTTTTTATCAAAGGCTTTATCTCAGTAAATCCTCTAGGGTCAAACTGCTACTGGCATCCTGAGCGAATTTATATGATTATCTCATCTTCTTTCATCATCTTTCCCCAATTTTCCTCAATATTTATTAATTTTTACCGACTCTTCAAACTATTGCCTGAGTCATAGACAGTTTATAACCGATTCCCGACCTAATTCAGCGTCAAAATTTACAAAATCTTTAAAAAATTAGAGTCAACCCGGTGCCAATTCCTGATCCCCGATGATTACCAATAATGAGTTAATTATAAGTAACTGATAATCGGCTGACCCTTCAGCGAATTTCGGGCAGTCACCGGCGGGGGGTCAGAGGACCCCTTACCCCCTGTCAGGGAGGGTAATAAAATGGTAAAGTGAACTCCAGTGCGCTTAAGAATATCAGCTCCAGGCTAATCAAGGATTCTGTTGGGAGCGATCGCCTTCGCCTCACCCAATGACCTAGGGATGGTAAAGCCAGTTTCTAAAATAGGAGAGTTGGCCTGGGATAACCGAGGCTTGGCGCTGATCTGTAGTTGAAAGGCGCGAGGGATACCCATCCCCTCAGTCATTTTTCCTCCCCGGTCTTAAGACGCGGGGTTTCCAAATGTCCAAGGAGGCTCAAGTGACAGAAGAACAAAAACAGCAAGACAAAACACAAACAGAATGGGCAGCGGAGAACTCCGAGGGAGCATCCAATTCCGCTGATGACGCATCCGAGGCAGCCGCCTCCGATGAATGGGGTCATCAAGGGAAAGTGCAGGACCCCCCTCGGGAAGCTGGGGTAGAAGAGAATAGCCCAACTGAAACAGCGGAACCCACCGCCGCCGCGCCCGAA
>JAABSJ010000202.1 GCA_011390515.1 Oscillatoria sp.
GTCGTTATCTTAGTTCGTAGTAACGACTTCAGTCGTTATCTTAGTTCGTAGTAACGACTTCAGTCGTTCTCTTAGTTCGTAGTAACGACTTCAGTCGTTATCTTAGTTCGTAGTAACGACTTCAGTCGTTATCTTAGTTCGTAGTAACGACTTCAGTCGTTCTCTTAGTTCGTAGTAACGACTTCAGTCGTTATCTTAGTTCGTAGTAACGACTTCAGTCGTTATCTTAGTTCGTAGTAACGACTTCAGTCGTTCTCTTAGTTCGTAGTAACGACTTCAGTCGTTCTCTTAGTTCGTAGTAACGACTTCAGTCGTTCTCCCCAGTCAACGTCAACACTTCAATAATTCCCCAGATTAATAACCCTTAAAAAATCTAAAAAATTAACCCAATTCACTCAATATCCCATGTTTAAATTTTGAGCTTCCGCAACTCACTCATCCAAAGTTTGCCGCCGTTTTTCCTCAATCTGGTTTTTGTACTCCAGTACATCTTCATACCGCACCTGTTGCCTTGTCTCCACAGTTTGGGAGGGTATTTCTCCCGATTCCAGTAATTCCACCAAATAAGGATGGGACACCTCTAAAATATTGGCAGCTTCTTGAGTCGTGAGTTCTGCGGGGAAGGAAACAAGGCTAACGGCTCTCCCCTGAGCCATCTGTTCTAAAATTTCAACCAACATCAGAAAACCAGACTCAGGAATTGCGATCGCCTGAGTATTCATTTCATCAGTTCTAATGATAATTTCGGGTTTCTCTACCTCGGTGTAAAGTGCCAAAATTTGGCTACTTTCCTTCGCTAATTTAGCGTCTTCCTCCGTCGGAGGTAAAGGATAGGCGGATATAAAATTAGAACTGTTCATCATTATAACCTCTAGTATGGCTTCAGTACAGCAGCGGGAAGATAACCAGTTTTATTAACAAAATTTCCGCCAAGAAAACCTAAAATTATCGCCAGAAATCCGGTTTATTGTCCCTTGGAGGTAAATATAAAGCCTATAAAAACCTCGCTAAAAAGGCAGCGTCTTAAAGGCTTTATCTTTCTATAAACTCATCATTTAACAAGAAGCCATCCTTTAAATCCCTGAACCCATTGGATATGGATTCAGGGAAAAAGACCTTACAATTGAGCGGTTTGATACACCATTTCTTGGAAATGGATCTGATCCTCACGGGGGTCGGCATAAGCAACTTGCAGATCCAGGCGATCGCCCAGGGACACCGCCCGAGGGAAACGCCATGCCAACTCGATGCCAATATCTTCCAACAGAATCAACCCGAGATTTTCATCTTCACGCAACCAGCGCAACACCACCGCCTGCCAAACTTCTCCCGAGTGACGGCGCAGATATTCCAAAATCCAATACCGATTGGTTTGGCGTTCCACCAAAGATGCCTCTCGCACCGCCATCCCAATACTCTGGACAATTTCCTGCACTTCTAACACCGCCAAAGGCAGCGGGTCCCCTCGCAGGTGCGCTTTAATCTGAAAATGGGCCAATAAATCGCTATAACGACGAATCGGAGAGGTGACTTGGATATAAGCATCCAACCCCAAACTGGCATGACGGGAGGGAGTCGTTGCCATCTCGCTTTTCGGCATACAGCGCCGGATGGCACTCGATCGCACCGGACCCGGAGGTAAAATCAGCAATTCCTCTTCAGGAGGCAATTCCGGCTGAGGTTGACCGCGAAATGGCACCGGAATATTGTGGGTTTGCGCGTACCGTGCACCCAATTCCCCTGCCAAAATCATCATCTCCGCCACCAGTTGCCGAGACGGACAATCTTCCAGGAGTTGGACCGTGATTTCCTCATTCTTATCTACCTTGATGGAGGAATCCGGCATGGAAATACTAATGGCCCCTTGGGAGACCCGCCAAGCATGGCGACGTTTGGACCAAGCGGCGATCGCGCTAATTTCCGGTTCCGCTTGCAACCCCAATTGCAACATCTCATCCACATCATCATAAGTCAGCCGATAAGTCGGCTTAATCGTCGAGACATGGATGCTATATTCCGCTACCGCGCCACTCTCCTCTAAAATCACCGCAAAACTCAGGGCCGCACAGAGTTGCGACTGCACCAAACTCATCGGACCCGTTGCCAGTTCATGAGGAAACATTGGCACCATCCCCGTCGGCAGATAAACCGTAGTGCTGCGCCGACGGGCCTCTAAATCCAATTCATCACCCGGAGACAGCAAGCGGGTTGGATCCGCAATATGAATCCACAGCCGTTGACGACCATCTTCCAGGTATTCCAAGCTCACCCCGTCATCGATTTCTAGGGTGCTTTCATCATCGATGGTATAGACCTTGAGATGGGTCAAATCTAGGCGGTTGTTCGCATCCAGATCAGGAGGCGGAAAATTCAAACACCGTTGGGCCACTTCCAGTACCTTGGTAGAAAAATGAGTTGGGATCTGAGTTCGCCGTAAAAATAGATTTTCGTGTTCAGACCACACCTTTAACTCTACCAAAAGCTTAAAGGCAGCTTGGGGCGTGTCGGTCCGGCCTAGGGATGAGAGAGTTTCCTTGGCCTGATTGCGTTCTCGCGCTTCTTCTGCCAAGGCTGCATATTTTTCTAGGGCTTCGACGCGGATGCGATCGCTATTTTCCCATTCCACCAGATCCCCGGCGAGTCGTTGCTGCACCCGGGCTACAAAATTGCCCCACTCTTGCTGTCGTTGGGTTTCTACTTCATGTTGGTGCTTGAGTTCCGCAACCTGGGTGGCCGATCGCGGCTCATAACGGTCCCCTTTTTGCTTGAAATAGAGTTTATCCTCAGACAGCAATAAGTAAGAGGCATAGCGATTAGGCGGCTCATTTTCTGAAAAGAGCAACATCGCCATTTCCCCGGGGTCAACCCCCCGGTTTTCTTCGACCAAGATTTCCCACGCCACCTCTAAACTATCCGGGTCGAGATATTTCTCTACTTCCTTGCGGAAGTTCGGGATATCGGAGGGTTTATAGGAACCTCCACCGATTTCGTAGGCGATTTGTCTGGGTGGAATGCTATTGGCTTGACCATGTTCATCCACCACAACCCAGTTTTTCTTGCCATCCGGACGGTCGGCTACAGCTAGACGTCGGTCTCCGTTCAGCCGATATTCGAGCAGCGTTCCCTTTTCCACGATCGATACCCCAGCGTTTAGGTTTTAGACTTTAGATATCAGATCGCACCTAAAATCTAAAAGCCTTCAGTGCCACTATTTTTATCCTTCTTTGTTCACAAATGGCAACAAAGCGACAATTCTGGCTCGCTTAATTGCTTGTGTCAGTTCCCGCTGTTGCTTGGCGGTTAAGCCTGTAATCCGCCGAGGCAGAATCTTTCCGCGCTCGGTGATGAATTTTTGCAGCAGCTCTACGTTTTTGTAGTCGATGGGTTCATCCGGTTTAATTGGCGAAACACGCCGACGGTAGTATGCCATAGCAGTTCAATCTCTGTACAGTTTTTTGAATGGACAAGTCACGGATTCTTAACAAATTGGGAGACGCCACCTCAAAGCCCCAGTTGTTGCTTTGAGGATAAACGCCTCATCTATTTGATTTCTTTATGAACCGTCGATTTGTTACAGTACCGGCAGAATTTTTTAAGTTCTAAGCGTGCGGTCGTATTTCGACGGTTTTTCTGAGTCGTGTACCGAGACACTCCAGCAGAGCGCTTGTCCGGATTAGTCCGGCACTCGGTACATTCCAAGGTAATAATGATTCGGACACCTTTAGCCATTAGGTCTCCCCGCTCCCAATAAGGACAGATTTAGACACGATTTATGATTATCTCATAGAATTGTCTATTTCGGCCATTTTCACTAAATTAGGTTTTCTTATCAGTCAGACTCCCGGTTAACAATCGTTAACCCACGGGGATTTGCTCTCCCGACTGGCCCGAAATCTAATCCTCAAAGTCGTCAAAGTCATTGCGATCGCCTCGATAGGGGCGAGTGTCTTGAACCTCATCGCGATCGCCTCGATATTGGCGAGTGTCCTCAAAGGAACGACTGCTGCGATTGTGCTTAAATTCTTGGTAGGCGCGTCGGAGTTGGCGATACACCCGCTTTAACTTGATATCCAGGGAAAACCCCCGCAGGGTCCCGATAATCATCGTATTGGCAATGCGATCGTGGAAGGCTTGTCGGCGAAAAGGGTCGGAGGAAACGGCGCTACAGTCGATCGCCAAGGGAACGAGTAACAGCATCCCCACACCATGCCCTGGGTTCAGGTGACTCAACCCGATCGCCACTAAAACTGCACCGACACCGGCGATCGCCTCCCGCTTGAATAAATTCAGCAATAAGGGAGTCCGCCCCGATCGCAACTCGACCAGGGTAATATCGAGGGCCCAACGCCCCACACTTTGGCCGTGATTGCGCCCGGGAAGGAACACCCGCAGGAGCAACCACAGGAGGAGGAACCAGAAAGATTGACTCCATGACATCCCCTCAACCGTGCGATCGGCCCCCAGGGAACTCAACCACAACACAACCCAATAATCAATCACAAAAGCCGCCCCCCGTCGAGGAAGCTCAACTTTAGGAAAGCGTTTATAAAGAGGATCCGTATCCATGATCCTGGAATAATCCTGAATGCTTACCCTTCTATAGTGACACGCGCCTGAGTCTACTGTGGAGTCACCCCACCCCATCGAGTCCGGGTTTTCTAGCGCTATCCTCCCAATCGCCTCACCTGAAACCCTCTCCCAGAGAAAATTTCAGCCTTTGTTAAAAAAATATGTTGCAATCTGAGAAAGTCATGCTATATTGGATCATGTAGCTAACGCTGCCAACTGCGGGCATAGTTTAGTGGTAAAACCATAGCCTTCCAAGCTATTGATGCGAGTTCGATTCTCGCTGCCCGCTTTTTTCTTCTAGTTATTTAATAGATTATTGGTAGTCACAGACATTCTCTGTGTCTGATGTTTCCAATATTATTGCAAAGCATCAACCAAACGACACCCACAAAAATTTCATGCTCAGGATTGCCCATGACCTACCTAAACTTCTGGCTCAAGGGATGATTTTGAGTGATAAACCCTAGGAATACATGAGTGTCTAGGAGTAATTTCATTGAGGATAAAATAAATCAATCACTTCATCGGGTAAAGGCTCATTAAAAGCATCAGGCACAATAAATTCCCCGGCACATAGCCCATAGGGGCGCAACTTACCTTCCTGACGATATTGTTGCATCAACGCATCGATTGTGGCATTTTCATCCCAACTCACCTCAGACTCATCGGCAACAATAATTACCTGGAGTTTTTGTCCGGCTGAAAAGGGCAAATCAGACAAAATCACTTGCTTAGATTCATCAATCGTAATCGACTTTTTATAACAAGTCATCTTCCTTCAACTCCATTAAACCTAAAATATTCTGACATTATCTCCCTTCCCATTCAACCTATACCTGAGCGACGTTCCCAGGATTGTCGCTCAGGGTTAGGTGGAAACAGATTCTCCTCTCTCAATCGCCCGATGCGATCGCCGTTTTCTGCTTTGGGGCGGGTTTGAAATTGGGAAAGGTTGTGGTGATACTCAAATTTGTTCTACAAAAGGGTAATTTTGTAACATATTATGCTACGATATGAGTGTAGTAATAAAATAAAGAGGGCGTATGTCCGAACTTTACAAACCGGGCGATATAACGCCTGCTAGTGGTCAGTATGAGTTAACCGGGCCGAGCGGCGGCAGTAAGGGGCAAGAAATTACGTCAATTAAAGGACATCCCCTGCCTCCTACACCAGAGCCTAACCTGTATTACAAGTTAGTCGATAAAACCAAACACAAAAATGGGTAAGCCGTTGTTGGCTGCTGCCCATTAATTGCTATTAATTGCTAATGGCTCATCAGTTTGTCTCTGATGAGCCATTAATCTGTTCGGCATTTAAACTGGAGAGTCCTAGCGAGCAAGATGCTCGCACTCCCAGGATTGTGGGTGAAATTTCTTCCCAATTTAGATGCTGAACAGCTTAGCAATTATAGATCCGTGATGCCCTTAACGATCCATTTCTTTGTTAAAAGCGCAGGGTGAAAAAGTTCTAACAAGTTAAGCCCCCCTGACCCTGACAGGATGGCTCGCCACAGAAGATCCCTGTTAGCGGGTAATGTCAAAGCAATGTGCTGCCAATGGAAATCATGTCTAACGAGGGCCGAGGCTCCATTAAATTAGGGTGGCAGCCTACAAATGCCTCTGCTATATCTAGTGTTTATCGCTTCAAACTTGAGCGCATCTAGTGTTATTGACCCCTAATGTTAAATTCTGTTAAAATAGGGGTGGTGCAAGGCGTGTTTTGGGGTAAGCTAGGGAAATTGTTTCCCAAGTTGTATTCTTTTGAAAAATTAAAAAACTCTATACCATTTTATGAATATACCAGAATCCCCTAGAGTCATTTATCAATTAAATCCTCTGGCAGAAGTGAGCTGCCAATTGAGATTTCCCACCATCTTAAAAATAGGCGCTCAAGAGCCTGCTGAATTTCAAGACAGGATTCGCTCCCAATATCCAATTTACGAAATTGTTCAGAATCTTGATTTATCTCCGGAACTTCACAACCTGTTAACAAAGTTTAGTAATCCGCTTACGACTGACTTGATTTATCAATTCACATCTGAAGACTTAACTTGGAGAGTTTTTTTACATAAAGATTTTATAGCGTTAGCTACCAGACAATATAGCAGATATGAAGATTTTAAAAATAGATTGAAAACTCTGATAGGTGTATTTGAAGAGATTTATAATCCTAATTTTTATTCTCAAGTTAGATTAAAATATGTAGATTTAATTATCCAGTCTGAATTAAACATTAAAGAAGAATGGACAGAATTAATCCAACCCCATCTTGCTAATGAGTTGCAGATACAAGAATTTTCTGAATCAATTGTTGATTTTATAAATATTATAAACTTACAAATAAAAGACCAAGGAGGGATTGTCTTAAAGCATGGCTTAGTCAACCTGGAGAATGAAGAAAAAAATATTGAAGAGCAAGCCTACTTAATAGAGACCGAATTTTTTACTCTACCCATTAATATACAGAAGGGAAATGATGTCTGGAAATGTCTCGACCAATACAATGCACTATCAGGAAGAATATTCCGTTGGAGTATCACGAAAAAACTTCACGACGCCATGTCTCCCCAACCTATTGACAACAACGCTTCCTGACTATGGGCAAATTCCAACCCGTCTGACGGTTAAACGGCATTTTGAGGTAGAAAATAGTCCACAAAAGGAGCAGTATTCTACCTCAATGACTATCAATTTTAAAAACCAGGAGGTCTATCAAAAAAACTTAGTTTTTTTTAATTTGTGCCTTTTGCTCAATACTTTACCTCCTGAAGTGATGGAGATGGCAATATCGCAATTAAGTCAACTGGTAAAAGATTATGTAGATGGCCCAGTAACGCCGCCAAGTTTAACTCAAGTCAATCAAAAATCATCTACCCCTTGGTCAGTGGTGACCGTATCGACTGGTTTTAAGGTTAAGCAACCGATTCAATTTTATGAACGAGAAACATTTGAAAGGCTGAAATTAGAGTGGAAAGAAGCCACAGAAATGCTCTCTTCAATTACAAAAAAAATAAAACATCCTGCTTATCAAGAAATCATCGCGATGGGAGAAAAGGTGTTACCCTGGATCCTGGAAGAACTCCAGAGAGAACCCAGCCACTGGTTCTCTGCTTTGAGCGCGATCGCCAAAGTCGATCCAGTGAGCCCAGATGATAATTTTGAGCAAGCGGTTGAGGCTTGGTTGTATTGGGGTAGAAGTCAAGGATATATTCAATAAAGTCTCGATGAATTCTATCAAGCTCGAATTGAATTGCCCTAACCTCAGAAAAACCGGATATGAAATCACCAGCAAGGCTACTCCAGCATACAACTGCATTGCTTGGGCTGCTGGGGTTACAGATCGTCCTTGGTGGCCGATAGAGCAAAAGCCCTATTATTGGCCTTTAAAACCCAGAATTGAATCTTTACAATCTTTTGTTGAGGCGTTTGAGCAATTAGGATACGAAATTTGCTCCAACAGCGATTTAGAACCCAATCTTGAAAAGGTCGCAATCTATGTTGATGAAGACGGGGAGCCAACTCACATGGCTCGTCAATTAACAACAGGAAAATGGACGAGCAAGTGTGGTGATTGGGAAGATATTAGTCATACTTTAGAAGGTTTAGCGGGTGAATTCTATGGAGAAGTCTCTATTTTTATGAAAAGACCGTTAGCGAACAACCTAGAGAACTCAGAAACCTATTCTACATGAATTGTATCAAAAAGTAGCATCAGCTAAGGCGGGAATCGGATGTAAATTTCTAACAGTCTAGGCTTCCATCAGCGCCCGAATGGCACGGACTTCACTCCCTAGAATTTCCGCCGTGCGATCGATATCTGACTCGGTGGTAAATTTACCGACACCAATTCGCAATGCGCCATCAATGACCTGGGAAGATAACCCTAACCCTTGCAAAACGTGAGAGGGTGTTTCTACGCCGGAGGAGCAGGCGGCACCTGTAGAGATGGCGAGGCGATCGCGCACCCGAGAAATTACCGCACTGTTGGGAATATCCGGAACCGAAATATGCAAATTTCCCGGTACGCGATCGCTCATATCCCCATTAATCACTAAACCGGGAATTCCCTTCAGCAGTAAACCTTGCAACTTATCCCGCAACTCAGCAATTTTTCGCTCATCTTCCGCCATTTCTAATTGCCGCAACCGACAGGCTTCACCTAACCCCACAATTCCTGGAACATTCAACGTCCCCGAACGAATTCCCTGTTGATGTCCCCCGCCAAACAGAATCGCTTCCAACCGATAACCTGGGCGCATCACTAACGCGCCGACTCCTTTCGGACCATACAATTTATGAGCGGAAATCGTCAAATAAGTTATTCCCCATTCCTGAAACTTGAGGGGAATCTTTCCTACGGCTTGAGAAGCATCACAAAGAAAGGGAATATGATAAGTTTTAGCCAGATTGCCCATAGCTTCAACGGGATAAATCGTGCCAATTTCGTTATTAGCTGCCATCACGCAGAGCAAAGCAACCCCAGTGGCACAGACTTGTTCCAACTCATCTAAATCCAGTCTCCCTTGGGAGTCTATCTGCAGGTAAACGATTTCGGCCAGACCTTTTTTTGCCAAAGCATTGCAAGTATCTAATACTGCCTTATGTTCTACGGGAGAAACGGCAATTCGCGGTTTACCTGTAGCGGGGGTATGGGCGAAAATGGTCCCTTGAATCGCCAGATTAATGCTTTCCGTTGCGCCGGAGGTGAAAACGATTTCTTTGGGAGATGCACCGATTAATTCTGCCACCTGACTCGCTGCTTGAGAAACTGCTTTTTCAGCGCGATCGCCATAACTATGGTCGATACTGCTGGCATTCCCGAATTCTGTCGTCATGTAATGCAGCATTTTCTCTGCCACTCTGGGGTCAACTGGAGTCGTGGCATGGTAGTCCAGATAGATGGGATAAGAGTCAGTCATCGGATATCCATCAACTCAAGTCTTAACTATTGTACAACCAAACGGCAAACTGATTCGCTGATATAGTTTTCACTCATTTACCCGGTTTAAATAATTAAGATTGCCAGATTTTAGCATAATAATTAGATGTTCGATTTGTGCGTACTCATCCAATTCTTGCTGTTCGGCGGTTGTCAGTTGCCCCATTTTGCTACGAGATAGCAACGTTTGTAAGCGTTCCTGCATTTCCGGTGTGGGTTTAAATGCGGCAATTTCTTCTGGAGTGGGTCCGCTGGCGATAAAATTAAGGATATAGCGATAAATATGGACCGGGAGTGTCGGTTGTTGGAGAAATTGGGCCAGAAGTTCGGGCAGGCGATCAGCCATTTGTTTTAACTGTCCTAAAAGTTCATCCGGGACTTCAATGGTAATTCTAGGCATAGGATAATCTCCAATAAAAGAGTGACTCGATTATAGTAAGAATCAGTCCCTAGAGAGTTCTACATATGCTATTGTCCACCGATTTTATCTAGCTTAATTTAGATAGGATTTTCCGGTTGCAGTGTCCGAGTAATTTTAATCAATTGACCTCGGAGATTTTCTTCCCTGGCAATAGCTTCAGCAATCCGCCGTGCCTGTCGTTCGGTATTCAAATCTTCTTTGCAGATGATAATGCCGCCATGATTGGGGTGAAAGCGGTGCAGTCGTCTAAAATCATCCCAATTTCGCGTTAAAATCGCCCGTTCTTCATTAACGGCAAATGCCAATACCTCTTCGTCAGGAATTCCCAATCCTGCCTTGCCAGCTTCGGCAACGGTCAGGACATCGTGACCAGCTAAACGCAGGAATTCGACAATTGGAAGAGGGAAATTTTCATCGGCATAAAGACGCGCCATGTTTCAATCTTCCTCATTTCTTTGAATTGCCACTTCCATTTCCTCTGGGTGTGCGTGGGAATAGTTCCAAGCATTGACTAAATCTTCGGCACTGAGTTGAGGAAAATCTTGTAAAATTCGACCATCAGACGCCCCTAATCTACGATAGTTGACGAGAGACCAAACGGGGATGCGGGTATTGGCGATTCTAGCATCGCCGCCACAGACACCGGGGGTTTTTTCAATCCCTTTCCAAGGGTTACTTAAACTTTGGGCGAGAATTTGAATCGCTTGGGCTTTTTCTTCTGGTGTTAAGGCTAGGAGTTGGGGTTCTAGTTCTTTTAGGGTCATATTTAAAAGGGGGGGGTAATATTTCATCAGAGAAACAGAAAACCTGCGATCGCCTTCCTAGAGGTCTGCCTGACCCGTCCTAGAGTGGGCGATCGCAACTTCAGCAAAAAACTACAGCTTATCAAACGTCTCCTGTTGTACATAATCTTTATATTTAACTCACGCATTTATCCCTAGGGGAGAGTTCTTGTTAATTTTATCAGCTCCAATCCTCAAACCCTTGCCTAGCCGCAATTTCCGTTAAAGGAAGAATCGTAGCTTCATAAGCAGATCTCAGCCTCTCGATTTCAAGTAAATCTAATGAATTAGAAATTTTGAGATCCATTAAATAAGATTCTATTTGTTTTAGCCATTGGGTCAATCCTATGATTTTATAAGAAATGGTTAATCCTTGGTGTTGCTGCAACACAAAATTATTAAAATATACTCGATTGGGTAATTTATTAGATTTCGATGAATTAATTTCTGGAAGAGTTGGAACTAAATTCCAAAGGCGATCGTGTGCGACATACGACCAGGGTAAATAGTGGTCGATAGAAATATTATTAGGGGTCAAGATGGTTCCGGAATAAATACACCTGACCTCGCTATGCGCTAAAACCAATTTCCAATACTTCGTCTGAGATGACAGGGAATCTCGTTTTTGTGGCGGGAATAGTTTATTGGCAACGGCGGGAACATTTGGATTGCACTTTTGCATATATTTGAGCCATTCCCAGCATACCCAACCGCGAACGATCGCATAGTTTTCTTTCAGATAGGAAACCCA
>JAABSJ010000203.1 GCA_011390515.1 Oscillatoria sp.
CGCCAGCCTTCTACTAGCATTTCCACACAACCCTCGTTGGGTTCGGGGAGTCCTAAGCAATTATTGGGCCAGGTTTTGCGTTCTTCTTGCTGGATCTCTAGTTGGTTTTTCGGGAGGTGCGATCGCGCGGAGGCATCTTCCATCACTGCCTCGAATACCTCGGGGGGTAGGTTCCCACTATAGATATATTGATCCTCTAAGCGGATCTCTTCGGCTTCTAAGGAGGTTCGATACACCCACTTGTGTCCGTCCTCTTGATTTTCGATGACGACTCGCCACCCTTCTACTTTGGCTAGGCTGCATAATTCGTCGGGTTCGGCGATGCCGAGGCAGCCATTCGGCCAAGTGTGCTTTTCAGCTTGGACGATTTCGAGTTGGTAGGGGGAAATTCCTGTCTCTTCTGAGGCGGCTTCTTTGACCGCTGTTTTTACGGAATCGGTTAATGTTATAAGAGTTTGGTTCATGGTTAACCTCTGATAAATTGGAATCTTTCTATTCGGTAGCCTCTGATCCCCATCTTAGAAGCGATTTTTGAAAAACTTGTGAATTTTTGGTAGAACTCGGCTTTTTTATGCCTTTAGGTATAGGTTCCCTTCCCTAGGTTGGGCTAATTTATACTCCCCTAGAAATCAGTATTAAAAATCGTAGGGTGGGCATTGCCCACCGAATGGAGGTGGGCATTGCCCACCCTACAATTGTTAGGTTGCGCTAATTTATGCTCCCCTAGAAAGCAGAAAAAGCCCCACTTTTTGAGGGGATGGGGTTTTTCCTAATTAAAAAGCCGAGGGTGATTCTCCTCGGCTTTTTGGGAATTTATTTTTCTGTTCAATGAGACGTAAAACCACATAAAATCGGGTTCATTCATCCCTAAATCATCCTCCTTATGATTGCTTGAGGACTACCCGTTCAGGTAGTGGTGGGGGTGGTTTCTTGCCAGTCAAAGATGCGCTCTAGTTGGTCGATGGTGACAAATCCATACTGCCAGAGCACCATCGGTAGGGTGCTGTAGTCTAGTTCGCGACTATGTAGGCCAAAAGTCCCGCAAATCCGCTCGGCGAAGGCGATCGACGCGGTGGAAATGGCGAGTTCTTCTTGGAGAAATCGGATAAATTGAGAATAGGTTGCTGGGGCCATAAGAACTATCACCTCCTTTGTATTCCTCCTAATTGTGGTTGGAAACTGTTAGAGATGGGGTAGCGGAGTAGCTACTTTGCCATCTGTCCATTCTAGGGTGCGATCGCCCATAAAAACATCAGCCCAGATTGCCGCAGATTTTATGACGACTTATTACTAATGCAGCATATCTAGCTGACAATGGCATCCGAAAATTTACCGAATTCCAATCATAAGGCGGCATTTGCCGCCTTATGACAGTCTGATTTTTGTCTGCTTGGAGCTCTCTACAGAGGAGGAAGACTCAACCGGGGTGGTCTCATACCAAATCCGGTTGGTAAAAGTCGGTTTTCGCTTTTAGCCCGCGCAGGCGGGCTTCGTCCGTATAGCCCCACCCTTGAGGGTGTGGGTTTTATAGACTTTGATAACCGAATTCTGTCTCACCCTCTTAAAAACTCCGAACCGCATGACTCAGCTTTAAGTAGTTTATTCCCACTCGATAGTTCCAGGCGGTTTGGAGGTGATGTCATAAACCACCCGATTCACCCCGCGCACTTCATTGACGATGCGGTTAGAAATGGTTTCCAACAAGTCGTAAGGAACCCGCGACCAATCTGCGGTCATGCCATCTTCACTGGACACTAACCGCAACACGATGGGATAAGCATAAGTCCGTTGGTCCCCCATGACTCCGACACTGCGGATGGGTAACAAGACGGCAAACGCTTGCCAAAAATCATGGTATCGTCCCTGGCGATTAATTTCCTGACGCACCACATAGTCGGCATCCCGCAGGATATCTAATCGTTCTGCGGTGACTTCTCCGAGGATGCGAATCGCTAAACCGGGACCGGGGAAGGGGTGACGTTGGACAATTTCCTCGGGTAACCCAATCGATCGCCCAACTTTGCGGACTTCATCTTTAAACAGTTTCCGCAGGGGTTCCACCAATTTAAAACAGAGGTCATCCGGTAACCCCCCGACATTGTGATGACTCTTGATTTTCACCGCCACCCGTTGACCCGGTTGGGAGGGAATGCTGGTATCTGCGGATTCAATCACATCGGGGTAGAGGGTGCCTTGGGCCAGAAAATCAAAGGGTCCCAGACGTTTGGATTCTTCTTCAAACACCCGGATGAACTCATGTCCAATCCGTTTGCGCTTTTCTTCGGGGTCGGTAATCCCGTCAATTTGAGCTAAGAAGCGATCGCGCGCATTGACGTAGGCAACAGGAATATGAAACTGCTCATGAAACAGCTTGACTAAGCGTTCTGGTTCATATTTCCGCATGAACCCTTGATCGATGAACATACAGGTCAGTTGGTCCCCGATCGCCTTGTGCAACAGGAACGCCAAGGTCGAGGAATCCACCCCACCAGATAACGCCAATAATACCCGCCGGTCTCCGACTTGCTCCCGAATTTCTTTAATCGATTCTTCGACAAAGGTGGCGGTTGTCCAGGTGGGTTGACATTCGCAAATATGATAGACAAAGTTGCGAATCAGGGGCATTCCCCCTTCGGAATGGACGACTTCCGGATGAAACTGCACGCCATATAATTGCTTCTCGTGGTTGGCGATGGCGGCACATTCCGTATTCTCGGTATGCGCCAGTCGTTCAAACCCTTCTGGCATCCGCAGTACCGAGTCACCATGACTCATCCACATGGTGGAACCTTCTTCCACGTTGGTGAGCAAATCCGTAGGGTCATCAATGTACAACGATGCTTTGCCATATTCTGCCCGTTCTGCCCGGGCAACATGGCCCCCAAGCTGCTGGACCATCAATTGCATTCCATAGCAGACTCCCAGGACTGGGATGCCCAGATGCCAAATTTCAGGGTCACACAGGGGCGCACCTTCATCGTAAACGGAATTAGGCCCCCCGGATAAGATAATCCCTTTGGGATTGAGTTTTCGTAGAGTGGCGGCGTCAGTACGATGGGACAGAACCTCAGAATAAACCTGGGTTTCCCGAATCCGACGGGCAATCAGTTCGGAATACTGAGAGCCAAAGTCTAAAATCAGAATGGTCTCGCGGTCAATCAATGGGCGATCGCGTTGGTCTTCGACAGATTCACTAATTGGACTTTGTGGAGTGGGCGTTTCGGTAGTCGTCACGGGTCAATCCTAATGGGTTGGTTGGTAGGCGGAAAATTTATGAACTCAGGACTTACACACAAGAAAGCAGAATTCTAACGATTGGGTCATCCCCTTAAAAATATCCTCGGGTGGTAAGTCCTGGAATTGGAGGGTTAAGATTAATTTTACCTCCTCTATTTGCTTTTTTTTTACTGAAAAATTTACGATCCGGTAGGGGTTTGAACTACCGTCGGTTTATCGAGTTTGCCCGGGTGTGGGGATGTCGGTCGTTTGTCCGGGTGTGGGGATGTCGGTCGGTTGCCCGGGTGTGGGGATGTCGGTCGGTTGCCGGGTCCGGCGGGGGTTCAAACCCCCGCCTCATAGCTAAAGTCGGTTAAAAACCGACTGAAACCTGCACTTTTATGTCCCGCATTTTAGTCGGATTTATCCGCCTGTAGGGGGTTTGAACTTTTATGTCCAGCATCTTAGTCGGTTTCAACCGACTTTAGCTGTTAGGCGGGGGTTTGAACCCCCGCCGGTTTATCGGGTTGGCTTTATCGCCCTCCAAAGCCATTATCAAGAACCCAACCGGATGAACAAGTCAGCTAAGGGAGACCCCTTGACCGGCGGCTGTTCTATCGCTGGGTCGATCGCCGGTGCAGGTGAACTCAGGGAAATGGACTGCAAGCGCTGGAATAAAGGTTTTCCGGCGAGGGTGACTAATCGCAGAACCGGGAAGCGACGAGTTAAGCTCTCTTCAGAGGCCAACCAATCTAGGTAGAAATAGCCGTAATTGGATTGGGGAAGGGGGTCGATCGCACCCTGAAAGTCAGGATTACTTAAAATTGAACCCGTAGTCGGGGCATTAATCGCCGCTGTGAGGGTTTCTAGAGAACTGGCAAAAATCTCATAAGCCCCTATTTCCGTATGCACGGCGCGAACATCAGCAGCAATCTGTAACGGTTTGTTCTCTTTTGCCTTGGTGGGGACGGGTTTGGTGGTTAATTTGGTCCAGGTGGAAATGGGGCGATTCCCCCAGGAAACGGGCCCGACGCTGAACCCTTGTTCTTGGGCGATCGCATCTAATTGTTCAATGCCTTTCACTGCACTGTCCCCAGATTTCTGGGCGACAAAAATCCAGGCCACTCCAGGATTATCTAAGTTTTCCACGGAGGATTTCGGTAACAACCCGATCGCATATTCCCCTTGCACCCAGTTAAAAATCGCCTCGGGTAAATCTAATCCCCAGCGCGATCGCACCATTGCTACAGGTTGGCGCAGAATTTGGCCTACCGCCCCGGATTCGGGAAATCCTGATTCTAGGGCCAACCATAACTGATTTAAGTCTGCACCAGCAATGGTAAAGGCAGTCTGTTCCGGCAGATATTGCAATGCCTGGACAGGTCCCAATAAACTGGGTAAACTCGTTGCCCATTCCGTGGCGGTGTTACCATTCCAGATGGTATGGGCCAGTAATCCCTGGCGATTTAACCCCAAGGCTATTCCTAAGCTGGGGGAGGTTTCGGCGGCGAGGACACGCTCAGATGGGGGTTTGAGGCCGGTTTCCCCAGGGCGATCGCTAATCCAGGCGGTGAATTGTTCGACATTGATAAAACTCAGTCCAATTCCCGTAGATGCCATATTGGCGACTGCCTCTTGATAGGCGGGATTTCCCTTCAGGCTGAGATTTTGAGCTTGGACGTTATTAATGGCATCTCGTAGCACTTTTGGATGATTGGCAAACAACACGAAGCGATCGCCCACCACCGCAGAGGCCCAATTTCCGCCTGAGTCTGCATTGCCAGGAGTTTGGCGATAAATCAGCTTCACCCCTTGATAATTTTCAACCGCCACCTCTACCCCATTACTGGCATTCTGGGACCACAATACCTCTAAAAAATCCCGGCTACGTTGAGGACTTTTCGTTTCCACCGCCAGTAAATATCCCGCTTGCCGTCCATTCCCCTGTTCGCGATCGAAGTCGGCAGTGGTGACAGCAAAGGTAATTTCATCCCCCAGCCAAGGTTCAATATCCTTGTGATAGTTTAAATCCGTATTGGCGAGGACACCCTTTTTAATCTTGTCAAATTCCTCTCGGACCTGAAAGCGCAATTTGGGGGCGACTGCCAATCGTCCCACATCCTCTAATTTGTCCACATTGACTAATAGAGAAGTCATCAGGGGCGCTTGTCGGGGAACAAACATCGCCGCCTCAACCCGGGTTTCGACAGGTTCCCGCAATAAGGCGACGGGTCCGGTAGCGAGGATTTCATAGAAGACCCCGGCACCGAGGAGGCAGAGGACCAGGGCGACGGCCCCTAACAGGGTGAAAAATAAGTTTCGGTTCATCATTATCAATAAGAGTTAAGCGTAACGGGAGTTTACCGATTAGTTTATCGGGTTTCCGGGGTGGGTAAGTTACCGGGTGAGCGTCAATGTTCTCTTCAGCCTGCGTAGGCAGGCTTCGTCCGTATAGCCCCACCCTTGAGGGTGTGGGTTTTTTCTCCGATTCCCAGCCGCGATCGCTCGATACCCCAGGGACTGTTTCCAGGATACTCCTTCCGGTGCCGGTGGCTCCCTGATCCAGGGAGGGTTCATCAACCCGATTGCCGTCATCTATTTATAACTATTCTCAATAAGCTATCTAAAAAAAGCCCAATAATATCATAGATTGGCAAGATTATTTACTAATTTTATCAATAGAGGCAAGATCGGGCCGGGAGAGTGATAAAACGTCATATTTTTTTTAAATGCTTGTAGAGCAAGGATTTTAAGACTTATGCCGAAAGGATAGAGGGGACTTTTGCCAGAACGCTCTGGGTTGTCCAAAACTCTGCAAACTCTTTATTTTAAAGGATTTAACGGATTTATCCCTGAGAACCAGGGGAATTGCCCAGTCTGGAGTTGTCAAAAAAATATTTTTAAAGCTATTGAATATTAGTCTCAATAAACGTATGATGAGTTCGGTCAAAACCCAGAGATTACCTGGATCCTTGATTTAGTTCAAGGATTCGGTCGATGAAGTCTCCCCTAATGCATCCCCGAGTCGCGGATGCAGGGAGAGAGTCTCAGTACCCAAGCGGGAAAGTGGGATGGAGACAAAAGAGCGATCGCAATGCTAGAGATTGGGGTTTAAGGAGAGCGTGTGAGACAAGAGCATTTATTCAATAGTCTATGGATGGCAAGCACAATTGCCCTCGTTGCAGCAGGTCCCGTGTCTGCACAGGTGTCGCTGATTACTGGGGTTCGCCTCAATCAAACCCCAACAGGCGTGGAGGTGGTTTTACAAACCCTGGGGGGAGGAACGCCGGAAGTGTTCACCTCTCAGGACGGGGAAACGTTTATTGCTGATATTGTCAACGCCCAATTACGGTTACCCGGTGGGGAAAATTTTGTGGCGGATAACCCCATTGAGGGGATTAGGGCGATCGCTGTGACAGCAGGGGAAGGAAACCAAGTGCGAGTCACCGTAACCGGCGCAACCGCAGTCCCCTTAACCGATTTGGTGGTTGAAAATGGACAAATTGGGTTGCGTGTCACCCCCTCTGCGGAAACGGTAACCGTTTCACCCCCAGAAACATCCCCGGAAACCGAGTCTGAGGCAGTGCCTGCGGATGCGGAGATTATTGAACTGATTGTGACAGCAACCCGGATCGCTGAACGAGTTACAGATGTTCCGGCATCGATTTCCGTGGTAGGGGAAGAACAAATCGAACAACAAACCCGCCTGACGCGAGATTTGGGAACCATTCTCTCTCAAGAGGTCCCGGGATTGTCCGTGGGGACTCAAAGTGCGAGTAACTTCGGCCAAACCTTGCGGGGTCGGAATATTAGTGTGATTATTGATGGAGTACCGCAGTCTACCAACCGCAACGCATCCCGGGATTTACGGACCATTGACCCCTCGGCGATCGAACGGGTGGAAGTGCTCCGAGGACCGACGGCGATTTATGGCGATGGCGCAACCGGGGGGGTGATTAATATTATTACGAAGCGCGGTAGAGGCGAGGGACTACAAGCGGAAACCACAGTAGATCTCAATGCCTTTCCGACTAATATAGGTGAGACCTTTGGGCAAAATATCCAACAATCCTTTTCCGGCAATTTCGGAGATTTTGATTTTGCCCTGAATGGTTCGTTTAGCCGTACAAGTGCTCAGTTTGATGCGTGGGGCGATCGCATTCCTCCCGACCCAAATTCTCAAGGGGGAATTGGGGATAGTAATACGTTCAACCTCTTAAGCAAAGTCGGCGTCAATCTTACCGATTCCCAACGTCTACAATTCACCGTAAATTACTTTCGGGATACTCAAGATACGGAGTACACCACCGATCCAATTGTCAATGAAATTCCCGGACGACAAAGAGCGCGAGCATTGGAGGGATTGGATTTAGATGAGTCCCAACAAAGCACGAATTTGAATACCAGTCTGGACTATACTCATGATGATATTTTCGGTAGCAGTTTTCAGGGTCAGATTTATTATCGGGATTATTTTACCCGGTTCTTTCCCTTCGACGCCCGAGAATTTGCCAGTTTAGGAAATACCATTTTTCAGTCCCGAGTCGAATCGGAAAAATATGGAGCAAGGCTGCAAGTTGATACGCCCATTGTTGATGCAGCCCGAGCCAATTTACTCTGGGGGGTGGATTTAGTTCGGGAAAATACCAATCAGCCGGTTTCTATCTTTGACCCGGTGGCCTTTGAGAACAGTAATGGCTTGACTTACAACCGCATTGGCAGCCGTACTTGGTCCCCCTTTCAGCGGCAAGATAATTTAGGATTATTTGCTCAGTTGAAATGGAACGTCAGCGATCGCGTTGTCTTGCGCGGGGGCGTCCGTCACGAACGGATTAACGTGGATGTGAATGACTATACCACCCTAGCGGGAAACCGCATCCAGGGGGGTGAACTGGATTATAATGCCACTTTATTTAATGTAGGCAGTGTCGTTTATCCCACCGAAGAAATTAGTGTATTTGCTAATTTTTCCCAAGGATTTTCCATCGCTGATGTGGGTCGAGTCCTGCGAGGGGCCGCCCCAGGATTTACCGTAGAATCCCTGGATCCAGAAGCCCAAACCGTCAATAATTATGAAATCGGAATTCGGGGAAATTATGACCGAATCCAAACCTCTATCTCCGGGTTTTATAATACCTCAAATCTCGGGTCTAGCTTTACCGAGGATTTTGAAATCCTACGCGCACCGGAACGAGTTTATGGGGTAGAATTTACCCTAGATGCTCAACCCAGTGATACTTGGGGATTAGGAACTTCCTTCACTTGGACCGAAGGCGGGGCAGATTCAAACGACGATGGAGACTATGAAATTCCTCTGAATGGGTTCCGGATTTCTCCAATTAAAATTACCGCTTATATCGAGAATGAAACCTTACCGGGATGGAACAACCGCCTCCAAGCGTTGTATTCCGGAACTCGCAATCCCACGGGTCAAGGGTTTGGTTTGGGAGAAGTGGAGAGTTACATTACGTTGGATTTAATCAGTAGCTTGAATATTGGCCGGGGTCGTCTCGTTTTGGGGGTGGAGAATTTATTAAATACGGAGTATTTTCCGGTAGTTTCTCAATTGCAAGGGTCGGATACCGCTTATGCAGCAGCGCGAGGGAGAAGTATTCGTTTAGGGTATTCTTTCAATTGGTAAGGAGAAAGAGGAAGGGTAACCCAGGGAATGGCGATCGCCGATGAATCAGAACAGGTTCGGAGGCGATCGCACTGTAGGAAATTGGCTCAACACCTTGTGCCATCAGGATTTGGGGTAATCCCGAGAAATGTTCAAAAAAACTTTCCCTAGCTCTTGCTAAAATTTCTCAAGAGTAGTATGCTAAAACACAATTGCAAATTACTCTCAATTATCATTTAGCATTCTGTCCAATAACTCAGAGGGGTCAAACCGTGGTAAATCACATTGATAAAGGCTTTCATGACCAGGAACCGAACATTACCTTACTCCCAAGGGCTGCTTACTCAACTTCATTACTTGAAAATCAATCGCAACAGTATTTAAACCGGCAGGCACAGCGAGAATCCAACGCCCGCAGCTATCCCCGACGGATTCCCATCGCTATTCGGCAAGCGAAAGGCGTCTTTATTACCGATACCGATGGCAATCAGTATTTGGATTGTTTAGCAGGGGCGGGAACCCTGGCATTGGGACATAATCATCCCGTGGCGATCGCCGCCATGCGAGAGGTTCTCGATAGTAGTCTCCCCTTGCATACCTTAGACCTCACAACCCCGGTGAAACACCAGTTTGTAGAGGAATTGTTTGCCAGTTTACCCGCAGGGTTTGCCCGGAATGCCCGCATCCAGTTTTGTGGGCCGACGGGGGCTGACGCCACAGAAGCAGCGGTGAAGTTAGTCAAAACAGCAACGGGACGACGGAGTATGCTGTCGTTTCATGGCGGTTATCATGGGATGACGAATGGGGCGTTAAGTTTGACCGGAAACCTTGCACCCAAAGAGCAAGTGGCGAATTTAATGCCCGAGGTTCATTTTCTCCCCTATCCCTATAATTATCGCTGTCCGTTTGGTATCGGAGGTGAGTTTGGACATCGCCTTAGCAGCCATTATATTGAGCATATTCTCACGGACCCGGAAAGTGGGATTACACCCCCTGCCGGGATGATTCTGGAAATGGTCCAAGGGGAAGGCGGGGCGATTCCAGCCCCCGATCGCTGGGTGAGAGAGATCCGCCGGATTACCCGCGATCGCGGCATCCCCCTGATTGTGGATGAAATTCAGACGGGGTGGGGTCGGACGGGGAAACTCTATGCCTTTGAACACGCCGGGATTGTTCCCGATGTGGTGTTGTTATCGAAGGCGATCGGGGGGAGTTTGCCGTTATCGGTGGTGTTGTATCACAAAGATTTGGATCAATGGTCTCCTGGCGCACACGCGGGAACATTCCGAGGCAATCAGATGGCGATGGCGGCAGGATTGGCGACTCTGCGGTACATTCAGGATTTTGGTTTGGTGGATCGGGCGCAGGAATTGGGCGATCGCCTGATGGGTCATTTGCGGCAGTTGCAAGGGGATTCCCGTTGTATCGGTGAGGTGCGTGGACGGGGGTTAATGGTGGGGGTAGAAATCGTGAATACCGACGCCACAGCCTGCGATCGCGGCAGTTATCCAGCCCATCCCTTACTGGCGCGGCGCATCCAATCGGAATGTCTGAGTCGGGGGTTGATTCTGGAATTGGGGGGTCGTCATGGGTCCGTAGTCCGGTTTTTGCCGCCCTTGATTATCACCGCAGAGCAAATTGACCAAGTTTGTGAGATTTTTGCCGCAGCGGTGAAGGCAGCAGAAGGACAACTATCGGCACAGTTAGCAGAGGTGGGCTAATGTTAGAGGTAGAACAAAAAGGGGCGATCGCGTCGGAGGATCGGCGGTGGGATGGCTGTTTTCTGACGGATTCTCAGGGGAGTATCGAGGCCTATCGACAGGCGATCGCCGATGCGGCAGCGGAGGTGATTCGCCAGTTTGCCAGTCAGAAACAGCCCTATAGTGGGGCAACGCCGATTGAGTTGGTGGCAGGGTTAGCAGGGACGGAGATTTGTGCGGAGAATCCACAGTTATTAGCAGATATTCTCAAGAATGTGGGGGAGAAGGCGATCGCGCATTCCGTGGTTGTCACCCATCCTCGCTGTATCGCACATTTACATTGTCCTCCCCTGATTCCGGCATTAGCGGCAGAGGTGTTGATTTCCGCAACCAATCAATCGATGGATTCCTGGGACCAAAGTCCTGCCGCGACTGTCTTGGAACAGCAGTTAACCCACTGGTTATGCAGTGAATTTGGCTATGATGCGGCAGGAGATGGCATCTTCACCAGTGGCGGAACCCAGTCGAATTTTATGGGGATGTTACTGGCGCGCGATCGCTTTGCTAAACAGGCATTAAATTGGTCGATTCAGCAGCAAGGATTACCCCCACAAGCGCATCAATGGCGAATTTTATGTTCTGATGTGGCACATTTTACGATTCGCCAATCTTGTGCGTTATTGGGATTGGGAGAAAAAGCGGTGATTCCCGTAGAGACGGACGAAAATTACCGATTATCTCCGGATGCAGTTCGGGTGAAATTAGCGGAATTGGAGGCAGAAGGTTTAAGGGCGATCGCGATTGTGGCAACCGTTGGAACTACGGATTTTGGCAGTATTGATCCGTTG
>JAABSJ010000204.1 GCA_011390515.1 Oscillatoria sp.
TCGTTGTCGATTCAACAGATTCAAACTCACCGACACCGTTAATGGGACCGCTGCATACAACAGGACGACTTGTTGAGTCCCGGCAACGGCGATCGTGCCGAAGATAGAACCGGCAAGGGCCACAGATTCAGTAAATTCGAGCCAGTGGGGTTTGGTCATGGTTTTCACAACAGGTGAACAAAACTAAAACCGTAGGGGTTACAGCGAAGGCTATTGCAACTTCCCTTTCAATTTCTTTCTTCTATGTTAAGGCTTCGGGGCCGAAATCCAGTCCTTCGTCAGGGCGGATCCAGGTTTAGGGAGAAAAAGTCCGTTTTGGGGAGTCAAGGGGCGATCGGCATCCTCCGCATGGATCCTGGTCTGATTTCGGAAATTGTAGAATTGTTAGTCCTACTCTAAACTAGAAATACTAACGGATGATTAATCTCAGTCAAGAATTAGAAAAAATTCCCAATCCTCAGCAGGAGTAAATATGGTTTCAGCTAAGTTACTAGAACTGGAAAACTCGATCCAAAATTTCTCATCTGAAGAAAAACTCTGGTTATTGGAAAAAATCGTCCAACAAATCCGAGGAATCTCTCAAGAGCCTCATTCCATCCCGACAGCGGTAGAGCCTCAAAATAATCCTACTCCTCAACCCATTTGGGAAATCCTGCAAGAAATTGGAGCCACTGTTCCTGAGTCGGAATGGGAAAAAGTGCCGAATGATTGGTCCAAAAATTTTGACCTGTATCAAGGGTCGTTAGAATGAAACGAATTTTTGCAGATCAATAAAGACAACCCGCACCCTCAAGGGTGGGGCTATACTAACAAAGCCCGTGGTTCGACCCTTCGACCCCCTTCGACGTAGCTCAGGACAGGCTTCGACTGGCTCAGGGCAGGCGTAGCTCAGGGCAGGCTTTGCTCACCAGAGCCCTGCGCGGGCTATAGAATAAAATAGGTCTTTTATAACCCGATTTGAGATAAATTATGACTCTTGAAAACCAAACGCTATGGACGATTCCGGAACAAACGGCATTAGTTGTCCGTGCCTCCTTTCCGAAAGGGAACATTTATATGAAAATGTATGAAGAATTAGAGGAATTGTACCAAGAGGAAGAGTTTCAACTCCTTTGCTCCCAATGTCGGCAATTTGCCCTTTCTCCCGTGAAGTTGGCTTTAATTACTCTCATGCAGTGGTGTGAAAAACTAACCGATACAGAGGTTGCTAATTTGCTTCCCGCCCGCCTGGATTGGAAATATGCTTTAGGTTTAGAGTTGACTGAGTTTAAAAACATTGACCCCAACCTCTTACCAGAATGGCGCAAGCAACTTATCAAAAAAGAGGCTGAATGCGAGCTTTTGGATAAAATGATAGCCCGATTTAAAGACAAAAAACTTTTAAAAGATGGCCGAGTTAAGCAGATGGATTCTACTTATGTTCTCTCGGCTATTTGCTCTTTAAATGGCTGAAAATGTATTGCTCTTAGCCCGCGCAGGCGGGCTTTGTCCCTGTAGCCCCACCCTTGAGGGTGCGGGTTTTCTCATGGGGAGACCCCACCCTAACCCTCCCCTTGCCCTAATCTTGTAGGGGTTTTGAAGCCGCCTACGAAAAATCGTTATTTTATGTCGGAGTAAGGGAACTCCAAAAAATAAAATCTCCAAAACGTTCGTATTGACTGCTCAACGAAGTCCCGTCAATGTCGGAGTAAATGCTTGCGCCCCTGGGGCGCAAGCATTTACTCCGACACCTACCTTCCTTTCAGTTCAACGTTTGGAGGATTTATATTTTGCAATCCCCTAAATGCTTGCGCCCAAAGCTAGGGTCTATTTTCCAAAGCTAGAGGGCGCAAGCATTTACTCCGACAAAACCCCTACAAGATTAGCCCTTGCCAAGGGGAGGGGACCGGATCCAGAATTAGCCCGCGCAGGCGGGCTTTGTCCGTGTAGCCCCACCCTTGAGGGTGCAGGGTCCTAACCCTAAAAATTTCGCCATAGCTTAATCGTGCCATCGTGCGATGCACTCGCTAAGGTGGTGCCATCGGGACTATAGGCGAGGGAACTGACTGTCATGGAATGTCCTGATAGGGTTGCCACGGGTTCTATGGTGTCCAAAGTCCAGAGTTTGATGGTGGTGTCGTGACTGGCGGTGGCGAAGGTTTTACCGTTGGGACTGATGGCAACTGCCGATCCGGGTAAGACATGGGGACAAAGGGTTTCTCGCAATTCGGGACCCTTGTTTGTTGCCGTGGGGAGGGTCCAAATTTTTAAGGTGCGGTCCCAACTACAACTGATTAGGGTTTTGCCGTCGGGACCGATCGCCAAGGCATGAATGGCACCGGAATGGGCGGGGAAATCCTGGAGTAATTCCCCTGTATCCGCCTGCCAGAGGTGAATTGAGCCATCGGCACTTCCCGAGGCGAGAACGTGCGATCGCCCAGGGTCGGAGGTGGCCCATTTTGGATTGTAGGCGATACAAGTCACGCGATCGCCATGTCCGGTGAGAGTAAATTGCAACTGTCCCGTTGCCAGGGACCAAATTTTGACCGTGCGATCGCGACTGGCGGTGGCGACTCGCTGTTTATCGGGACAAATTGCCACCGATGACACCAAGCTCGTATGTCCCGTGAGGGTTTGGGTTTGGATGGGGGGGACGCCATCTCGCAAATCTTTCGGACTCAGTTGCCACAGACTCCAGATTTTAACCGCTCCATCCATGCTGCCAGTGGCAAGGATTTGTCCATCGGAGGCAATGGCGATCGCCAGCAGTCCCTGATCCGATGCCGAGATTTTTTGCACCAATTCCCCCGTTTCCAAATCCCACAAAGCGACTACACCCTGGTCATTGCCACCGGCGATTGTGCGGGATTGGGCGCTAAAAGCGATGGCATTGATGGGGGTTTTTCCAGCAGTTTCGGCGATGGTTTGTACGCATTTCCAACCCACTGGCGCAGGTGGAGAATTGAGAGGGGATGGGGAAGGCGGTTCGGGAGAAGGGGATTTTTTTTCTGACTCTTGTTTGATTGTCGAGGAGTTTTCAATGGGGGGAAAGGATTGAGATACCATCACCACCTTTCCCTTAGAAATTGCTGATTTTACAGGATTTTTAATCTGGATTTTTGGATTGAGCGCTTTTAAAGCAACTGCTGCTGAAGCATAGCGCTTTGATAAACTTTCAATCAGCATTTTATCAAGAATTGTTGCTAATTCATCACTCACGGGATTGAGTAGATAATCTCGCCAAATCCAACGCCCTTCTAAACTATCCCATAAATCAAAGGGGGACATATTGGTTAGCAAATGAATACAAGTAACGCCCAAACTATACAAATCGCTGACAAATCTTGCTTGTCCCCGGAGTTGTTCCGGTGCCGTATATTCAGCACTGCCGATGGTTGTTCCCGGTTGGTATAATGTTGCTTCTGGGGCATATTTAGACCCGCCAAAATCGACTAAAACCAGTCGTGTTGATTGCCGTTTACGGGTGAGAGTGCCTTGAGTTGGATGAGGACGGCGAATAATATTTTCCGGTTTGATATCGCGATGAATTAGGCGGTGGTGGTGGATGAAGTGTAAGATAGGTAATACTGACTCTAGTAATTCTCGAATCTGAGATTCAGTAAATGTCCCCTGTTCGGCGAGTTCGGTGGCTAGATTGGTTCCGGGAATATACTCTTGAACCAGATACTGGCGATCGCCTTGTTCAAACCAGGCCAATAAGTTGGGAATTTGGGGATGGTTGCCAATGGCTTTTAAGCGGTCAACTTCTTCGCGAAATAACTCCGTAGCGGGGCGAGAAGCAGTCGGACTGGGGCGAAATTGTTTAATAATACAGAGCGGTTTTCTGGGTTGAGATTCATCCACCGCCAAATAGGTTTTAGTAAATCCACCGACCCCAATTTCTTTGAGGGCACGATAGCAACCCGGGAAAGTGGAATTCTCAGAACTTTCCAGTCTTAATTTAGTACCGCAACTTTGACAGAATAGATTGCCATCGGGATTCTGGGGTTTGGGGCAATCGGGATTGAGGCAATGTGTCATAACCAGCACCACCAAGGCATTATGAATTATTGTACGTTATGGGCAGGTGGTGGGGTTAGGGGTTTCATCGGGAGTTCGGTTGCCGTGGGTCTATAAAAACCCACACCCGTCAACGGTCTGGATCCCAGGACCAAGCCCTTCAAGGGCGGGCTATCAGCGAAAACCGACTTTTACCAACCGGATTTGGGATCACGTCCTCACGATTGAGGTCTTTCTTCTAGGGTAAGGCTTCTGGGTGCAGTCGCCGATCGCTCCTGGGGATCCATCCGGTTGGGGTTGTCAGGGCGATCGCTGATGTCTCCTGGGAATTGTGCTTGGGGGGAGCAACTTGAGGGCGATCGCGCATTTCTCTGCTTCCCGCTAATGGTTTGGCCTTTTTGATGTCCTTTATCTTAGCTGATTCTAAGCGCGATCGCTATAGTCTCTTCGCGGTTTGGATGATATTAAATAACCCTCTCAATATCGTTTAGTTTAGTTGGGGTTTTTCTTGGGTTTGGGTGTCGGGACTGCATCTATCTCGCGCCTCGGCAGAGAGGTGCTACAATCAAGGACCTCAACAAGTCCCCATCCGAAGGCACTTGAAAAAAACATTATGGGTTAGAGTTGAGGAACAGAAAACTCGGAGTTGAACGCCAGTCTCCTGGACCAAGCAGAAATTCCGTATTTTTACAGAAGTAAAAAAACCGAAACTAAGCTATCTAGCGGATATAAAATGAACCGCGTTTATTAGAAGCTTAAGAGTAATCTGAGCTCCAATTTAATTCTTGATACCCTGTACCGAGATGTCGCGCATCTCCTCCAAGTCGCCATGCCAATCATCGAACCTGCCATCCATGCCCTCAACTTAGAAGCGGCGATCGCCCATCACCCGATCTGCGTTCCGCCCCATACCCCGGTGAACGAGGTCCTGGAACAAATGAATCGGGTCAAATCGAACTCTTGCCGTCTAGACGATAGTGGCTCAAGCCCCCTCAATTCAACAACCCTCTCCAGTTGTGCCGTTGTCCAAGAGAACGACAAATTTTTAGGCATCTTTGTTGAACGGGATCTGGTGAAATTGATTGCCTCGGGCAAATCTCTCGAAGGCATCACCGTGGGAGAAGTGATCGATCCCTCCCCTGTCTCGGTGCGTCAATCCCAATTGCAGGATATTTTTTCCGTACTGCCCCTCTTACGGCAATATCATATTTCCCATTTACCCATTCTGGATGAAGGCGATCGCTTCATAGGTTTGATCAGCACCGAAACCCTTCGGGAAATCCTGCAACCGGCGAATCTGTTGCAATTGCGACAGGTTGCCGAAGTGATGACTCCCCAGATTGTCAGCGCCACACCCCAGACTTCCTTACTGGATATTGCCAAACTGATGACCCGCACCCAAGTCAGTTGCGTGATGATTTGCCAGAGGGGAGAGGGAAAAATCACTCAGCTTGGGACCGGAAACCGAGGAGATATCAAGCCCCTGGGCATCATTACCGAGGGAGATATTATCCAAATCCAGGGACTCCAACTGGACCTGAATAGCACCCCCGTCGAGCAAATGATGAGCTCGCCGGTGTTTGCTATTGGTCCCAAGGAATCCTTGTGGATTGCTTTGCAGAAGATGCAGCAGTACCATGTGGGGCGATTAGCAGTGACGGGAATCCGAGGAGAACTGCTGGGAATTATTACCCAAACAACCCTGCTCAACTCGATCAATCCCTTGGAAATGTACAAGGTGATTGAAGTGATGCAGGATACGATTAGCGCATTGGAAACCGAAAAGATAGAACTGCTGCAAAATCGGACCACTGAACTGGAAAAACAAGTGCGATCGCGCACGGCTGAACAAGCGCAATTAATCGCCTCTCTGGAAGCCAGCAGCCAACGCGATCGCCTCCTGGCTAAAGTCTCCCTGCAAATTCGCAAATCCCTCAATCTCGACGAGATTCTCCAAACCACTGTAGAAGAGGTGCGTCAGCTACTCGGGTGCCATCGGGTTCTGGTGTACCAGTTTGCGCCGACGAAGGAGGGGAAAGTGGTCGCGGAATCCGTGGAGTCAGGGTATCCGGGGATTTTGGGCATCCAGGTTCGGGATACCTGCTTTCAGGAAATGCATGGCATCGACTATCTGAACAGGCGCAACCAGGTGACTGCGGATATCCGTCAAGCCGGATTAAGCCTCTGCCATCAGCAGCTATTGGAGCAGTTTCAGGTGCGAGCAAATCTCGTCGTCCCGATCGCCATTGAGGGAGACCCCGCTCACCCCCATCTCTGGGGCTTGCTGATTGCCCATCACTGCAATCAACCGCGACCCTGGCAGGCATCAGAAATTGATTTATTGGATAAAATTTCGGTGCATATTGCGATCGCCATCCACCAAGCCCAACTTTACCGAGATACTCAACTGGAACTGGCGGAACGTCACCGAGTAGAAGCGGCCCTGCGTTCCAGCGAACAGTTATATGCCACCCTAGCGGAAGCCTCTCCTGTGGGCATTTTGCGCACGGATCCGGCAGGACAATGTATTTACATCAACGATCGCGCTTGTGAAATGCTGGGGTTATCTCGACAAGCTGCCCTCGGCGAGGGTTGGCTCCAATCTTTGCATCCCCAGGACCGCGATCGTGTCATGGCGGAATGGACCAAATCCACCCAACTCCAAACCCTCTTTGCCTGCGAATATCGCTTTTGCCGTCCCAATGGGGAGGTGAGTTGGGTTTTTGGTCAAACCCTTGCTGAAATGGGCCCTGCTCAAGAAGTGACGGGCTACATCGGGACGATTACAGATATCAGCGATCGCAAGCAAGCCGAACAAGCCCTAACCACCTTGAATGCCGAACTCGAAGCCAGAGTTTCTAGGCGAACTGAGGAATTAGAACAAACCGTTCAACAATTACAGGGAGAAATCGAGCAACGACAGCAGGCACAACAAGAACTAATCCTGGTCAAAGAACGCTTGCAATATTTACTCTGGGTCAGCCCCACGATTATTTATAGCTGTCAAGTTCAAGACCCTTACTCCACCACCTTTATCAGCTATAACGTCATCCAGATCTTAGGATATGAACCCAAACAATTCCTGAACAATCCACAATTTTGGTGGGATTGCATTCATCCGGAAGATCTGGAGATGGTTGAGACGGCATTCTCCGAGAGCAGCCATTGCCAAAACCAGAGTCTGGAATACCGATTGCGCCATACTGATGGCCGCTATCTCTGGGTCCAGGACGATTTTCGGGTCGTCCGAAATGCCCAAGGTCAAGGGATAGAAATTGTCGGGTCTGCTGTTGATATTAGCGATCGCAAATTGGCTGAGAGTGAACTGCAAGAAAGCGAAGCGGAACTCAGTAAATTTTTCGAGAGTGCCAACGATTTGATTCAAACTGTTGACGCTCAGGGAAAAATTCTCTACGTCAATCGGGCTTGGCGCGAAACCCTGGGCTACAGCCCGGAAGAACTCCAGCACCTCTCCATGTCTGACATCATTCATCCCCACTGCAACCCGCGCTATCATCAACTTTTAAGCACCCTCACCGGAGACTGCACTCAAACTGTTACCTTTGAACTGAAAGCCCTCAAAAGCAACGGGCGAGCTGTGTTTTTAGAAGGGAGACTCTCCTTGAAAACCGAGGGAAATCACTCCAGAATTCACGGCGTCTTTCGAGATATCACCCGGCGAAAAATTGATGAGATCAAGCTAAAAAGACAAGCGGAAGTGTTACAAACTATTTTTGATAATCTTCCGATTATGCTGGCTTTTTTTGATGTTCAAGGTCAAGTTCAACTGCTCAATCCAGCCCTAGAAAAAACCCTCGGTTGGTCTTTGGCAGACGCCCAAGCCGAAGATACCTTGGTGGAGTGCTATCCCGACCCAGAAGAACGCCAAAAGGTCCTGGACTCGATGGAGGCAGGGACAGGGGAGTGGATTGAGGTCAAAGCCCGCACCCGCCAGGGGAGAGAGCTAGAGGCGGCTTGGGCCAATATCCGCCTCTCCGATGGCAGTGGGATTGGCATTGGACAGGATATCACCGAACGGAAGCGATCGGAAGCAGCCTTACGCGAGAGTGAGCAGTTATTCCGTTCCACCTTTAATGGGGCCACCATCGGACTGGTTCATAGCAATATCCAGGGTCAGTTTCTGCGAGTCAACCAAAAATACTGTGAAATTCTCGGCTATTCTCAGGAAGAATTGCTGCTTAAAAATTGCATGGATATTACGCATCCCGATGATGTGGAGAAGAATATTCATTGTCTGAATCCGCTGCTGAGGGGAGAGGCTCGCGAGTGTTCGTTTGAAAAACGGTATTATCGGCAGGATGGGTCCATGATTTGGGCATCCCTGACGGTATCCCTCGTGCGTCAACCTTCGGGAGAACCGGACTATTTTATTGCTGCTGTAGAAGATATTACCGATCGCAAACAAGCAGAAGCTGAAAAAGAAAAACGCGATCGCTATCTAACTGCATTAGTCCAAATTCAGCATCAATTATTAAATGGCTCCGTAGATACGGACCTCTACGAAATCGTTCTGAGTATTCTGGGACCCGTCTCCGGTGCCAGTCGCCTCTATATTTTTGAAAATTCCCGCGATTCCCAAGGGGGTTTAATCACCAGTCAAAAAGCGGAATGGTGCGCCGAGGGCATTGAGTCCCAACAACACAATCCCAACTTGCAAAACTGCCCCTACGAAGAATTTTTCACGAGACTGCCCAATGCCCTAGGGAAGGGGGAAATCATTGAAGGTATTGTCTCGAATTTTTCCGAGTCCGAACGTTTAGTTTTAGAACCCCAAGGGATTGAAGCCATTCTGTTGTTACCCTTGATGGTCAATGGGGAGTTTTTTGGCTTTATCGGCTTTGATAATTGCCTCGAAGCTCAACCTTGGGACCCGTTAGAAGTCAGTTTATTAAGTTCCGCAGCAGCAGCGATCGCCCTGGCAAAAGAACGTCAAATCACCCAAGCCGCCCTCGCCCGTCAGTTGGCGGCAGTAGAAGCCGCTACCGATGGCATCGGTATTCTCAATGAAAACAGCGAATACATTTATTTGAATTCCGCTCATGCGAAAATCTTTGGATATGACGACCCCAAAGAGTTGTTGGGTAAAACTTGGAAAGAGTTATACCATCCCGAAGAAAGTCAAAAATTAGAACAGGAAGTTTTTCCAGTTCTGGGGGCATCGGGACAATGGAGTGGGGAAACCTGGGCCAAAAGACGAGACGGCACCACCTTTCCTCAAGAAATTTCCCTCACCTTAATTGCTGGCGGGGGATTAATTTGCGTGGCTCGGGATATTACGACTCGTAAACAATCCGAGGAACAAGTTAAAGCATCCCTCCATGAAAAAGAGGTATTGCTCAAAGAAATTCACCATCGGGTCAAAAATAACCTGCAAATCATCCACAGTTTATTGAAGCTGCAATCCAGCTACACGAAAGACCCCCAAACTCTGCAAATGTTCCGGGATAGCCAAAACCGAATCCGGTCAATGGCCTTGATTCATGAACTGTTATATCGCTCCAATAACTTGGGCAGCATTAATTTTTCGGAATATATCAACCAGTTGACCACGAACTTATTCCGAGCCTATAATATCACCGCTCATTCTCGGCCCGAAATTCTCATTAATGTAGAGCCGATTCAATTGGGAATCGACACCGCGATTCCTTGTGGACTAACCATTAATGAATTAATCACCAATGCCTTTAAATATGCTTTTGTCGATGGGTTGCCTGGTACAATTAGCATTGACTTCCATAAAGACGGGCCTGACACTTATGAACTAAAAATTTCTGACAATGGGGTAGGACTTCCTCCTGACTTAGATTTCCGAAATACTGAATCCCTAGGGTTGAAATTAGTCTGTAACCTCACCCGGCAACTGGATGGAGAAATCACCCTCGATCGCAGTCAAGGAACCTGCTTCACCATTCGCTTTCAAGAATTAACGTACCAACCTAGAGGATAAAACAGTGGACAAGATAATTACCGTTTTAGTCGTTGAAGATGAAATTATTACGGCGATCGACATTAAAGGTAGTTTAGAAAACTTAGGGTATAACGTTCCCCCTATCGCTTCTACCGGGCAAGAAGCCCTAGCTGAGGTGGCGAAATCTCAGCCGGATATTATCCTCATGGATATTGTCATTAAAGGAGAAATAGATGGCATTGAAACGGCTAATCGGATTCGCGATCGCCAGCGAATTCCGATTATTTTCCTCACCGCTTATTCCGATGATGCCACCTTAGCCCGGGCGGGAATCAGCGAGCCCTTTGGCTACTTACTCAAACCCTTTGATGACCGGGAACTTCATAGCACTATTCAAATGGCCCTCAAGCGCTATCAGGCTGAATCAAAAATCCGTAAAGAGCGCGATACCGCCGAACAACTCCAACGAGAAGCCGAGAATCTGGTAGAATTGAATTCTCGCTATATTGCCATGACTTCCCACGAATTCCGCACCCCGATGACCACCATTCACTCCTCATCGGAATTACTGGAACATTACAGTCATAAATGGTCCGAAGAGAAAAAACTCGGCCATCTCAAGCGGATTCAATCCTCAATTAAGAGTATGACCAAACTCTTAGATGAAGTGTTGACCATTGGCAAAGCTGACGCCGGTAAACTAGAGTTTAAGCCGGTTGAGTTAGATATAGTCAAGTTAGCGAAAGAACTGGTGGAAGAACTACATCTGACCACAGATAAACCTCGGATCAATTTGCAGGTTTTCGGGGAGATTGACGAGGCCACTATGGACCCCAAATTGTTGCGTCACATCTTGACAAATCTCCTGTCGAATGCTTTAAAATATTCCCCGGCTGGGGGAACCGTTGAGTTTACCCTGACCGGACAAGGGAAATACCTAATTCTATCGGTGCAAGATTCAGGAATTGGGATTCCCGAATCGGATTTAATCCATCTGTTTGAATCCTTTCAACGGGCTAGTAATGTCGGCAGTCTTCCCGGGACAGGTTTGGGATTGGCGATCGTCAAAAAGTGCGTCGATCGCCATCATGGAACCATTACAGTCAACAGTAAGGTAGGGGTCGGCACCACATTCACGGTCACCTTACCGATGCATTCCCCCGTTGCTTCCGATATCCCCGTGATTTAATCCAATTTGCCATCAAGAAAGCCTGCAAGCGACTCGCACTCTCAAAAAATAGACCCTTTGAACGGTCCAGGTTAGAGTGCCTTTGTGAAGCGGGTTTTAGGTTTAGGATTGTAGGGGCGCAATGCTTGCGCCCTCCGGAGGGCGCAAG
>JAABSJ010000205.1 GCA_011390515.1 Oscillatoria sp.
CTCCCTATCTCCCCTATCTTCACCTATCCCCCATCCCATTCCCTATTTAAGATACGCAATTGTAACACCGGAACCGCCCTCATTTTGAGGGGCGAGTTCGTAGTGACTAATTTGGGGATGTTGTTTCAAGAACTCCTGCACCCCTTGGCGCAATTTACCCGTTCCTTTGCCATGAACAATCCACAACGCACCGCCTAGGGGAATTTGTTGGGCGATCGCCTGTTCTAGTTCCATCTCCGCATCCGCAACTCGGGCCCCTCGGATATCCAGGTTATTTCGAGAGGTGCGGACGATGGGGGCTTGGGTTGCCACTTTTTCCGTCGCTGCCTCTGCTGCTGGGGAAACTTTCGTGGTTTGGGTAGCGGCTGGTTTTTTGGGCGGGAGTTCCACTTTTTGACCATCCAGGGATTCGATTTCTGTAATCCCGATGGTCATTTTCATCAGTCCAAACCGCACAGTCACTTCCAGGTCCCCTTCCCCGACTGCCAGCACTTCGCCGGTTTGTCCAATTTGGGGAATCCGCACCCGATCGCCCGCTTTGGGACGAAATCCCGGTTTCGGTTTGGCGGCTTTTTGCTGACGAGATGGCAGATGTTTTTCGGCAATTCCCTGTAAGTCCTGGGTTGCTTGATTGGCATCCTGTCCCGTGACGTTGCCTTGTTGCAAGCGGCGAATCACTTGGGCAATTTCTTGCTTGGCAACGGCGATCGCCTCGGCAACAGCCCGTTCTTGGGACTGCTGGAGTTGGCGTTCCCGTTCTTTCAAGGACTGCGCTTTATCCGCAACTTCCCGATACAGGCGTTCGGTTTCTCCCAGCAATTGACCCGCTTCTTGGGCCTTGGTTTCCTGCTGTTTGCGTTGATTTTCCAATCCAGCAATCACCCGATCCACGTCTTGATTACCCGTGGGTGCGACTAAGTTGGCTGCCTGATCGACAATTTCCGACTTTAACCCCAGACGACGAGCAATGGTTAAGGCATTAGAACGCCCGGGAATCCCCCAGAGTAAGCGATAGGTGGGTTGTAAGCTGGCTTCATCAAACTCTACTGAGGCATTTTCAAAGCGATCGTCTTCATATTTGAGGGCTTTGAGTTCGCCATAGTGGGTGGTGGCAATGGTTAACTGGGAGGAATCTGCCAGATGATGCAACAGCGCGATCGCCAAGGCACTGCCTTCGGTGGGGTCCGTTCCAGCCCCCACTTCATCCAGTAACACCAGGGAGTCGGGGGTACAACTTCCTAAAATCCTGCTAATCCGGCGAATATGACCGGAAAAGGTGGAAAGGCTTTGTTCTAGGGACTGTTCGTCTCCAATATCCGCCAATACAAAGTCAAACCAAGGCAGTTCCACAGGGACTTTGGCAGGGATGAATAACCCGACTTTCGCCATGAGGACCCCTAACCCCAAGGTTTTCAGGGTGACGGTTTTTCCCCCGGTGTTGGGTCCAGTAATGGCAACGACCTTAATTTGAGGTTGGACAATTAAATCAATCGGAACGACGCCATTGCCATCTTCATGCTGTTGTTGCCAGATCAGCAGGGGATGACGCAGTTGCCGCAGGGTAATGGTTTGGCCTTCTTCCCCTCGGTTAATAAAGGTTGGGGGATTGGCATTTAACCAGTAACTATACCGGGCCCGGGCGGTTGCCAAGTCGAGGATGGTGACGATCGCCAATAAGCGTTCTAAGTCTTCGACAACTTCGGTAATTTTGGCGGTTAATGCCCGCAAAATCGCCTCTTCTTCATCTTTTTCCTGCCGTAGCAGGACCCTGGCTTTGTTATTGAGTTCAACGATGCTATGGGGTTCTACATAGAGGGTAGCGCCACTCATGGAACTATCGTGAACGATGCCGGGAATGGCATCTTTTTGGGGAGATTTCACGGGGATCACAAAGCGATCGCTCCGTTTGGTGATCAGTTGTTCTTGGACGGCGTTGCTATGCCGTTGCAAGATACTCTGCAATTTCTGATAAATCTGGTCGCGGATGGTGTGCTGACGTTGGCGAATTTCCCCTAACCGGGTGCTGGCGCGATCGGCGACTTGAGCGCGATCGTCGATGCAGCGATGGATTTCTTGTTCGATTTCGGGATAGGTTCGCAGATCGGCAACTAGACGGTTGAGGACGGACAATTGGGGATGATCGTCGATGGTGCGGCGCAGTTGTCTGGCACCGGAGAGGGTGGTGGCGATCGCCAGCAGTTCCTCGGCAGATAAGATGCCATGCAAGTCCGCCCGTTCTAGGGAGTCCCCAATATCATGGATGCCATCGAAGGACAGGGTAGTGAGTCCCTGATTTTCTAATTCATAAACTTCTTGGGTTTGAGCAAGCAGCACCAGTGTCTGCTCCAACGTATCAGGAATTTGGAGGTCACCGGCAGCCATTGCTCCCAGCTTGGTCCCAGCAAATGTTGCTAGGTGCTGGCACAGGCGCGGCCATTCTAGGAGTTCTAAGGTCTCAGACTGAATCAATGCTTCAAAGCTAAATAGGAACTTGGGGGATTTCTATCCTAATCGTAGCTTAGGGGAGATGGGTCATTGGTCATTTGTCATTGGTCATTTGTCCTTGGTTGATGGGGGGGATGGGGAAATTGCTGATGTTTGTAGTAACGACTTGAGTCGTTACAGGCGATTCTCGAATCGCCTCTACATTTAGGGTTTAGCCTGTACAGATGTTTGTAGTAACGACTTGAGTCGTTACAGGCGATTCTCGAATCGCCTCTACATTTAGGGTTTAGCCTGTACAGATGTTTGTAGTAACGACTTGAGTCGTTACAGGCGATTCTCGAATCGCCCCTACATTGAGGGTTTAGCCTGAAAAAATGTTTGTAGTAACGACTTCAGTCGTTAGAGGCGAGAAAGCGAATCGCCTCTACATTTAGGATGGATTCTCAAAATCTGCGTAAGTCCTGGCTGACAGGAGTGCGAGCATCTTGCTCGCTATTGCGAATAAATAGCGAGCAAGATGCTCGCACTCCCAAAAATGTAGGCGAATAACTGTGGCAATCGCTATATGAACTCGTGCAGGCACTGCTTCACCTCAGCGCGGAGGTATGGACTGGAGAGGATTGACGGACTCTGCTGCTTTTTTGGGGTCTAGGGCCAAAGGATTCGTTTAAGACGGTTTCCAGCTCGGCTAGGGGGTCGCCTTCGATGCCTTCAAACATGGAGTTGAGGGCTTGTTGATCGCGATCGCTCAAGGGGAGGAAGGAGGGGTTGAAACCGTAGCTTAAGCTTGCCATTACTATATCTCCGCGAATTGCTGTTTAAATTTTTCATGAATTCTTGCATCTCATTTATAAAGATATGATAAAGTTGCCCCGGAATGCTTCCGTGAAACCACCCAAATTTAATCAGGGAAAATTTCTTAAGGATTTCGTAACATTTCATCACAGCCGAATCGCCGATGATTCGTCCAAAAACAGGACAAATCACCGATGACTCCTTAATCAATTCACCGGAAAATGTCACTCAGGCGTTGTTGGAGCAGTTGAGGAAATAGGGCGTAGTATCTCTGGTTGAGGGGGGAGGGATGAGGGAGGGGGAGTAAGGTGATGGGACGCTGATGGAGATTACCTTGAGAATCTTTAGCGCAAAGGGTAATGGGTTGGCTAGAACTGTAGCGATCGCCACGCTGAAAAAATTCTTTCAGGGTCCCTTTTGGGGCGTAAGGGGTAAACCAGTCAAAGGCATCGTTTCCGAGGGTAATGATGCGATCGCCTTGCCAGTGGCAGACGAGGAGGCGCTCAATATAGGGCCGAAAACGCTTTTTAACCGCTGTACTATAAGCTTTATTTCCGGGGGGTTTGTAGGGGACTGTATTGGTGAGTAAAACCTGGTCCAGCACCTTTTCTAGTTCTGTTTTATCCCCTGCCTCGGTGTTAAAAAGAGTCCGATACAGTCCTTTGCGAACTAGGGAACCTGCTGCACCATATAACGGTTGCCGATTGGCGACTTCATCTTTCCCCAAATCTCGGCCAAAAACGCATAACTGACTTTGCAAATTCCCCGCATAGAGAATCGGTTGAGTCGGTTCTGCATTAGCTTTTTGATAAATGGGTTCATCAATGGGAAATTCAGCCCGTTTTGCTTCTTCCTGAATTTCATCAATTAACGTTTGAATCTCTAACATAACAGTAACCACGGACTGGATGAACACCGCTTACGTTACCGCATTTTGCCACCCTTGGTTCATTCCCGTGTGAAGTTTAGTTGTTTTGGGACACAAGAAGCATTGGGGGATTTTTTAGATTAATTGATAGGCTAAATCCGGGGTTGCCATTGGCTCATTTATCATGTGAAATCGAATGGTAGAGGCGGCCCAATTTTTGAAGTCGGGGGCTAATCGAACCAATTTTTGCATGATTTCATCATTCACCCACAAGATGACAGGGAAGGCGAAATCTTTACGAAAATCATCCCGGACAAAGTTAGTGGCTGTGAGTAATTGTTCAATAGAAATAACGGATTCTAATCCCAAAATCATTAAAGCATTGGGCTGTTTATTTTGCAGGGCTTGTTGCACGGTTGTATAGAGGGTTTTGACCGAAGGATGCAAAGATAGCTGATAAATATCTCCGGACAAATTAATGGGTAATTGCTTGACGAGTTGCGATCGCAGGGAAACGGAATTACAGCAAGCCAAAATTAAGCAAAATTGACCTTGTGACAAACAAATCGCTCGGTCTAATCGTTTCAGGGATAGGGAGTGAGGATGATCGGTTTCATCGGAGGAATACAGGTCTATCATGGTCTATATCCTAAATTTTTTTATGATATTCATCAGGGGTTCCTCGGTTGGCATCCTTGCGGGTCTCGGGAGGGTCGGTTGCGATGGACCTCTGTGCGATCGCCTCATTGATAGCGACTCCACCCTTCTAACGGGGTGAGCGCGATTGCAAAACAGGGAAACCAAGGGACAATCACAGCCCAGGAGAGGCAGTCGCTCGTTCCGAGGAGTGAGTCCTCAAAAATCCTTTCGGCAAACCGGGTGGATTGCACCTTAGCCTGAAGGAGTAGGAGAATAGCTAATCATACTAATGTTTCTATAGAAGTATATTCCATTTTTCTTCAAAAAAGGTTAAATTTTTATAACAATTTGCTGATTTGGGTTGTCATTTCACTCTCCGAGTCAATCTCCACGAGCCCCAGCCGCAGCAAATCGCTCTAAAGTTCCATCCTACCAAGGTTATGAAGGTTGGATTTGCGATAACCTTGAGAGAATTGACGCGACTTGACCCCCGGAGATGGGAAACTTCTCCCTTGAGATATTTTTAGGTGAAACAATTAATATACAGGGGTTTCAGGGATTTGTCTCGGGATTGAACCCCCAAGTTCGGATAAGAGCGAAATATTAACAATCGCTCATATTAGGGTGAGCAACTGCTCCAAGCATCCACCTTTGGACAGACTATGATTCGGTGGATGAATAACAGGCCCCACCCCATATTTTTCAAGGTTGGGATTCTGAAAGCCCTCCCCTAGCGATGTTTAGGCCCTCGTTTAAGAAGAGAGAGAATCCCCCCATCCAAGAACCAAGGACATAAGGGAAATCCAAACAATAAACTCTTCAAAATCTTTTAAGAAGAAATCGCCCCAACCCCCTTAATAAGGGGGTCTTTTCTAATTTTACCAAACTTCTAATGCAGAATTTTTTTTATGCAAATCCCTAAGACCAAGGACATAAGACCAATAACCAATGACCAATGACATAAGACCAATGACCAATAACCAATGACCAATGACATAAGACTTGTGGATTCAGGGGTGTAAAGCTGGGATTAAGGGACTGGTGCCATTTTTCCCAGACCTTAATGTTTTAAACTGGATAGATTAACTGTTTAAAAGGGCCGAGAATTTATGCGTCGGGTTCCCCCACCCCTAAAAACTGGACTGTTGCGCTTGATGGTGGCATCGGCGATCGCCATTCCTCTATCGATTGTAGTCGAAATGGCGATTTTCCAAAACCTGGATCGTCCGTTTCCACCGATCGCTCAAGGGGTGCGGTTTGTTAAGGCTCAACTTTCCAGCAATAGTCACCTCGCCGATGTTCCCGTCAGCGAAGGGGTGGCAGCAAAAAATGGCATGGTGGTTACCGCCTCTGCAAAAGCCTCTCAAGTCGGGTTAGAAGTCCTCAAAGCGGGGGGAAATGCTGTGGATGCGGCAGTAGCGGTGGGGTATGCTTTAGCGGTGACCCATCCTTGTTGTGGCAACTTGGGTGGGGGTGGATTTATGCTAATTCGTCAGGCGAATGGGGAAGAGATGTTTTTGGATTTTCGGGAAACAGCACCCCTGGCGGCGACCCCAGAGATGTATTTGGATGAAACCGGAGAGGTTGTGGAGGGATTGAGTCGTCGGGGATATCTGGCGGTGGCAGTTCCCGGTACAGTGAAGGGACTCGATCGCGCCTTAACTCGCTATGGTACACTTGATCGCGCTCAGGTGATGGCCGGTGCGATCGCCTTAGCCCGAGATGGATTTATTTTACAACGCGGTGACATTGATATTCTCAATCGTAGTGTAGAACAATTTCAAGAACAGCCAGAAGTGGCGGCGATTTTTTTAAAAGATGGCACAACTCCCTACGAAGTGGGCGATCGCCTGTTCCAAACGGATTTAGCCAACAGCTTAGAACTGATTGCGAACCAAGGACCGGATGCCTTTTATACAGGGCTAATTGCTGAAAAAATTGTTAACGCCAGTGAACAAAATGGGGGAATTCTCACCTTAGAAGATTTTAGCACTTATAGCGTCACCGAATCCCCCCCCGTGGAATGTGATTATCGAGGCGATCGGGTGATTTCTTCACCGCTACCGGGAGGGGGAACGACCCTCTGTCAAATGTTGACCCTGCTTGATGGATATTCCGTCACCGAACTCAACCGCAGCGAACCCCACCGCCTGCATTTGATGCTATCGGCGATGTTGTATGCCTTTGCCGATCGCAACACCTATTTAGGGGACCCGGCGTTTGTGGATAATCCCAGCGATCGCCTGCTTTCTCCCGACTATGCTGCCCAACTGCGCGCCCAAATTCCCCCCAATCAAGCTATTCCCCCGGAACCGCTTTTTGATCGGACTCCCGAATCCACCGGAACCGATACCACTCACTACTCCATCGTCGATCGCTTCGGCAATGCTGTCTCAGTGACTTATACCATTAATTCCTTATTTGGGGCAATGGAAATTGCGCCGGGAACGGGATTTTTCCTAAATAATGAAATGGACGATTTCACCGCCAAACCGGGCGTTCCCAATCAATTTGGGTTAGTCCAGGGAACCGTCAATCGCATCGAACCTGGGAAACGTCCTCTCTCCTCCATGAGTCCAACCATTGTTACCCGCAACGGTCAATTGTTACTGGTTACCGGCAGTCCCGGGGGGTCAACTATTCCCACCACTGTCTTACAAGTCATTACTCATATCAGCGATCGCAATATGACCATAGCACAAGCCGTCAGCCACCCCCGCTTTCATTACCAAGGATTACCTAACATCGTAAGAACAGAACCCTTGGCACTCTCTCCCGACACCGTAGAACGACTGTCCGCAATGGGATATCATATTGATTCCTCCTCAAATTGGGGTGCAGCTTCATCCATTGCCGTAGAGGGAGACACCCTCTGGGGAGCAAATGACCCCCGTCGTCCAGCAGGTGCCGCATTAGGGTATTAAGGTGAGAGGATGTTTATAGAGCCAGAAAGGGGCTTTTTGAGTTCAATTTTACCTGAGATGTCCAGGGGATTGCACCCCATTCAGTTTCATCCTGGGTGAAGGTTAGAAACGGTTTTTTTTAATGGGCGATCGCTAATGTAGAGGCGAATCGCGAATCGCTTCTACATTATTTAGGGGTCGATGTTATGGATTGCGTCAGTCCTGTTCGTTTCCTCTCAATTTGAATACAAAACCTATTGCACCAAACCCGGTTTTTTTGTTCTTGATGTGGCTGTTCCTGGTCGAGGAAAGTAAAAATTAAGCGCAGTTGCAGTTGAGTTGTGGTAGGATAGGGAGAACCCTCGATTTCAAGGGGGTAAGGTTCACAAGCGAATAAAGGGTCAAGATTTGTCTGGGTTTAAGCCAAACCATAGCCAAATTTTTCTTCCTGTTTTTTCTCAATTAGGCCGCCGAATTCAGGGCAGAATTCACTCAGCGATCGCCAGATTAACATAAGAGCATTAAGCAGGCGATCGGCCCATCTTCACAATCCCTTACGGGTTTCCCATCCACCCAACTTTGATAGAGAGTCCATGACCCAAGCTACCCTATTTGTCTGTTCCCTCTGCCGATTTTCCCGGAAAGAACCCACTCAGAACGGGCTATCAGGCGGAGAGCATTTAATTCAGCAATTGCAAAGCGAATTGCAAGCCAAAAACCTAGAATCTGCCATCCAACTTCAGCCAGTGCGCTGTATGGCAGCTTGCAGCGATGCTTGCAACGTCACCCTCACGGCAGCAGAGAAAATCACCTTTGTTCTCAGTGGACTCTCTCCCACAGAATCCGCAACCGATTTGGCGACCTTTTGTCAACAATATGCGGCAGCTTCTGAGGGTAAAGTTCCCTACAAAGAACGTCCGGATATCATTCGGGAATCCACAGCATTTGTTCTGCCTCCGTTACCCGTTTCCCCCTCTCTATCCCAGGCAATTTAACAGCAGAAATGGCATTCTTTATGCCAGTCTGGGTTTGACTATCATCCACCCTAAAAAATCGGGGGTTTCCTCGTGACTCTGGCACGTCACGAGGACAAGCCTAAATAACCGGGTTTATCAGAAAACCCGGTTTTAACATCATCTGGTTCTCGCCAATCCTTTGTTATCTAGTTAATCAATCAGCTTATGCCTTTAATTTTTGGACTAACTCTCACCCTATTTATTGTCAGCCTTATTCTGTATCTCAGCAGTGCCCGCAAATATCAATCTTCCGATTCTGTCGCCAATTCTTATGACGAATGGACTCAAGACGGAATTTTAGAATATTATTGGGGAGAACATATTCATCTGGGGCATTATGGTTCTCCCCCAGAATCGAAAGATTTTCTCCAAGCCAAAGAAGACTTTGTACATGAGATGGTGCGTTGGGGAGGATTGGATAAATTACCCCCCGGAACAACAGTTTTAGATGTGGGTTGTGGCATTGGCGGTAGCAGTCGCCTCCTGGCCAAAAACTATGGATTTTCGGTTACGGGTATCACCATTAGTCCTCAACAAGTCAAGCGTGCACAAGAACTGACTCCCCCGGATTTAGATGCTAAATTCGCCCTCGATGATGCCCTCGATTTATCCTTTGCCGATCGCAGTTTTGATGTAGTTTGGTCCATTGAAGCCGGACCGCATATGCCAGATAAAGCCAAATTTGCTCAAGAATTGTTGCGGGTCCTCAAGCCCGGGGGTATCCTAGTCCTTGCGGACTGGAATCAACGGGACGATCGCCAAACGCCTCTCAACTTCTGGGAACGCCCGGTGATGCAGCAACTCCTCGAACAATGGTCTCATCCCGCTTTTTCCAGCATTGAAGGCTTCTCTGAACTGTTAGAATCCACCGGATTAGTAGCAGGAGAAGTCACCACCGATGACTGGACGGAACAAACCCTCCCCTCCTGGATTGATACCATTTGGCAAGGCATCATTCGACCTCAAGGATGGATGCAATTTGGAGTATCTGGATTTCTTAAATCCGTGCGAGAAGTTCCCACCATTCTGTTAATGCGTCTCGCCTTTGGCGTGGGACTCTGCCGCTTTGGAATGTTCCGCGCCATCCGCAGTCCCGGAGAACCCGCTTCTGAACATCAAGTTGCCGCTACAGGGGCTCAAAATTCTTAAGGAAAACAGGACTTAGGGATTTCCATAAATAAAGTGGGGCATTATAACTTTGGCAGAATTGGAAAAGCCCCCCTTCTTAAGGGGGGTTGGGGGGATCTCTCCTAGAAGATTTTGAAGACTTTATTGTTTGGAGTTCCCTTACCCCTATTTTGAGGGCTCACCCTAAATAGACCTCTTGCAAAAAAAGGATTGATCCCCCCAACCCCCCTTAAGAAGGGGGGCTTTAAAGAATTTTGCAAGAGGTCTATTTAGGTTTTTCCTCGTGAGGGGGCTTCGGCTGCGTCACGAGGACAATACTCGTAAAAAACCTACCCTCGTCAGGAATTTGGCCCCAGGGCTGGCTAGAGTGGGGTCCCTCTAGGGTGGTTTCCTCTGTAAAATCCCAAAGAGGCGATCGCAAAAGTCGGATGTTGGGAGATAATCTGTCAGAGGAGGAAATCTAGTCCCCCTCCTTCAATATCATAGTCCTGATTTCGATGCGGGAGAGAGCAGTGGCACAGTGTCCAGTTTGTCAAGCAACTTATGTTGAGGGCGAGGTCAAAAATTGCTCGACCTGTGGTTGGGATTTGACGCCATACCCCTTGACCTTGGGACGAATCCCGGATAGTTTTTTGCGGAAGGAACGAGCACAACTGAGTTGGGCCCGCAACCATTGGCGATCGCAGTCTCAGTCTAAACCCAGCGACCCTGAGCAAGTCACTCAGGCGCAAATGCAGTTGTCCCAACTCAAAACTCAGCTAGAACTCTCCAAGCAGGAACGAGATCAGCTACAATCTCTGTTTGAGCAAACCGAGGAAGCCTATTGGCAACTGCATAGCAAACTAGAAACCACTCACGCTGAACTAGACTCCGCCAAAAAAGACCGAGAACAGGCCCTGTCCCAGCTAGAGGATGCCAAAAAAGCCCAGCAATCCCTCAAATCTCAACTCGAAACCAGCCAGATTAAACTGGAAGAATTTACCCAGGAATGTGTTCAATATAAGTCGCAAATTCACGAAGCTGCTAAAGCTTATTGGCGCTTGCAAGACCGCTTAGAACAGGAAGAAAAAGAGCGCGATCGCATCCAAAGCGAACTCACCAAAGCCCAGTCCGACAGCAAGCTGCATAAAACCCGGGCCACTCAACTCCAGCGTCAGATTGAAGACCTCGAAAAAACATTACAAAAAACCGCTCAATCCCGTTCCACCGATGGAGAAACGGTCCTAGAATTGCAAAACCAACTCCAACAAGCAGCCACCGCCTACTGGCAATTGCAAAGCCAACTCACCGATACTCAATCCGAACTCCATCACTACAAAAATAATGGAGGCCGAGTCTCCCATGAAGAGCGCAATC
>JAABSJ010000206.1 GCA_011390515.1 Oscillatoria sp.
CGGTTGTTAAAAATGGTGCAAGATGTCGGTTTCGACCGACGTAGTGGCGCGAGCGCGAGCGCCACTACAGGCGGGGGATTGATCCCCTATAGGGTGTTGCTATAAGTATTCCCCCCCCTATTCCCTTTTTACCCCGCCTTTCTTATAATGCTTCCAGCAGTCATCAGGGTATTAGCCGTGCTTGCTAGAGTTTGGAGTGCATCGTTAGTTGGGATTAATGCCGTCAAGGTCGGAGTCGAAATCGATGTCTCGGGGGGAATGCCGGGAATTGTTGTGGTGGGATTGCCCGATACCGCCGTGCAAGAATCTAAGGAACGGGTCAAAGCTGCCCTGAAAAATTCCAGTTACGCCTTCCCCTTGCGCCGGATTGTGATTAACTTGACGCCTGCGGATTTACGCAAGGAAGGTCCCTGTTTTGACTTACCGATCGCCATCGGAATTCTCGCCGCTTCAGAACAAGTCAGCGCCCAACTCCTGGGAGATTTTCTCTTCCTCGGGGAACTCTCCCTCGATGGCACTTTACGTCCCGTTGCCGGAGTCCTCCCCATTGCTGCTGCTGCCCAAGAAATGGGTATTACCGCCTTAGTCGTCCCGGAAGAAAATGTGGGGGAAGCGGCAGTGGTGAAAGGATTACAAGTTTATGGATGTGGGCATTTGTGCGATGCGATCGCCTTACTGAACAACCCCAGTCAGTACCAACCCACCCAACTCGATGGCAATGTCCCCTTTGCACCCCATCCCTTCGGGGGTTTAGACTTGCAAGATGTTAAGGGTCAAGCACATGGACGCCGCGCCTTAGAAATTGCTGCTGCCGGAGGACATAATTTAATCTTTGTCGGTCCCCCAGGTAGCGGGAAAACCATGCTGGCGAAACGGTTACCCGGTATTTTACCCCCTCTGAGTTTTGAAGAAGCTTTAGAAGTCACCCAAATTTATTCCGTGGTGGGGTTACTGAAAAATCGTGGCGCGTTAATTGGCGATCGCCCGTTTCGCAGTCCCCATCACTCCGCCTCCGGTCCTTCTCTCGTCGGTGGTGGTAGCTATCCCAAACCCGGAGAAATTTCCCTCGCTCATCGGGGTATTTTGTTCCTTGATGAACTCACAGAGTTTAAACGCGATGTGCTAGAGTACCTGCGCCAACCCTTAGAAGATGGGCGGGTCACCATTTCTCGCACAAAACAAAGTGTGGAGTTCCCGGCACAATTTACCTTAGTTGCCAGCACCAATCCCTGTCCCTGTGGCTACTTTGGCGACCCAATTCAACCCTGTACCTGTTCCCCCCGTCACCGAGAACAATATTGGGCCAAACTTTCAGGACCTCTGATGGATCGGATTGATTTGCAAGTGGCGGTGAATCGGTTAAAACCGGAAGAAATTACTCGACAAACCACGGGAGAGCCATCGGAACCTGTCAGAAAGCGGGTTCAGACGGCGCGCGATCGGGCCCGAGAACGATTTAAATCTGAACCCAATATTCGCTGCAATGCGGAAATGCAAACCGCTCAACTGCGCCAATGGTGTCCCCTGGATGATGCCACCCGCACGCTCCTGGAAGGGGCCATCCGTAAACTGGGACTCTCGGCAAGGGCAACCGATCGCATTTTAAAGGTAGCCCGTACCATTGCGGACCTAGCTGGGGATGACCCCATTAATATCTCCCATGTGGCAGAAGCCATCCAATATAGAACTATTGATAGAATGCAGTAAATAGCATTTTTTATTGGCTATTTTAAGGAGCTAACTCTCATGAAAACGATTCTTTCTTTGGTTTTACTCGCCACCGTTGCTGTCGTTGATAGTTTACCGGCTCAAGCTCAAAGTTTCCAACCCCTCCAGGGGGTTGAAGCGATTGCTCAGACTACTCCAATGGTCTCCCAAGCGGAAGAATTTGTCTCTTTACTCGCCGATGGAGAGTTTAACCAAGCTTTCCAAAAATACGATGCTATTGCTCGGGAAAATATTACCCCAGAAACTCTGGAAACAACTTGGCAAGATTTAGTGGATAAATTGGGGGATTTTCAAGAAATTGTTTCCACGGAGACGGAGATGGGTGATGAGCAAGATGTGGTTCTGTTAACAACTCGATTTGAACAGGATACGGTGGTGTTGTTCGTTATTTTTGATAGAGAGCAACAAATCAATAGTTTCATCTATTAACCCCGGTAACTCTAACTCGTTGCTGGAGTTAGAGTTGTTGGGATTGCCTGAGTACAGGTTCACCCGCTCCCCTAGATTGAGGGATCGCTGGTTTGATCGGGGTGCTTCCCTCATGGTTCTTCGGTTTTGCCTTGGCAAACCGAGGGGATTGAGCGACTTGTCATACGGAATTCGGTTGCTCTAGGTCTACAAAAACCCACACCCTCAAGGGTGGGGCTATACGGACAAAGCCCGCCTGCGCGGGCTAAAAGCGAACCCCGACTTTTACCAACCGGATTTGGTATCATGAGCAGTTTTCAAAGAGAAGGTGCTGATTTATCATCAAACCCCAAAAGTCTGGGACTCGATGGAGCAAAAGACCCGTAAAACTACGGAGAACATAGAGTTTTTCGGGAGCGCCTTTATAAAACATCATGTTAAATTCAGCAAAAATTAGTGATAAAATAAAAATAGAAGAATTCAGTGGCTTTTAGAGTAAAGCCAACGGCTATGAGTCGAGTAACAATGCGGTTGGGTTCTGACTTTCATCGCCTAGGGGACAGTTTGATGAAAATCAAACTCGTTCGCTTCGTAGGGAATGGATTGCTGGCTTTCGTCAATGTGTCTCGGGACTTTTATCTGGCGCGGATGATTCTGTTGGGCGATCATCCCGGAGTGTCCCCCCACCGAAATCACTAGGCCCCTACTGAGGGAGTCTGATCTCTTGAATGGAAAGATGGGGGTCAAGGGAATGGGAGCAATGATTTAATCCGAGATTTGCTGGACATCTGCGGATAATGGGGTATAATATCCGACAAGAGTTGAAAATGGATCACCCACTCGCGCCCGACTTTAGATTTTTCTGCTTACCTTTGAGACTTCCTCGCTTGGTTGCCGAGGTAAGGCAGATTCTTGAGTCTAAGAAGGTACGAGTCTAATCATCCTCATCGACCTTAAACAATCAAGTGCTTTTGGAATCTTTCTAAAAGCTTTGCGGGATACCGCCTCTATTACCTTTGAAGGTGATAGTGCTATCGTAGCATTGTCCGGAAATAACCGGAAAAATGTCGCGTAAATGTATCAGTCCCTGACCCTAGCCCTATTCATGCCACCCCGAAAGGGGTTACTACAAAGGTTCGTAGTGACTCATTGATTGAGTCAACAAGTCAAGCAATTGTAGGGTGGGCAGTGCCCACCTGACTGACGGTGGGCAGTGCCCACCCTACTTTTACTGTCTGTTAGCCGACGCGATCGCAACAAGGGATAAAATTGGCTTCATCCCTCAGAACGCCCTAGGCGATCGCTGGGGCTGATATTTTCCGCGACTTGTCATAAATCGTTACGATGGTTGGGTCGAAAATAAGGTAATAAATTCGGCAGAAAAAGATTGACGGGAGTGGGGAAAGAATATGCAGACAGAGGGGGTAAAATGAGACAGTTGTGTTCTGTGCCGGACCTTGATCGAGCGCTATACCTTGCCCGAAATGGGCGAACTGTGGACTGAGACCTATAAATTTAAAACCTGGCTCGAAGTCGAGCTGGCGGTTTGTGACGCTCAAGCCGAACTGGGTTATATTCCCGCTTCGGCAGTGGAAGAGATTAAAGCCAAGGCTAATTTTGACCCCAAGCGCATCCTCGAAATTGAGGCTGAAGTTCGCCATGACGTGATTGCCTTTTTGACCAATGTGAATGAGTATGTCGGGGAAGCCGGACGGTACATTCATTTGGGATTAACCAGTTCCGATGTGTTGGACACGGCTTTAGCATTGCAGATGGTGGCGAGTCTGGATCTGTTGCTGTCGGAATTGGAAACGGCGATCGCTGCCATTCGCTATCAAGCGCAGCAACACCGGGATACGGTGCAAGTCGGGCGATCGCATGGGATTCATGCCGAACCGATTACCTTTGGGTTTAAACTGGCCGGATGGTTAGCGGAAATGTTGCGCCATCGCGATCGCCTGGTGCGGGTGCGATCGGATATTGCCGTGGGTAAAATCTCCGGTGCCGTGGGAACCTACGCCAACATCGAACCCCGGATTGAGGAGATTGCCTGTCAGAAACTGGGACTGGAACCGGATACCGCTTCTACTCAGGTGATTTCGCGCGATCGCCATGCCGACTATTTGCAGCATCTCGCCCTGCTGGCTGCTTCGATTGAACGCTTTGCCGTCGAAATTCGCAACCTCCAGCGCAGCGATGTCCTGGAAGTGGAGGAATACTTCTCCAAAGGGCAAAAAGGCTCCTCGGCCATGCCCCATAAGCGTAACCCGATTCGGTCGGAACGCTTAACCGGGATGGCGAGAATCGTGCGGGGTCATGCCGGAACTGCTCTGGAAAATGTGGCACTTTGGCATGAACGGGATATTTCTCATAGTTCTGTCGAACGAGTGATTCTGCCCGATGCTTGCATTTTGACTCACTTTATGTTAAGGGAAATTTCAGAATTGGTGAAAAATCTCCAAGTCTATCCCGAGAACATGAAGCGGAATATGAACGTTTACGGCGGCGTGATTTTCAGTCAGCGCGTGATGTTGGCTTTAGTGGAAAAAGGCATGAATCGGGAAGAAGCGTATAAAGTTGTACAGTCCTGCGCTCATGGAGCGTGGAATAAACCCGATGGGGACTTTCATGGGGCGATCGTTAAAGATGCTACCGTCACCGAGAAACTGTCACCGCAGGAAATCGAAGACTGTTTCGACCCGAAATACCAACTGAGACACCTGGATACCGTTTACCAACGCTTAAACATTTAAAACCCGCCTCAAGGAAACGAAGGGATGAATGGAAGGCTGAAAAATTCTGTTCATCCTTCGTCCTTGATGGGGGGGATGGTGTTTGGTCATTGGTGGTTTGTGATTGGTGGTTTGTTATTGAGCATGATCATTGGATAGAGGTCGCATAATGAAAGTCCGTTCCTTCATTGCATATATTCTGGTGATGCTGACGATCGTCTGGGCGATCGCCACCACCAGTACCGCAGCCCCCCCAGTCCCCCCGCGACCCGAGTCCCCAACAGAATCCCTGCGATCGCTGGCAGCAAAGCGGGATTTTTTCATTGGTGGGGCGGTTCAACCTCAGCTTTTACAAAACGACTCGACCTATCGAGAGGTGTTTGCGCGGGAATTTAATATTCTGATTCCTGAGAACCATACAAAATTTTGGCGACTGCATCCAGAACGCGATCGCTATGATTTTAGTCAAGCCGATGCGATCGTTCAGTTTGCCAACGAACATAATATAAAGGTGATGGGTCATGCCCTGGTCTGGTTTCACGCCCTGCCTCGCTGGGTTGTGGAAGGGAATTTTTCCCGGGAGGAACTCATGGAAATCCTTCACGATCACATTCAGACCGTCGTCGGTCACTATCGCGGTCAAATTTATGCATGGGATGTGGTGAATGAACCCGTAGAAGCCAATGGCAGCTTCAGAGAAACCATCTGGTATAAAACCATTGGACCGGAATATCTTGACCTAGCGCTGCGGTGGACTCGGGAAGCTGATCCCGATACCCTATTATATATTAATGACTATGCGGAAGGACTCAATTCTAAGTCTCAATCTTTTTACAATTTAGCAAAAGACCTCCGGCAAAGAGGAGCGCCCCTGGATGCGGTTGGGTTCCAAACCCACCTGGGATTTTTATCCGCTGATAACTCTGAAGAAGTTGCTGAAAATATGAAGCGATATGCCGAACTGGGGTTAGACGTGATGATTACGGAAATGGATGTTCCGATTGATAAGTTTAGCGGCACCCCAGAAGAGCAATTAGAGGCACAAGCTAAAATGTACCGGGATTTTCTGAAGATCTGTTTGGATGCCTCGAACTGCAACACTTTAGTGATGTGGGGATTTACCGATCGCCATAGTTGGTTGACTGGATTTACTGGGAGTAAAGACCCGTTAATTTTTGACAAATCCTATCAACCCAAACCCGCCTATCATGCGATGTGGGAAGAATTAAAAGGGACTGACTAGACCCGAGGCACATGATAGCGACGGATTTCCGTCCCTTGCTCCAGCTTGAGAAACCGGGTTTCTTTCATAAATTTATGTGATGAAGCAACCGTTAACGGAGAAACCCGGTTTCTTGTCCAGTAAGCTTGAGAAACCGGGTTTCTTTCATAAATTTATGTCAAAGAGCAAAAGTTAACGGAGAAACCCGGTTTCTTGTCCTGTCAGTAAGCATGAGAAACCGGGTTTCTGACCAAAATCTGGGTTAGATCTTCTCCCCAGGAACACAACAGAATTGGAACAGCCGAGGATTGTCAAGTGAGAATTGTCCTTAAACCACGCTTTTGGCCGTTGTCGCGGTTTCGCGCAGGAACAATAGCCGCCACTGGCGGATAATCTGCTGAAAAATGCCTTGTTCCGGGGTGACGAAGGAGGCGATCGCCTCAGATTCCAGAGTATCCAGGGCTACAGTCGCTTGGGCCAAGGTTGCCAGTCGTTGTCCCGAATCCGTCGAATCAGAATTGCCAGAGACCAAGGTCCCAATTTTTGCCAGATGACCGATCGCACTTAGGACTTCCGGTCGAATTAGGCCCGATGCCGCCATCTGAGGGTCTCCTTCCCCCGAATCAAAGGCGGTAGAGGACTCACTGATGGTTTCCAGGGCAATCTTGAGGTCCGAGAGGTCCCGGACGGCGGCAAATCGGGCCAAAATGGTCAAAGAGTCGAGAATTTCTAAACCCCCTGGGTAGTCGCGCAGACTCCCCAGGGTTTGTTTATAGTCGGTCCAATCTAATGGGGAGGAATCCCCTTCCAAGGTGAGCAAGTGGTAGAGGAGGGCCGAGAATCGAGTTAAGGGGGTTGGACGATGCGATCGCTGGAACCAAGTCAGCACCCCAATTCCATCCTCAGCGAATTGATTCAACCAATCACTCCCACATTTCACGGGTTGCAACCCCAATTCGCCCAATAACACTTGTCGGCGTTCCGGGATTCCTCGCCAATCTTCGGCACTGACGGGGGTCCAGAGATAGGCGCTTAAATCTGGGTCGCGGGCGATCGCATACAGCAGATGGAGGGGGTACTCAGTAGAATGTAAATATCGGGATAATGTACCGAGGGCCAGGGAACGCTGAAACGGGTTGCGGCAGACTTTTGCGATCCGGTGTAAACCCGTCTTTTCATCCCGTTGCAACTGCTGGAGTAGAGATTTGTGAGTATTGGGCAGTGGCAAGACGAGCAACTCATCCCAAAACACCGGATGTTTCTCACCCCGTCGGTTCGGTTTGAGAGCAGCAATCAACTCAATCGGGTAAAACAGCAGGCGCAACGACCCGAGGGCCACCAGGAAATTAAAGTAAAATCCGATTCTAATCACTCGGGAAACTGCCGCCACGAAGCGGATTCGGGAGGCAATATCTTTATCTTTGATGATATTCGCCTCGAAAGCAGCTAAGGCCACCGCGATCATAGCAATGACGGCGATCGCAGCCAAGGCAGCCACCCCACTGCGTCCGGCTAAGGCAAAGGCCACAGACCAGATTATTCCTAGGAAAATCGCAAACCCGACGGTGAGCAGCGCGGGCTCAATGGCGATCGCCCCGAAGGTCTGTTGATAGGGGGGATTGATGCTCATCAAATCATTCAAAATAAACAGGTTGGTGAAGGCGAAACTCGCTACTAGCGCCAGTCCCAAGGCTGCCAATACACTTCCGGCCAGTCCCCAAACCATAAACTTGCAAGTGAGAATCAATGCCGATGCAAGTATCATCCATAGCCACAGGAAAACAACCCCAATTACAAACCCGAGGATAGTCCAAAAGAGAGTGCGATTGACAGATGTGAGAGGAATCTCCTCCCCTGATGTGAGGCTCCAGACTTTTGGGAGGCGATCGCCTGCACCGGAAATCACCCGTTGTCCATCGGGGGTCACCGCCACGGATCTCACCCACTCTTGATGACCCACCAGGGTATGGACCAGAGTCCCTTGTTGGAGATTCCAGACTTTGAGGGTATGGTCAGAAGAAGCCGAAACCACTTGCTGTCCGTCTGGGGTGATCGCTAATCCATTAATCCACCCCTGATGTCCCGTTAAGTCATACCGGAGGGTTCCCTGATTGAGGGCCCAGACCTTGACCGTTCCATCGGCACCCCCGGAAATCACCTGTTCTCCATCGGGAGTGAGGGCGATCGTATTCACCCCTCCCGGATGTGCTGTCAAATTCTGCACTTCAGTTCCCGATGAGCGGTTCCACACCTTGACCGAACCATCCAGACTGGCAGAAATAATCTGGGTGCCATCGGGAGTGAGCGTGACAGCATTCACTCCAGCAGTATGACCACTCAACGTTTGTACCAGGGTTCCCTGTTCCAGATTCCAAATGTTCACTGTGCCATCGGTGGCCCCAGAGATGGCCTGGGTGCCATCGGGAGTCACTGCCACCGTATTGACGGATCCGGTATGCCCCTCAAGGGTATGGAGGATTGTTCCGGATTCGATGTCCCAGACAATCAGGCTATTGTCTGCCGAGGCTGAAATCACCCATACTCCGTCTGGGGTGACCGCGAGATCTTCAATCCAGCGACGGTGGTTTTGGAGATCATGGATGCGACGCCCCTCTCTCAGGTCCCAAATGGTAACTGCGCGGTCTCTTCCCCCAGTAATTACCCGGTCTCCCGGTAGTACCGCCACCGCGTTAATTCCCCCGTGATGACCCGGTAGGGTTCGCACCAATGCACCCTTTTCTAAATCCCAAACTTTTAAGCTGCTGTCTCCCTTAAAGTCTCCCCCTGAGAAGGAAATCGCTTGAGTATTGGAAAGGGCCAGGACAGAATTAATGGACCCGGTATGACCTTGATTCACCGCCAGGGTATAGAGGAAAAATGTGAACGCCAGTAGGAACAAACATTTCACCACCGAGGCGATCGCCATCAGATACAGGTTTCGATATCCCGGGACCTTAAAACTCCCCCGCAATTTACGCCATCCGCTTTGTTGATACAAATCAGGGTCCGCTTTGTACAAATAGCTGCGGAGTACACTGGGACGAAAAAAGACCCAGTAGGCCAGCAGTCCATAATGATAAGGATTTAAAGGATTTAGGGATTCGGGTCTTTCACCCCGATCCAGTGGGAAGATAGGCATGATCATTTTACCGTAGGGGTCAGTTTTACACAGAAACTGTCAAGCTCTTGATCGGTCTTTTCACAGTATTCCTTTTCCGTTCCTCCTCGGGATCTGGGTTGGGTTAAATTTTATGAAGCAACCATCACCAGTCTAAATCAATGGGACAATTCCCCACCGGCGTGGCCGCATCTTCCTCCCGACTGCTGCAAATCATCGCCAGATCCTCCCCCAGATTCAGATTCGGGGGCGCATGATTAAGAGGGTCTCTCTCAGGTTCATCCCTTACCCCCACCGTTTACTGGAGTTATTTTGATTAAGAAAATTATCGGTTAATTTCCAAAAAAAATGCTGCCATCAAGGCATAAATCCGGCTGGAAATCGATAACATTACCCGAACTTGCCTCTAGTCAAAATCGCTGAAAAACGTAACTTCTATTATGAATTTTTCTCGGATTTAACTCAGGGTTTCTTGAAATATCCATCAGTCAATTTTGCTCACCCAACTAGGAAAACCGGCATGAAAACTCATTACCTTTTTTTATTCTCAGTGACTTTAGGCTTGCTCCTCACCCTCGGATCCGGGCAACGGGCACAATCCGTGCGGATTGTTGACGGATTAAAATCAGCAGAAATCTTACGGCCCAGTCCATCAGTTGTCGTGCAAACTCCTGATATACCTCAGTTTGAGGGAGAACAATTAGTAGATATCCAAATGATTAATCCCGACATTACCTTGGATATTCGCTATGCCACTGCCAATAATTTCTTGAACGTTCAACTCTACTCTGTCCCTCGATGTCTTCTGCGAACTAGCGTCGCCCACAAGTTATCTCGGGTTCAAGAGCAGTTGCAACCGATGGGACTGGGGTTAAAAGTATTTGATTGTTATCGACCCCTATCGGTGACCCGGAAAATGTGGGAAGCGTTGCCGGATCCCCGCTATGTTGCCAATCCTGCCAGGGGGTCACGCCATAATCGCGGTGCAGCGGTAGATTTAACCCTAATTGATTCAATGGGCAATGAATTAGAAATGCCCACGGAATTTGATGATTTTACCGATCGCGCCGCCCGAGATTATCAAGGAACCGATGTCAGCAACCAAGCCCGCCAAAATAGCCAATTACTGGAAAGAGTAATGACTCAACAGGGTTTTATTCCCTTGATTACCGAATGGTGGCATTTTGATGCCGAAAACTGGCAAGACTATCCCCTGTTGGATATTTCTTTAGAGGCGATCGAGTAGGTTAATGATTACTTGACTTCAACTAAAAATTCATAGGTAAACCCTCGGAAATTTGAGTCTAAAACAATTTGATAGTCCCCGGTTGTGGGGAGAGTCCCACTCCAGTTGTCCAAACCTGTATAGTGACCCCCCCCGGTGAGTTCAGTTTGCCGATTGGGGTCATTGGGGATAAAAACAAACGGCAACGCGCCTTCGGAAACCGAGAGGGTTAAGGTTTGACCGGCAGATGCCTTGAGCAGATATTCATGACTTCCGCCGCCAATAATCCGCCCTTTAACTCGCGCAGAGGTGCCATTGGGGGAGAAATTAATCCGTTCTGTGATTTCAGAACAAGAACTTTCGGTGATACTTTTGGCAACCCAACCCTCCACCGGACTGTTGATTTTAAACCAGCCATTTTGTTCTTCCGTAACGGTGAGAAAAGTCCCATTACTCAATGTCCCTAAAAGATTTGTGGCGGTCACTTGTGGACTGGAACGAACGTTAGCTGGTGGATTGGGATCGGAGACAATGGCAGTGGTAATTTTGCAATTGTCTTGGGAGGGAGTAATCATAATTGGTTCTGGAGTAGGGGTTGGGGAAGGTTGGGAAGGTTGGGGAGATGGGGGGGAAGGTTGGGAAGGTTGGGGAGATGGGGGGGATGGGGGAGGTTGGGGGGATGGGGGAGGTTGGGGGGATGGGGGAGATTGGGGGG
>JAABSJ010000207.1 GCA_011390515.1 Oscillatoria sp.
GAAAGCTGAGTAGTGATGCGGAAATTTTACACAATTTGTTTGAACTGCGTAAACAGGCTCAGTCGAAAGAGGATGCACCAAAAAACTTGCCTCCTCAGAATCATTAATTTAATTTTTATCTCTAAATCGAATGTCTTTTTTGCTGTATGCTCCCAATGTTCATCTGTTTGCTTTCCATCTGGGGGAGATAGAAAACCTGGATGGGGATTCAGAGTATGAACCGCATTATTTGCGGCAGCGCTGTCTGGAGATTTTTCAGCGGTTCCAGATTCAGCAGGCGTTAAAGCTACGAGCAGTTACCCCTAATCTGCGGATGGATCTCCTCGAAGGTACGAGGGAGGAAAATATTCTGCTGAGTTTAGAAGGCAAGCTCGCCGATAAACAGAAGATAACCGGGGTTGTGGGGTATTTACAACTGTATGATAGCTATGCGCTCTATTTAAACCTGCGAATTCCTGAACTGGATGAGTCTCAAAATCGAACCCAATCTGTCGATGCAGCTATTTTCAAACAATTTAACTCCAATCAAGAGTGGATATTGGATAGTTCTATCGGTCAGGTGATTATTTTAACGGGCTGGCTGTCTCGGGCGCAACAGCAGCAAGGACCGATAATTTGGCAACAAATGGCGGATTATTGCCTGCAAAGTTTCTTGGAAACATCAGACTCCCCTTTGCCGCATTGTTATCAAGTGAATCAACTGTTTGGGAGTCCGGTTTTTGAATATGGTGACCCTCGGAATCCGGATAAAACTCAGACGATTTGGGTTTGGTTATTTTTGGATGAGTCGGATGAGGCTCAAAAACCCTCCGCTGATGCAGACTCCAATCTCTGTTTCCTGGATCAAGAATTACTGGATTTATTTTTTTATCGTCAAAAGGTGATTAAAACCTTTGAATTGAGCCGGGAAAATTATCGGGATACTCGCGCTCAATACCAAAAGATGGGAGATGAAGTGGAAGCGATTCGTTCCCTGGTTTTGCATAAAAAATCCAGTCCGGAAAAGTTGTCGGAATCCACTCTGATTCAATTACAAAAATCTCTGGTGGAGTTATTAGAGTTGGATATCAGTTTTTCGGAGAACTTAAGGGTGTTAGAGACATCTCGCCTGACTTTGAAAGCGAATGCGAGCAATTATCGCAAAAAGCTGGCGCTGATTCAAAGTTATTACCCCCAGGAAAAGTTAGATATTTTGGAGAGTTTTGGGGATAAAAATTGCGTGAATTTTCAAGAGCAAATCAAACTTGATTTGGGCTATTTTAGGCATATCCGGAGTTTGGCGGATAAGGCAGTGGCTTCGATTCGCGGTATTGTGGAAATTGAACAAACCCAACGCGATCGCCTGCGTCAAGACCAAGAAAAACAGCTTGAAAATACCATCCAGGCGATTGGACTGGCGGTGGGAACTGGCGCGATTTTTGCATCCAGTGCGGGATTAATCACCCAACCTTGGCGCAGTCCTTGGGGGGGCGATCGCTCGTCTTATCCCCATCCCTTTCTGATTGCTTTTTTCGGCAGTTTTCTCCTGGCGGCGATCGTTTACTTCGCGGTGAAATGGTGTCAAAATCGGGGTAAATAAAGTGAATAAAAATGTAAGGATTCAGGTCCAAAAAATACCTCCCCTGTGAGACCGAGTAATCCGCCCCTGGAGTGCGTAAAGCCTAAGCGCTTACGCGCAGGCTGCGCCAACGGCATAGCTTCGCTGTGCGGCGAAGCGTGTGCGCGATGCCCAAACATCTTGCTCGCTATCTCTATGCCAAAATAATTTAGACGCGCTATAGTGTCTAAAAGTCGAATTAACATTTTTTGGCTCAATGCCCTCCGGGAACCAAAACCCTCAGCGAACTGATTTGGGAAATCACTTGTCCCGAGGAAGACCCCCCGGAACCCGCCACCCCCGCAGAACTGCGCCGCCACCTCAAAAGCCTAAAACGCCGTAACCTCCTCCCCTACCGCGCCATCCTCTTCGGCAGCGAAACATTTTCCACCCCTACCAAACCCACCCCAGAACTCATTGCCTTTTGCCAAAAACTGACCCGGGAAATAGCCGTAGCCTTCCTCACCGACGAACCCCTAGAAGCGCCCTTAAAAGGCTTTCCCCTCAATCAACCGAATCTGGATATCCGCGATTCAAATCTGGTTAGAGGAGATTTGAGGATTAATTATCGTCAGGTCGAAAGCGTAAACTATTAAGGCTTGTTACCCTTTCAATTGTCTCAAAATCACGGTCATTATGAATTAAAATAAACTGATGTTCTATGGCCAGTTGAGCAATACAACAATCGATACTACTTCTAACCGTTAACCCCTGTCGTTGCAAATCGTAATAAATTCGGGCAGCCGCGACCCAAGTATGAGGAGTGGGTTCGATATAGTCTTGGTCTTGCAGATACGTTTCCAATAGCCTCCACTCCCGTTCATCTCGGCAACCTTGCAACAGTTCCATCTGAGTAAATCGGCTCAAAAAAATGGGTTGCTCATTAATAATTGCTGACAAAGATTGACGGACCGCATCAGTCCTATCTCGGAAAACAGCAATCCAAACCGATGTATCAATCAGAAACATTGCGGTTTTCCCGTAAGGCTTTATAGTCGTAATCTGTTGAAAATTGAATTTGTCCGCTTAAATCTAGTAAATTTCGTTTTTTGCGGTTACGGATTAACTCTGCTAAAGCAAGGTTAATCAATTCTTGTTCGGTCTTACAATCGGTTAAGCGCAATGCTTCTTTGACTAATTCTTCATTCAGTTCGATAGATGTTTTCATAAGGAATAACTTAATTGAATAAGCCTCACGGTAGCCATTGACTTTTAATGATATCCTATTTTAACACTTGACGGACACTGTAGCGATCGCGAAGCGTCTCCCTAGGAGAATTGCCTACATCCTACTGTCCTGATGGTGAGCGATTTCTGACCCCTACAGAGTTAGCCAAACAAGCGAAACAACAGCGTCAGGGGGCGGAGTCAGCAGAAGCACGTCTTCGGGAGTTGGAGGCTCGTTTACAGGAATTAGAAGCCGTTGGCGAAGCCTTCCGAAAGAATCGCCCTCCCAATGAGTAATCCCAAATCCAGTATGAATAGGTCTCTCCAAACCCACACTCTCAAGACTTACGCAGATTTGGAAAATTCATCCTAAATGTAGAGGCGATTCGCGAATCGCCTCTACATTTAGGGTTTAATGTTAAAGATTGCCTAAGTCCGGACCGTCCTCGGGTGCGGATTTTTGTTTTATCGAAATCCTAGCAGTCTCAACACTGGCATCAGTAAATAGTAACTACAACCGAGACAAAAACTGCCGGTCATTCCGAGGAGGGCAAAAAAGGCGATGCTATCCCAAAATTGTGGCATTCCGATTCCGGAGGTGGCGGAAAATAGGTCTAAAATTAGGGGAAAATATGAACTATACAGAAAGGCTGCCATCACGATCGCCGTCCCGATCGCACTCATTGTCGCATGGAACAGTTGCGGTTTCGGTAATCCTAACCCCAGGGTAATCGAGGCGATCGCAATTGCCGTAAATCCGACTAAATCAAGCGCGGCTAGGGTCTCACTGGTTGAACTCACCGCTAATACAAACCATCCCAATCCATAACCAAACAGTCCCATCAAGCCAGCAACAATAAATCGTCTTTGTTGTCCGAAACTTCCCGCTTCGGTTAATCCCAATGCTGTGCCTAAACCCGCCATCCCAAATAAAATCGCAACTGGATGGACTGTCAGTTCCAGGTTGGGAAACCATTGTGCGATTAACTCACTTAGGCTGCTGCTGAGTCGGCTGCCGACGGGTAACCAATAGGCTAAGGTAAATCCGACTCCGGCACCGACACTCGCACCTAGTCCGCCTAAGATAGTGCCTAATAAGGTATCAAAGCAGGCGGTAAAGACCCAACTGATCAGATCTAAGGTCGTGATCAGGATACTCTCCAGGGTTTTGTAACTGACTATGCCGAGGGTGGCGATCGCCTTAATCACCACGGTTCCTACTCCCCAGCAAAATTGGAGACTGCGCCCAGATGCCACCGTTGCAAACTTCGCAAAACGGCCAACCAGTCCCCGATTGCGCTGGCGGACTAAGGTTTTTAAATAGGAACCTTGTCCCAGTCGTCCTTGGAGTTCTGTGGCACTATCTAAGCGTTTGTCAACCTGAAATTCCAGCATTTCATCAATGACATTGGCCAGATTCAGACTCACCCTGGCATGAGGATGCCAGCGACATTCTCCCGACATTCCATCATCGAAGTCCGTCGGCGATCGCCCGGTTAACAGAAAAATCGCAGTCCGACCCAAGGCATAAAAATCCGCTGCCGGTCCCACGGAACCCCCCATCATCTGTTCCGGAGGACTGTAACCCGGGGAGAACAACCGGGTGGAACTCGCCTGCTTACCGCTGAGTTGTTTCACCCCGCCAAAATCGATCGCCACCAGTTGACCCCCTGCACTTCCCCCCATCCTTTTATTAAATAAGGAGAAAGGAGTCCCCGGATTGGCCAGAGTGGATCCGGTCCGGACCATCAAATTGGTGGGTTTGAGGTCCCGGTGAATAATCGAATGGCGGTGCAACTCCTCTAATATATCTGCTGCCTGCATCAACCAATCCACCACCATCTCCTCGGGAAATCCTTGGGGATAATCGCGATGCAGCATTTCATCCAAGGTTAACCCCTCGATTTTTTCCATGACGAGACAAGGAAGGGAGTGGGGTTGGGGATGTTTGAGGGAAACGTGAAAATAACCGTCGCGATCGACCTTGGGAATCCCAGGATGGGTCAGACTGGCTAAGACGGATGCCTCTTGTTCAAAGAGTTCCAAGGCTTTAGGCGATCGCTCGACCAACACTTTTAAGACTCGTTCCCGGTCCGTCTGCCGGTCATAAACGGTGAAAGTGACGGCAAAACCGCCGGTCCCTAATTTTTGTAAGGGGAGGTAACGCCGATTTAAAATCAGCGGGGTGCCACAACTGTCACAAAAGTGCTGACTCCGACTTTGGCCGGTGGGACTTGGACAATCTGGGTTGATGCAGTGGAGGAAAGCTGGCTGCATAAGTTTTTTAAAATCACCCCCAAGGGCGATCGCGCAACAAAGGGGATCAAGGTTAAAGGGTCTCAAGGCAAAGGAGGCGATCGCATTCTGGAACGTTCGTCCCCCCTGTATCCGGGTCAGGAAGCCGACCCCATCGCCTTCTCATACCCAATCCGGTTGTGATAGGTCTTTCAAAACGAGCCAGTTCAAGCAATTGTAGCAATTGTAGGGTGGGCACTGCCCACCTTTCCCTACGGTGGGCAGTGCCCACCCTACGTTTACTGCTGCTCCCCACACGGAAATTCTGCCAGTCCTCGCAAAACTGAGCGCTTTATTATATCAGAAACTTGTAGCTTTATATTATAACAAAAAATAAATATTTATAACGAAAAATAAAGAAATATTATCAACGAATAAAAGAACAATGATGTTTAACTTATTGTTTTCCTGATACTATTGTTATGCAGCAAAACGAAGCAGCCGACTGATTTCGCTCCACCGATCCCCGACGCGGGCTCGGTAAGCAATAGTACCCAGATAAGTGAATAGCTTGTCAGGAAAACAAAAAACCAGGACAACTGCAACGATTTTCGATGATTCCGATGATTCCTAGGAAGGGGGATTATGTCTTACAGTTCAACCCAGACTCAAGCAAAAACCGGCTACCAAGCTGGCGTTAAAGATTATAGACTGACTTACTACACGCCGGACTACACTCCCAAAGATACCGATGTCTTGGCGGCATTCCGGATGACCCCTCAGCCCGGAGTTCCCCCGGAAGAAGCAGGAGCTGCCGTAGCTGCTGAATCTTCTACCGGAACCTGGACCACAGTGTGGACCGACCTGTTGACCGACTTGGATCGGTACAAAGGCCGTTGCTACGACATCGAAGCGGTACCCAACGAAGAGAACCAATATATCGCTTACGTTGCCTACCCCCTCGACTTGTTTGAGGAAGGTTCTGTTACCAATATGCTGACCTCCATCGTGGGGAACGTCTTTGGTTTCAAAGCCTTGCGTGCACTCCGCTTGGAAGATATGCGGATTCCCGTTGCCTACCTGAAGACCTTCCAAGGTCCTCCCCACGGCATCCAAGTTGAGCGTGACAAAATCAACAAATATGGTCGTCCCCTGTTGGGTTGCACCATCAAGCCGAAACTCGGTTTATCTGCGAAGAACTACGGTCGTGCAGTATATGAATGCTTGCGCGGTGGTTTGGACTTCACCAAAGACGACGAGAACATCAACTCCCAGCCGTTCCAACGCTGGCGCGATCGCTTCTTGTTCGTTGCTGACGCTATCCATAAAGCTCAGGCAGAAACTGGCGAAATCAAGGGCCACTACCTCAACGTAACCGCCCCCACCTGCGAAGAAATGCTGAAACGGGCTGAGTTCGCCAAAGAACTCGAAATGCCCATCATCATGCATGACTTCTTAACCGCAGGGTTCACCGCCAACACCACCTTGTCTCATTGGTGTCGCGATAACGGACTGCTGCTGCACATCCACCGTGCCATGCACGCCGTTATCGACCGTCAGAAAAATCATGGTATCCACTTCCGTCTGCTTGCCAAGTGCTTGCGGATGTCCGGTGGTGACCACATCCACACCGGAACCGTTGTGGGTAAACTCGAAGGCGAACGTGGCATCACGATGGGCTTCGTGGACCTGCTTCGCGAAAACTATATCGAACAAGATAAATCTCGCGGGATTTACTTCACCCAAGACTGGGCATCCATGCCTGGGGTGATGGCTGTTGCTTCCGGTGGTATCCACGTATGGCATATGCCTGCTCTCGTGGAAATCTTCGGTGACGACTCCGTGCTGCAATTTGGTGGTGGGACCTTGGGTCACCCCTGGGGTAATGCTCCGGGTGCAACCGCCAACCGTGTTGCTTTGGAAGCTTGCGTTCAAGCTCGTAACGAAGGTCGCAGCTTGGCTCGTGAAGGGAATGATATCCTTCGTGAAGCCGGACGTTGGTCTCCTGAGTTGGCTGTCGCTCTTGAGCTCTGGAAAGAAATCAAGTTTGAGTTCGAGGCGATGGATACCGTTTGATGACGGATCCTTAGTAGAAAAGTTAACCGTTAACCCTTGAGGGAAAACGGTTAACCTTTCTCCAGTCATTTCAGCGCTCTAAGCAAAGCGCAGTATCACGGCAAAATCCGGCAACCTTCGGCGGAAAGTATTCCCCTACGCTGTTTAGCAAGGGGATCCGGGTTATGGTTTGTACCCGAAGAAACTTGCAACCACCCACTGCGATCGCAGTCGGTAGAGATAAACAACCGCCGATATCAAACGTTGCCAACAATATGGATTTAAAACAAATCGCCAAAGATACTGCCAAAGTGATGAGCAGCTATTTGACCTACCAAGCCATGCGAATCGTCGTCAGTCAACTGAACGAAACCAATCCTCCCTTGGCATACTGGCTGCAAAGCTTTTCCGCCACGGCCAATATCCAAAATGGAGAAGCGTACATCGAAACGTTACTTCAGGAAAAGCCAGACTTGGCGATTCGGATCATGACCGTGCGCGAACATATCGCCGAGGAAGTCACGGAGTTCTTGCCTGAAATGGTTCTGACTGGCATCATGCAGGCCAACATCGACCACCGGAAGCAGTATCTGGAAAGAACAGTAACGGGATTGCCCCTACCTGACTCGACCCCAGAGACGGAAACCTAATCTGGATCCGGTTGACGGTGGTGATTTGTTTCCCGCTTAAACAGCCAATCATTGTAGATCCCGCACCAAAGAGACAAAGAATTATGAAAACTCTGCCAAAAGAGCGTCGTTACGAAACACTTTCCTATCTGCCCCCTCTGTCTGATGCACAGATTGGCAAGCAGATTCAGTACATCATTGACCAAGGCTACATTCCTGCCATTGAGTTCAATGAAACCTCTGACCCCACGGTTTACTACTGGACCATGTGGAAGCTGCCTTTGTTCAATGCACGTTCTGTCCAAGAAGTGATGAGCGAAGTCCAAGGCTGCCGTAGCGAATACCCTAGCTGCTACATCCGCGTTGTGGGTTTTGATAACATCAAGCAGTGCCAAGTGCTCAGCTTCATCATCCACAAACCCAACACCAGCCGCTTCTAAGTTGGTGAAATAACACGGAATTCGGTTGTCGAAGGTCTGTAAAAACCCGCACCCTAAAGGGTGGGGCTATACGGACGAAGCCCGCCTGCGCGGGCTAAGAAAGCCTACTTTTACCAACCGGATTTGGTATAACACGGAATCCGGTTGTCAAAGGTCTGTAAAAACCCGCACCCTAAAGGGTGGGGCTATACGGACGAAGCCCGCACTTCGACGGGCTCACCAGAGCCCTGCGCGGGCTAAGAAAGAAAGGTTGTCAAAGGTCTGTAAAAACCCGCACCCTAAAGGGTGGGGCTATACGGACTAAGCCCGCCTGCGCGGGCTAAGAAAGAAAGCCTACTTTTACCAACCGGATTTGGTATAACACTCACATTGCAGCTAGGGTTTAAAAACCCCCCCTGTAGGGGCGCTTCGAGAAGCGCCAGTCCAGGGGGGATTTAAACCCGAACCTAGGCTTAAGAAACAACCGACACCCTAAAAAGTGTCGGTTGTTTTTGCTTAAGGGTCAGTTTTTAGCGGAAGTCGGGATCACAGGACAAGGGACCGATTTTTCTCCGGACCAATCGGTAAAGGTATTTTCATCTCTGTAATGGCGAGGAGTTTGTAGCAATAAACGCCAAGCTTCTGTGGCATCTATTAAATTCAAGCGACCGGGATAGTGCAGTTCTAGTAATTCTCGGACTTGGGGGTAATAGTCTGAGTTGATGTTGGGGAAAATATGATGTTCGGTGTGGTAAGAAAAATTCAAATGCAACCAATCAAAGAATTTAGGAACTCGGAGGGATAAGCTGTTGAACGTGGGGTCGTTAACGCTACTCATCGGCGAGACCATGTGATTGGTATAAATATAAAATATGACACCGGCATAGCCAAGGGCGATCGGCAAAAAGTAACTCAGCAGGAGTTTGAGCGGGTCAAATTGTAGGGAAAACAAGATGGTGAGATGAATCGCTGCGATCGCCGCTACTTCTAATGCGATCGCCCGTCGTTCTTTCGGACTCACGGTAATAGCTGCCGGGACGTAATCCACGGATTTATTGTTGAACAACAGCACTGCGCTGATGTGTCGGACACAATAGAGGAACCAGCCAGTGGCCATCCCCACCGCTAAGAAAAAGGGATTGACCTCCGCAGAAGGCACAATTAGGTTTTGAAACCATTTTCCCCAATTTTTAGGCTGACTCTCCAAATAGTTGCGATCGGGGTCGTCTATGGAATTGGTTTTATTGTGATGCTCACGGTTATGGACCACTTTCCACAGGGTCGGTGGCATCCACAACAGGGCAAATCCGAAAAACCCCATGATGTCCATCACTCGCTTATTTTTGATGACACTCCCATGCATCAGGATATGAGAAGTAAACCCCAGGACAACAATGCTGTTGCCCATGATGAGGGCGATCGGGAGGTAAAGCCCTACCCAGAAGACGGGCCACTGATCTAAGGTGGAGGCGATCGCCCAACCCAGGATCATGATCCCCAAATTAATCAATAAAATGACTAACTTACTGGGATCCGGTGCAAACGCCTCTGATGGCAGCAGGGGACGCAATTTCTTCGCATACTCCGCATGAGGAATCCTGATTTCTTCCTCAGTGCGGCTAATCAATTGTTGTGAATTCATTTCAGAATCAGTCGTGCCTAAACATTAAATTTCTAAACGGAATAGGCTAAGTATAGCGCAAAAAGTAAAATTACTCAGATCTCTAACTATTTTTTCTCTATCCAAAAAATCGGTATTTTTTAAAGATTTATGATATAATGCTTTGCCTAAAAAAATTTCCAGGGACGGCTAAAAGTGAGAATAATATCGGCAAAATCGGCACAGGGGGTATCAGGAATTATTCATCAGCCGCTTGTAAAATTCGGATGTATAATGCTGCACTCATCCGAAAACCCGCCTGAGCGATCAGCGCGTCCATAGCTTCAAATGACCGATCGCCGCTAAATTACTCAAAGGGGAAGTATTACTGACAATTATCATTGCCAACCTCGTTCTCGCAAAGATTTTAAATCTTGTTCAAAATCTTCTATTTCATAATGAATACAAATTCCCCGGGTTGCCATCTCCCGTTGGAATGCGATCGGGTGCAGTCCGGCAAGGTGTGCTGCTTTGCCGAGACTAATTTTTTTTTGCTGAAACAGCATCATGACAATTTCTAATAATAACTCAGGTTCAGACAAACCGCTGGCTTCTACCAGTTCCTCAGAGATGACTAAACTCATGGGGTATTTTGATAACTCGATAGGTCAATTATACCAAAATTTACCCATCCCCACTCCTTTATCGAAACCGAACCCCCATAGTTAAACCTGTTTCATCCAGACTCAGGTTCAGTTTATTTTCAATGGATTGAATCACAAAGTCCACCGCATTAGGACCAATTCCAATCGGTTCCGCCAGGGTATTGAGGTGATTCAGAGCAACAAATTCATCTAATCTTTTCCCGTTAAATCTAGCTAATTCTTGGTCAATTTTTTGAGTAATCTTCCCCTGGCTAGACTTAATAACTAATTTGGAGCTTTCTAAATCGGTCTCGCCCGCTTTAACATAGAGATATCCATCTTTGATACTCAGGGATAAATCTTGCGAGACTGAAACCGGCACGCTTCCCGGGATTGCTTTGAGATTAACGAGGACATCCCCCTGGAGGTGAATTCCTTCTGGAATTAAAGCATAGTTGAGATTGCTGACGGTGATTTTGTTGCGAGTTTTTTCCGCAATGATGGGTTCTAACCGATGGAGTAGCTGACTCAGATGGAGTTTTTGCTCTAAACAGTCGGGACTGTAGTGAAGTTCCAAGGCGTCATTGTGAATCGTGGTGACGTTTGCACAGGGGGAAGGGATGGGAGAGGCGATCGCCAGATAATTCCCTGGCATTGGGGTTGGTCCCCAAGGTAGAGCAGGCGCAGTCAGAACCAGTAACAATGCTAATCCTAAACTAATCAGAATTGATGGGAGTTTC
>JAABSJ010000208.1 GCA_011390515.1 Oscillatoria sp.
AGGCACTTATACCACCCTCAATGGATTGGCGATCGCTGCTGGGAAACAAGTCAGCGATACTCACAGTGCGATCGTGCTCAACCATCCCAACGGCACCACCAAACAACTGCACAAATGTATCATTGATGATGCAGCCCAGGGCGTATTTAATGGCAAAGTCTTTGTCCCCAAACCGGCACAACTCACCGATGCCAGCCAGTTGAATCGCACGTTATTGCTCTCCCCGAAAGCAAGAGTCGATACCAAACCCCAACTGGAAATCACCGCTGATAACGTCAAATGTTCTCACGGTGCCACCATCAGCCAACTGGAAGAAGATGAACTCTTCTACTTGCGCAGTCGCGGATTAGATCCTGTAACCAGTCGCAACCTGCTGATTGATGGATTTGCCGGAGAAATCCTGCAAGAATTACCCTCCGGTGCCTTGCAAACGAAAATTTCTCGATGTGTTGCTTGCAAAAGTATCTAATTTCTCCACAACCCGACAGTTTTAATGACGGGCGAAGCGGTGAAATCAGTATCGAGGAATTTATCGATGTAGAGACGTGAAATATTGCGTCTCTACAACCAGGGTCTTAAACGTATAAAAAATCATGATAACAATCCTTTCTTTAGACTTCTCGCAAAATCCTAAAAAGCCCCCGTTCTTAATGCAAAATAATAAAAAGCCCCCCTTCTTAAGGGGGGTTGGGGGGATCAATCCGGATGTTTGCAAGATTTAACCCGCAGGCTAAAGCCTGGGGCTATACTGACGAAGCCTGCCTTCGCAGGCTAAGAGAGAAAATCAAATAATTTTCCCTTAATTTTCTACAACTGCTTGTTTTTACAGTTTCCACCCATTCATCCTTTATTCACTCATGACCATGATAGTTACCCGAGAAAAAACATTAGCTCAAAAAGTACGCCCTGATTTCCCGATTTTAAATCAAGAAATTCATGGCAAACCGTTAGTTTATTTAGATAACGCCGCCACTTCCCAAAAGCCGGTGCAGGTTTTGGATGCGTTGCGCCATTACTATGATTTTGACAATGCCAACGTCCATCGAGGAGTTCATACCCTCAGTGGACGTGCTACCGATGCTTATGAAGGGGCCCGAGAAAAAATTGCCAAATTTGTGAATGCGGCATCGGAACAGGAAATCATTTATACTCGCAATGCCAGCGAGGGAATTAACCTCGTTGCTAATACCTGGGGAGTGAGCAATATTCGGGAGGGAGATGAAATCATCCTCACCGTGATGGAACATCACAGCAACTTAGTTCCTTGGCAAATTTTAGCCCAAAAAACAGGAGCGGTTCTCAAATTTGTTGAACTCACGGATACCCAAGAGTTTGATATGGACCAATATAAAACCCTGCTTTCGGAGAAAACGAAATTAGTAGCAGTGGTTCATATTTCTAATACCTTGGGTTGCATTAATCCGGTGAAAGAAATTACTGCGCTTGCCCATGAACAGGGGGCAAAAGTTTTAATTGATGCTTGCCAAAGTATGCCGCATCTGCCGATTGATGTCCAGGAAATGGATTGTGATTGGTTAGTGGCATCGGGACATAAAATGTGTGCGCCGACAGGGATTGGCTTCCTGTATGGCAAACTGGCAGTGTTGCGATCGATGCCGCCCTTTTTAGGGGGAGGTGAGATGATTGCCGATGTATTTTTGGACCATTCCACCTATGCCGATGTCCCTCACAAATTTGAAGCGGGAACGCCTGCGATCGGGGAAGCGGTAGCGTTGGGTGCGGCAGTAGACTATCTCAGCAGCATTGGCATGGATAAAATCTATGACTATGAGAAACAGTTGACTGCCTATTTGTTTGAGCAACTCAACCCCATTTCTGATGTGAAAATTTACGGACCTCAACCCCAAGCAGATGGTTCAGGACGAGCGGCATTAGCCTCCTTTACCAGTGGAACAGTCCATCCCCATGACCTTTCCACCATTTTAGATCAGGCAGGGGTGGCAATTCGCGCTGGACATCATTGCACCCAACCTTTGCACCGCGTCATTGGCGCACAATCCACCGCCCGAGCGAGTTTGTATTTCTACAATACTCGGGAAGAAGTTGATGCGTTTATTGTGGCATTAAAAGAGGCGATCGACTTTTTTGGTGGCATATTTGGGTAAGTTAATTAGACCTCTTGCAAAATAACGGATTGATCCCCCCAACCCCCCTTAAGAACGCCAATCGGCTTTTTAGAATTTTGCAAGAGGTCTATTGAAAGGGTGGGCCATTGCTCACCTTCAGCAGTGACGCATATTTGAAAAACCAACCCTCTATGTAGGGGCGATTCGCGAATCGCCCCTACATAGAGGGAATGGGTAAGCCCTGACCCTTTAACTTGGGGGAGTCATCATGACGCAAGAATTAGCCGATTTAAGAACCCGTATCTTAGAGGGACGCTATCAAGATGCTTTGACCCTCTTAGATGAACTGGATGGCATGAGCAAAAAAGCCATTCTCAGAGCGATTAAATCTTTAGCAATGAGAATGCTAGTTGCTTTAATTAACAATCAACTAGAGCAGCGCCTCACAAACTCTTGGGCGGCTTCCATTCGGGGTTCTATTTTAGAAATCCAAGACCTCAATTTAAAAGAAAATCAAACCTCTTACTATATAAAATCCGATGAATGGGATAGCCTCTTAACAGAAGCGATCGAGGTAGCTATTCGGGATGCCAGCGTGGAAGTGTTAGAAGGAGCCTATTCCCCGTTTCAACTCTCAAACCGGGTGAATCGGCCCGAAGTGATGACAACAGCCCAAGATTTGTTAAGCCTAATTTATACCCATTCAGCCCTTGAATTACCTGAAAAAGTGGATGAGAAACTCAGCCATTTACCGGGAGGAGAAACCTGGAAAGGCGGATTTGGGCCTAAGTATTAGCTTTTTGATAGGGGAAAAAAGTGGAGATGGGGGGATGGGGAGAATTGATAAAAATTGATTTTCACCCCGTCACCCCGTCACCCCCTCTCCCTAGCTCATCAATGTTCGACGGAACTCTCGAATCGCCATTCCCATGCCTTGTTCCAAAGCCATTTGGAACACCCCCTCAACTATCTTGGGCAGGTCCAAATTGGGGAAATAGCGGCTCAAAAGCTGCTGTTGATAACCACCTGTTTCTAAAGCATGAATTTGCAATCCTGTTTTTCTAAACAACCAAACTTCTGGAACCTTGTAGGGCAGATAATCCTCTACCGCCGTGTAGCTAGTCACGTCAATTTCAATTACTAGGTCTGGGGGTGGATTGTTGCGCCAATCAATGCGATCCTTGCCGACGGCAGTTTGCCAATTGTCAATGTAGAAACAATAATCGGGTTCAATTCCCCTCTCTTCTGGCAGATCCATCGTAATGGGTGTAAACGCCTCGTAGTTGCGATTCTGGCTATCCAGCAAGACTTTCACAATGTCAGCCAGAATGTTCGCTTCCCGTCCGTGTTTTGGCAAAGGACTCATGAGCAAAATCTCACTGTTACGAAATTTGATGCGAGGAATAGAGCTGTCTCCCCGACTGTCCCTGAGTTGGCAGTAGTCCTGCCAGGTGCCTGGCAACCGAACCACACTGCCTGCTGGCAATTTAATTTCTTTGGGAGAAATCACCGCATACATGGCTAGTTTCCTCAATCATTTTATAAAAATCGTTAATTAAGACAATATCGCTTTTAGTCAAATTCATCCAATCGGTTCTCCGTCGTCAAGGGTATAGAGGTCCGGTTCTTGGTTGAGAAAATTAAAGCTACTGCTTTGCAACGCTAGGTTCATCGCTTCGGGGGTAGAGGGATAAGCATTATCGAAAAACAGTTTTTCTTCTAAGGCGGCCCGGTCTTCTGGGGATAGGGAATGAATCAATTGAAATAGGGCGTTGAGCAGTGGAGTATTCATAACAGGTGGGGTATAGAATTGATGGGTAATTACAAGGTTGCGGTGATTTTTACTCTCTTTTATTTTAAGTCATTTATCCCAAAAAGACAACGGTTTTAGAAATGAATGGCTTATGATGTGATAGGAAAAAGGACAAGGCCATGCCTTGTCCCTAGGGGGTGTTATTTGTATCGAGTGGTGAATCCGGTGATGCCTTGGGGGGGTTGATAGGTGACGGTGACATCGGTGACTTGGGCGGATGAGGGTCCTTGATGACACCAGGCTATCATGCGATCGAGGGTTTCGGAAGTGCCTTCAAAGATGGCTTCGACTCGTCCATCGGTTAAGTTTCTCACCCAACCGGATACGCCTAATTTCTGGGCTTGATGGACGGTACTAAACCGATACCCGACTCCCTGAACGATTCCAGAAATTAAGACGTGAGCGCACTTTGTTTCGGTCATGGTCTTTTAGTCCTCTTCCGGCAGGTCAAATAAGACTTGGGTCATATAATATTCGGCCCATTCGTTGCCAAAGGCGTTTTCTAAAACCCGGCGCGTTTTGTCATTTTTGCGCTGATGGTCGCAGTAATTGCGTTGTCCGGCGAGGATTTCGCTGTGGAGTTCGGGGGTGGCTGGGGTGTTTCTGGCTTGTTGGCAGTGAATTTGGGTATATGCTTTGACGCGATCGAGAAAGAGGGTTTCTTCGGCAGGATTATCGGGTCGCACAAAGAGGCAGAATTCTGAGAAGATATGACCCCAGGGGGGGAGTTCTCGGGGATGGGTAAAGGCGATCGCTGGTAAGTCAGAAAGTTGCTGTTGATAGGGTTGGGGGAGGACGTTCTGACGAATGGGGGATAAGTCGGCGATCGCTGCCCCGATTTTGCCTTTTGCTCCCACTAAATCAGTCCCAAACATGGGTAAATCATAGTTGGGGTTGGGAAACATTACGCAGTGCAAAATATCTAGGGTGGTGCCGACTTTTGCCAGTTCTAAATGGATTTTCCGAAATTCTGGGGTCTGATAGCAGCGATTTTCAATTCTGAGCTTTTCCCCTTCTAATTTTCCTTCGACATATCCCAGGTCCTCGGGGAGGGGATAAGGGGAAAGTTCTAATTCTTCTTGCCACACGCCCTCGATGCAATCGGCGAGTTTTTCGATCAGGCTATGTTGTTCGGTTCGCAGGGATGGACTAGAGGTTGATGTCACGGGTTTTTCCTATATGAGGGTGGAACAATATTGCGCGGGGCGCGGTGTTTATTTTATCTTATTTAGGGGGTTGGGATGTTGGGATGTTGTTACCGACTGCCTGGTGTTTTTCGATTTTTTGCAGCCATAATCTTTTCAACTGTCTCCCAAATTTAACCTTTGAAACTGAGTTATTTAGATAACGACTTGAGGTTATCTTTATAAATACACAAAAAGTTTTCTGCGTGAGTTGCTCCGAGTTTTTGAATTTCGGGAGGAAAATCACTTAAAAATGCGGTTTGTCCGGTAATGTTAAAAACGGCTGCACCTTCAGCCGTCCCCGCATGAAGATACACTAAATCGGGTGCTAAATTTAGCCACATTCCCAAGCGTTGAGCCACATCGTAAGCTGTGGTTTCTCCTAATCCTTTAATGCGAGCAGTCACTGACTCTATCCAGTGATGAAGTTCTTCAAAGGTTTTAAACTGCTGCGATCGCTGACAATCTTGGCGAGATACGTTCAATCCTTCTGCTAATTTAGAGGAGACTCGGCGCTGATGGGGGTGCATTTTCCCATCGGCAAATCTAGAAAGCCAAGCTCTTTCCAAGGCTGCATCCCAAGTCAGGGTGCGATCGCCCCACCATTGGGTTTGAGCTTGATAACAAGTTCCGAAACGCCCCAGATAATCATTCACCCAATAAGCAAGAGTTGGTTGATTTTGACGGGTCGTATTGCTATCACGAGAATGACCGCATAATTTGCCAGATGTTTGCTTGCAATAGCCACTCATAGCTTTCTAAAATTTTAAGACATTAACTGACTTTAAATAGCTCTTGCTTATTTATAGCATTATTTGATTGCTATTTGGAATCTAGCTTTAATAGGGTTTGTTTTGCATAAAAAAAGACTTGAAAATGGAGAGTTATCATTTTCAAGTCTTTTGTAAAGGTTCAGGGGTGAATTATGTGGAAGACTCGCTATATTCAACCGAGGAGGATTCTACGGGCTTAGAACCATTCAGGGGAATGCGCGGTTCTTCTAGGGGTTTGCGCTTCTCGATCAGGTTAATCGCGCGGCTAACGCTTTCGGGGAGAATCACGACTAAGCTGCCAGAAGGGGCCTCGTCTAGGGCGGTTTCGATCGCCTCCGTTTCATCCAGGATCGTTTGATAGGCAGCCGGACCATTGGCTTTGGCGATGCCTGCCGAGATGAAGTGGGCCGCATTTCCCCGGGGACGACCTCGGGTATCGTTATCTTCTTTGACAATAATTTGTTTGAAGATTTCTGCGGAGAGTTTGCCGAGGTTGAACAAATCCTCATCCCGGCGATCGCCAGGACCCCCGATGACGCCAATGGTTTCTCCGGGCCAATTTCGCACGAACCCGCCCAAGGCTTCATAACTGGCGGCATTATGGGCATAATCCACCAAGGCATGATAGGTCCCCATATTGAACAGATTCATCCGTCCCGGAGTTTGGGCAACCGATGCCTCAAAGGTGGCCAATCCACTGCGAATTTGCTCAATGGGAACCCCATTGCTATAGGCAGCCAAGGCAGCGGCGAGGGCGTTGGCAATCATAAAGGGAGCCAACCCTGCCATCGTCAGGGGCACATTAACCGCTTGCTCAATCCGCAGGGTCCAATCTCCTTTAATAATCGAGAGATAGCCATTTTCATAGACTGCGGCGAGTCCCCCATTGCGAACATGATTTTTCAGAATTTCGTTCTCGGGGTCCATTGAGAAATAGGCGATTTGAGATTTGATTCGTTTCGCCATCTTGACTACGAGGGGGTCTTCGGCATTCAGGATGGCATAGCCTTTGGGGTCCACGGATTCGGCGAGGACGCTCTTGAGGGTCGCCATTTGTTCGATGGTTTCGATATCGCCGATGCCGAGGTGATCCGCAGAGACGTTTAAAACCACGCCGACATCGCAGCGATCGAAGGCCAAACCCGATCGCAAAATCCCCCCTCGGGCCGTTTCTAAGACAGCCACCTCGACGGTGGGGTCTTTCAAAATTAGTTCGGCACTTTGGGGTCCGGTGTTATCCCCTTTTTCGACGATAAAATCGCCGATATAAGTCCCATCGGTGGTGGTATAACCGATGGTTTTGCCAGTTTGTTTATAAATATGGGCTAACAGGCGGGTGGTGGTGGTTTTACCATTGGTGCCGGTGACGGCGAGAATGGGAATCCGCGATGGGGTGCCTGAAGGAAAGAGCATTTCCATGACTGGGGCTGCGACGTTGCGGGGCAGGCCCTGGCTAGGACAGACGTGCATCCGGAAACCGGGAGCAGCATTCACTTCAACGATCACCCCATCATTTTCCCGGAGGGGTTGGGAAATATCCTCGGTGACGACATCGATGCCACAGATATCTAAGCCAATCAGTTTGGCAATTCTTTCCGCCATCCAGAGATTTTCTGGGTGGATTTCATCGGTGCGATCGATGGCGATGCCGCCGGTGCTGAGGTTGGCGGTGTAGCGCAGATAGCAGATTTCGCCGTCTTTGAGTACGGTGTCGAGGTCGTATCCTTTACGTTCCAAAATTTGCATACTGATCCGGTCCACTAGGATCCGGGTCAGGACGTTATCATGGCCGTCGCCTCGGTTGGGGTCGCGATTGGTTTCGTCAATCAGTTCCTGGATGGTGGACCGGCCATCCCCGATCGCATGAGCAGGAACCCGTTCCGCAACGGCGATCAGTTTGCCATTGATCACCAGCACTCGGTGGTCCCGACCTTTGTAGTAGCGTTCGACGATCACCGATCGCGTTTTGGAGGCAGCGGTGGCAGCGTCGTAGGCTTCTTCTGCATCTTCCCAAGAGTTGATATCGATGGTAATCCCGCGTCCGTGGTTGCCATCGAGGGGTTTAATCACGATGGGATAGCCCCCCACTTCATCGATCGCCTCTTGGAGTTCATCGAGATAGTGAATCAAAGTCCCTCGGGGAACCGGCACTCCGGCATCCCGCAGGGTTTTTTTGGTTCCTTCTTTATCGCAAGCGAGTTCGACGGCTAAAATACTGCTGCGATCGGTCAGGGTTGCCTGGACTCGTTTTTGATAAATCCCGGTTCCCAGTTGGATCATCGCTCTAGCACTGGAGTGAAACCAGGGAATATCTCGGGTTTCGGCTTCTTTAATCAGGGTCTCGGTACTGGGACCCAAGGACGCTTTAGCGGCCAAATCTTTCAAGTCTTGGAGGTCCTGTTCCAACTCGGAAAGCGGATAGCGCCCTGTATCGACAATACTGCGACAGAGGCGCACCGCTGCTCTAGCGGCATAGCGACCCGCTTGTTCATCGACATATTCAAAGGCGACTTGGTAGGTGCCTGGTGTCGAGGTTTCGCGGGTGCGACCAAAACCAACTATCATCCCCGCGAGTTCCTGGAGTTCTAAGGCAACGTGTTCCACCACATGACCCATATAGGTCCCCTCTTGGACACGGCTGAGGAATCCTCCTTTACAACCGGGAGAGCAGTAGTGCTCTACCAAGCTCGGTAGCGCCTCCACGAGACCGTCATAGAAGCCGGGGATCAAAGACGTGGGTTTGGGTGCTAAGTCCTCTAGGTCGAGGCGCATCACGATGACCTTGTGGCGTCGAATGCTCCAGTAGTTCGGACCCCGTAATGTCTGGATTTTAAGTATTTTCATAAGCTGCGCGAGGATGAAGCTCTTGTGTTGGAAGCAATAGAGGCACTTGTTCTAGTTTCTGGCTTTCGTCCGTTACAAGATGTTCAAAATGAACATCTTGAGGGAGTCTAGGGTAGGGACAAGTGCAAACTGAATCAGGAGAAAGTGGGTTGTTCAGGTGAAGCGTGAAGTGGAATGGGATAAGGGTTGGACTTTGAACGTTCAGGTTTCACCGGGACTGGCCTATTCTCTTCTGTGCAGTGTAATCATAACGAGGGAGTCGGGGGGGTATGCTGCCATAAAAGCCTAGGGGTGAATGGGACGACTGACGCGCTGACGTAACTCAAAGCGATCGCCGTGACACAGAATATGTAAGCGCATATTGTACAAACTCAAGGGGTCTGTGGCTCCTACTTGTTGCTCGTTGGTTGCGAAAGTCGAACCGGGATCGACAATGGTCACGGTGCCTTTGCCAATCACTTCAATCACGCCATCGCCTTGAAACATGGCGCAAGTATCTTCGTCAATGCCGATGCCGAGGCGGTCTGGATGAGAGGCGATCGCAGAGAGGAGCCTTGCCATCCGATTCCGGTTATGGAAATGCTGGTCCACAATCACATCAGGCAGAATTCCCAATCCCGTTGCCATATCCACTAACGAGCGATTCGGCGATTCTCCACTGCCTCCTCCGGCAATCATGTGATGTCCCATGACTGCGGCACCGGCACTGGTTCCGGCCAAAACAATTTTTCCTTCCCGCACCTTCATCCTAACCTTTTCCATCAAAGGCGTATCCGCGACTAAGGCGCAGAGTCGGAGTTGATCTCCGCCAGTCATAAAGACTCCAGTACATTCTTCCATGTACTCTTGCCACTTCGGGTCCTCTCCCTGGGTCCTTTCGCGGATATCTAGCAATTCTATGCTGGTGGCACCCATCTCTGTAAAGATTTTGTGATATCGGTCCCCGATCGCCGAGGGTTCCCGCGAGGCACAAGGGACGATCGCAATTTTCGCCTCGGTTCCTCCAGCACGAGTAAAAAACGTATGCAGGATCTCGCGGCCATGAACTTTGTCTTCCGCACCGCCAATCACCATTACAGTGCTTTTAAGTGTTTGGGGCATCTTCTGTTGTAGGGATTGAGTGTCTAACTGTAGCATGGGTGGTCTTGCTATTGGCCCTTATTTTTTGTACGTTTCGATCCTTCCCCAAGCGCAGGGCTTTAGAGGGCATTCTTCTCCGTTTTTGGATCACCGGATGGGCAATCTTCCGCCCTAGTGCGGACCCAGGGTCAGGGAGTTTAATTTTCTCACGTTTTTTACGATTCCACGGTTTTTTTTTCCCGTGTCTGCTGAATCCCTGTGCAGGGAAGGCGATCGCCCCGCTTGCTCGCTTTTCTTGATGGGTGCTGGTTTTTAGCTGGCCAGAGCAGTGGGTGATTGAGTGGAGAACCCAGCCAAAATTTCAACAACTATTTAGAATGACCGCATCACCCCCCTGGTATTTTTCCTCAATCGGTGGAAGCGCCGTGGATAACAGCAGGGTAAAGCATTAGGCTCAGGCGATCGCCTTGACCGGATAAGGCAGTGATTCCCCACCTCGGGTAGCTTGGATACTCGGACTTATAATAAAAGCTTGTGTCCGCTCCCTTGTTGTCCCTGTGCGAATAGATATTATCACGTTATTTCCCGATTTTTTTACCACCCCACTGCAATCTTCCCTCCTCGGGAAAGCCCTTGCTAACCAGATTGCTGCGGTCAATCTCGTTAATCCTCGCGACTTTACGACGGATAAGCATCGTCGAGTCGATGACGAACCTTATGGCGGGGGAGTCGGAATGGTCATGAAACCTGAACCTTTATTTGCGGCAGTCGAATCCTTACCCATCCTCCCTCGCCGCGAGGTGATTTTCCTCAGCCCCCAAGGGCAACCGATGAATCGTAACCTGTTCTGGGAATTGGCCCAAAATTTAGATCAACTTGTCTTGATTTGCGGACATTATGAAGGCATCGACGAACGGGTGATGAATCTCGTAACTCGGGAAGTCTCCCTAGGAGATTTCGTCCTCACCGGAGGCGAAATTCCCGCCTTAGCCTTAGTCGATGGGGTCGTCCGCCTGCTTCCGGGAACCGTGGGTAAACGCGAATCCCTAGAAGCAGAGAGTTTTGAGGATGGATTGCTGGACTATCCCCACTACACCCGTCCGGCCCAATTTCGTGACTGGAAAGTACCGGAGGTGTTACTCTCGGGACATCACGCTAAAATAGAGGAGTGGCGCAAAGCACAACAACTGCAACGCACTCGCGATCGCCGCCCGGACCTCCTCCAA
>JAABSJ010000209.1 GCA_011390515.1 Oscillatoria sp.
ATTTTGAAAACTTTCGGTTACGTCTTTTAGCAGCTTTTTCATCATAGTCATTATAAATTAGAGAGGTAGCCACTCAAAAATATTTCAATTCTCAGCGACTAATTAGAAAAACTTATCACCAAAAAGTCTAAAGAGCCAAAAAAAGATGGGGTTGCTAATCGGGATATACCTATCTATAAAGTAGGAAATTTCATCATATAAAATGTAATACCTGAAACGCACAAGCATTCGAGGTATAACCATCCAAAGCAGCACCCAAAAAAATCCTCGACGCATAAAGCCTAAAAAGGCTAATAGAGCAGCAACAAAAAAGTTCCATTCTCTCGGCTTAATATAGTTTTCGGCTTCGCTGACTGTTTCCGTTTTCCCATTAATTTCAGCAAATGCTAATCGGGAGATGAGGGCCATGCCTGCAAAAAATTTCGCCCAGCCATAAATAGGAATCAAGAACCATAGATGGGAAATCAGGGAAATTTTAAAGTAAGTTTTAAATCGTTTTCGATATAGATTAAGGCTGGCTGTGACTGCATTTGCTGGTATAAAATAATGCATGATTTTACCGGGTTGTTTGAATGGAGTTGATTCGGCTTTCAACTAAAAAACCCCTAGCCCTAATCCTTATAACAGGTTTCGGGTCTTGATTTGCAGGTAGCGATCAACCAATTGGTCGGTAATTAAATGGGCGGGGGCATCTAAAACTAAAACCCCTTTTTGCTTTAAGTTGGCAAAAACTAATTGGCGCTGAGATAATAAATTTAAGGCGACTGCACGGGAATAGCTGGGGTCAATCTCTTCTGTGGAAGTCTGGGCAATTTCATCGACTTGGGGATCGCGCAGGGTGACACAAAAGGGCAAGTAACGGGGGGTGAGGCGTTGCAAGGCCCCAAGAAGTTCGGCAGAAGCGGTGGCATCGACGATATCCGTAATCATGACAACCAGTGCCCTGCGAGTTTGTTGGGACACGACTCGGGTGACGGCCCCCATGTAGTCCGGTTCGAGTAATACGGGTTGAATGGGGGTGAGACGTTCGATGAAGTGAGGCAGTTGATGTTGACCTTGTGCCGGGGGAATCCAACTGTGAATATCGCGATCGAATACAGCAACTCCGACGCGATCGCCTCGGTTTAATCCTGCCAATGCTAACGATAATGTGGCATTCAACCCCCAATCAAATCGCTGCATCCCCTGCACCTGCGCTGTCATCAACCGTCCGCGATCGAGTAAAATTAGCAGAGTTTGCTCCCGTTCCGGTTCTAACACGCGCACCACAGGACGATGACGGCGCGCTGTTGCTTTCCAGTCAATCAGGCGTGTATCATCCCCCATGCCATATTCCCGCAATTCCGCAAATTCCGTGCCATTTCCCAGGCGAAGCATCCGTTGTCGCATGGTGCCGGTAGACTGCAATGCCAGACGAATGGTCAGCGATCGCAATCCCACCAAGTCCGGATATACAGGTACTTTCACCGATGCTGGAATGGTCCAATCGCACCATGCCAACCCCCAGGGACCCAACTGCCGCACTTGTATATCCCCCCACTCGTACTCCCCCCGCTTGCTGGGTTTCACGGTATAAGTGAGTTCCTGGGTGGTATTCGCCGCTACGGTGGTTTGCAAGTGCGGCGCGGACACTTCAAAAGCTGTCGGATAGCGATCGCCTACAATAATCCTCGCTGATTTTTTCCTCGTCTTCACCGCAAGCACCACCGGATTATCTCGCCCAATGGACAATTTACCCAGAGGAGGGCGTGTCACTTTAACCCGATAGTTTTGCAGGCGCTGACTATCAATAAACCCTAACCATAAAACAATACAATTGAATGCCAATGTTATCAAAAGACTGACCGTCGGATTAAAGAGCATCGCCGTAAAAATTGCGATGACTATTCCCAGTCCTAACAGTAAGTAGAGCAGTCTGGATGGAATCATAATACCCTTGTCTGGTGTGATGGGGCAGTTGTCAGTTATCTTAGAAAGGAGGAGACATAACCGATGTTATCTGTGATACAAACGGTTAAATTTCTCATCCTTTATCCTTTATCTCGGCACTGCAATTTGTTGGAGAAGCGAGGCGATCGCACTGTCAATTTGCACCCCATCGAGTAACGCTTCCGGTTTCAGAATAAACCGATGACGCAGTAAGGGAAATGCCACCGCTTTGACATCATCTGGGGTAACATAATCGCGATTCTTTAACCAAGCTTGTGCTTTACTACTTTGTAACCAAGCAACTGCCGATCGCGGGGAAGCACCTAATGCTAAATCTGGAAATTTGCGGGATTTTTGCACCAAGGCTAACACATAATCCAATAAATTATCAGCCACCTGCACCCCCTTAACTTCCTCTCGTGCCTTGAGAATTTGCTGTACCGTTGCCAGGGGTTTAATTTGAGCTAACTCTAAGCGTTTTGCCTGAAATCCTGCCTGAGAATTCAGCAACATTTGCTTTTCCGCTGCCGGGTTCGGATAATCCACCACCAGTTTAAATAAAAAGCGATCGAGTTGCGCTTCCGGCAGGGGATAAGTCCCTTCAAATTCCAGGGGATTTTGAGTGGCGATCGTCCAAAATAAATCCGGTAACGGCAAACTTTCCCCATCCAAAGTAATCTGCTGTTCTTCCATCGCTTCTAACAGAGCAGCTTGAGTTTTCGGGGGAGTCCGGTTAATCTCATCCGCAAGCAAAACCTCCGTAAAAACAGGTCCTCGTTTCAAGATAAAACTGCTGGTTTTCATATCAAAAATATTCGTCCCCAGGATATCCGAGGGTAAAATATCCGGCGTGAGCTGAATGCGGCGAAAATCCGCTTGAATTAATTGGGCTAACACCTTGACTAATAAGGTTTTTCCCGTTCCCGGAACCCCTTCTAAAATGACATGACCCCCCGCTAACAACGCCACCAGCAATTGTTGCACCACTGCCGATTGTCCGACAACAATTTTGTCCAATGCCTGACCCAGGCGCTTTAAAATTGCCCTTGTTTCACTCATGCTTTGAATCCCTAACCCTTAAAATGAAATAGCACGACGAATCGCCGCCCATTTTTTCAGCCAGCGTAGCAAGTCAACCTCGCCAAGACGACGCGGTTTAGAAATCACCTGCAACTGCTGCATTAATTCCGTTGACGGACGCCCGGTTTTTTCGGACCAAGCTTGTGCCAAGGTTTCAGAATCCAGGAGAACTGAACCCAATCCTAATGCTTTTTGCAGTTGCAATTGTTCTTCTTTTCCCACGACTTCTACTATAAAATCACGACGCCCTGCTTTTTGCAAGACTCCGGCTAATGCCTGAATATAGGCTTTGCTATTTTCTACTCCCGGTGTGGATAGCCGATTCAATTGTCCCAATCGCCGATTTTTGGCCCATATCAAGACAAAAGTTAACAAAATCCCCTGCACCAAGGCTGGAAAGACTGGGGTTTGAAGTAAATAATTCACTAACGTCTGTCTTTGTTCCCGTTCGATGACCTCTGAATCTTTATAGCCGTGGGAATATTCATCAATAAAAATGGGCCGATCGCCTTCGCTAACCAGAGCGGCTAAAAATTCATAATTTCCCGGTATTTCTTGATAAGCATTGGCTGCCAAATAGGGAGTATTGGCATAAATAACTTTGCCTTGACCGATATTTTCCTGCCAAACCATCGCCCCAAATTCATCCTCTAACAAAACTTGACTTTTGTTACGTCCTCGTCTCATTGTGTCAATTTTTACTTCCCCAAATGGGCTGTCCTGAATGGTGCTAAAGGGGGCTTCAGTTACCGGCGTTCTCACCCCTAAAATAACTAAAATATTCCCTTGCCTGACCCAGTTTCGTTCAGATTCAGACAAGAGGTTTGAATTGCTTACGCCTCGGATTTCCCGGGTGAACCGACTGTCAACATGGAGAAAGGTCACCGGCGTATCAATTTCTTCACTTTCAATTAATTCATCCACGGGTTTTTTCCACCGTTGAATCGGGGCTTGTCGGGCTTCCATATAAGCATACCACGCCCCATATCCATCGGGATTAATTCGATAAGTTGAACCGCTATTGATTCGGCCACTGCTTGCCGGGGCCATCACAAAAGTTAACAGGATAATCGCCCCGATCGCCAAAACTAGAAACACCGCTAATTTACGATTAGATAAATTCATGATTTGTTTTCAATGTCTCGATACGCTTCCTGACATTCACTCCATCTCTCGGATGTAATTTCTTCCTTACCAAAATAAAATTGTTCGTGGGTTCGCAAGAGAGTTTTATAGGCATGATTTCGTGGATATTGCTGGAGTAATGCCTGATATTCGCGATTGGTTAAGCTGGGTTGATGAGGAATCATTCCGCGATCGTTCAACCCCTGAAGCATGGCTAAATATAAACAGCGAGAAGCTTCGCCATAATTGCCACTCCGCTGAAACTGACGCGATCGCTTTAACCATTCCTCCACGGATAATTTTGGAGTGAGCTTCGTTTCTCGAATCCGCTGAGGAGTGGGACCAAAAAACCGATAGAGATAAGGTAGCAAAACATCAGTAAGACGCCATAAAACCCCGATTGCCACTAAAAGTACAATCGTCCATCCGATCGCCCTTGCCACTTGCTCCAACCCCGAAATTGGTTGCAATTGAGGGAGATCAGGGAGTTCCAGTTTATCAATTTGCAGTTCCCACCATTCGGATATTTTTTGTCCGAGGAGTTGGGTTTGCCAACCGATACTATCATTTTCAAACGACTCTGTAGCCATAAATCCGTTGCCTACGATACAGTAAGTTAATCGATACCGGAGTCAAGACGCACCCTCTCAGGCGAGGGATAATCTATTTATAATCGATTAGGGTGGCGATCGCCTAGGGAATCAACCCTATTATTGCGGCGGGGGACAAGAAACCGGGTTTCTGACAGAAATTGTCCTCAAGTTATCATCATTTTGGGCCAGAAACCCGGTTTCTCACCACTACCGGATGGGAAATTCCAGATTGATAAAGGAGGGCGATCGGGCTGTTTCACCCCGGTCAGATTGTGGTATTGTAGTTCTAACTCAATTGTGGAAGACCCTCACCCCCAACCCCTCTCCCAAAGCGGGAGAGGGGAGAAGAAAATGTCACAACTGATTTAGGATTGCTATAGCAGTCCTAAATCAGTCGTGGAAGACGATGGCGGCCCCCAACCCCTCTCCCGTTCTGGGAGAGGGGAGAAGACAGATGTTACAAATCATTTAGGATTGCTATATATTGTAGAGTTATCCCAATTGGTGATTAGCGATGGAAGGATCTGTAAGTCTTCACATTCCCCAAGAACTCCTAGAAAGCGCCCAACGCCTGAGCAGTCCCGATGAAACTTTAAATGATGTCGTCATCCTGGCATTGGATCGGGAAGTACGCCGCAGGAAAGGATTAGCTGCCTATCAAAAAATTATAGCCCTCAACAAAGAATTACCACCCCAACCGGATGATACCGAATTGATTCGTCAGATTAGAGAAAGGGAGGGTCAAGATGATTAGAAATAATCTTTCGCTATCCGGATATGAGCAGGTATTTTAATCTCCAATTTTATCTAAACTCATAGGGTACAGAGGCTACAAGGAGTGCGTTCGCGGAGCGTGCCGTAGGCATCACATCTTGCTCGCTATTTTTAAAGCGAGCAAGATGCTCGCACTCCTAAAGAATGTACCCTATAACTGTGGAAAACGCTATATCTTGACTGCCCTTTAAACAGAAGCAAAAACGAAAATCTACCCAACCCTTATCTCCCAAGTGATAAAATAAACCATAAGCTCTCAAATTTAAAATTTCTATGACCCCAGCAACTGCCCCTAGTTTCATGAGTGAGGACCAAGCCTTATCCTTGGTGGAATCGACCCTGAAGCAATCCCAAGCGGATGGCGTTTTTGTGAGTCTGAGTGATGGGGAATCTTCCCTGAGTCGGTTTTCCGAGAATCAAATTACCCAAAATATTAGTCGCAGTCGGTTTAATGTGACGATTACCAGTTATTTTGGCAAGCGGAGTGCTTCGGCATCGACTTCGGAACAGGACCCGGAGGCGATCGCAGAAACAGTGAGGCGATCGCAAGAATTGGCGCGGATTGCACCGGAGGACCCGGAATGGGTTCCCCTCGTCGAACCCCAATCCTACGATCGCCGGATTCCGGCTTTTGATGATGCCACTGCGACAGTTTCTCCCCTGCGGCGAGGAGAAATGGTTAAACAAGTGTGTGAGAAGGCGGCAGAATCGGGGGTGGAAAGTTCCGGGACCTTGAGTGTAGCGGCGACAAGTCGGGCGATCGGTAATTCTCTGGGGGTATTGGCGAGCGATCGCAAAACGGAGGCAGATTTCAGTGTGACGGCTAAAATTGGTAAGGGGTCGAGTTGGACTTCTCGGACTGCCTTAGCACTCGATCGCCTCCCGATCGCCCAAATGACCGAACAGGCGATCTCCCGGTCCATTGCCTCCCAGTCTCCCCGCAAAATCAAACCCGGTGTATATCCCGTCATCTTTGATGCAGCAGCGTTTGCCGACTTACTCCCTTGGGTGATTTGGAATTTAGATGCAAGGGCTGCCGACGAAGGGCGATCGTTCATGTCTCACACCGATGCAGCAGGAAAATCCGCCGGAAATCGCGTCGGAGAACCCCTGTTTAGCCCCTTGGTCCAAGTCCAGCGTAATCCCGCCCATCCCTTATTGCAATCCGGCACTTTTTTCGAGGATGGATTGAGTAATACAGCCTTGGATATCATCACCGATGGCATTCCCCAAACCCTCTCCTACAGTCGCTATTGGGCGCAACAGCAGGGCAAACAACCCACCGGAATGATGTATCCCATTGTCATGACGGGTTCCGACGCCAGTCTCGCCGATTTAATTGCCCAAACGCCACAAGGTATCCTAGTGAGTCGCGCTTGGTATGTGCGCTATATCAACCCGCGCACCTTAGAAGTCACCGGCATGACTCGGGATGGTACATTCTGGATTGAAAATGGAGAAATTGCCTACCCCATCGAAAACCTCCGTTTTAATCAAAGTTTACCGGAACTGTTGCGGGATGTGGATGCCCTCACATCGGTGCAACGCTTTGGCGGTAGTGTTGTTCCCGGTGTGCGCGTCAAAGCCTTTAATTTCACGAGTACCACGGATAGTATATAACTCACGCGGTCATACAGTAAGAGCAATTGTAGGTTGGGCACTGCCCACCTTTCTTCCCACCTTTCCCTACTCACGCGGTCATACAGTAAGAGCAATTGTAGGGTGGGCACTGCCCACCTTTCCCTACGGTGGGCAGTGCCCACCCTACTCCTTTTCCTACTCCTTTTCCAGCAACGCTTCAGTCCCTCCAAACTTGACCAATTTTGGTTTATAATTGAATCCAGTTGGTTTGTTTAAATTGTTATAAAGCAGGTCTCCATGAAATTTCCCATATCGATTATTTCTAGCTTATATCGCACAGTCCTCCGCAATCCAAAATATCGTTGGACCGTTATTTTGGCAAGTTTACTCTATCTGATTAGTCCGTTGGATATCTCCCCAGATTTCATCCCCATTTTAGGACAAATTGATGATGTGGCTTTGCTGTTTTTGTTCGTGGGGGGCATTTCAGAACTACTCACCGAATGGATGCAAAGCTTAAATCCCAGTAACGTCCAGGAGGAAGTTCATGATGAATCATCCCATCCTGAAACTCAAACCGTTGATGTGGATGCGGTTTCGGTGGATTAGGCGATCGCGCCATCTGGCGAGTTGCTGATGTTTTAATTGTTCTTTATTTAACTTGGTCATCTATCATGCTTGTGGAATCCCCAACCCAAACCCAGTTTTATACCTGGAAAACCTATCGATGCGCTTATCAAGTTTATCCCGGGGATGACTCCCAAATTCCCTTAGTGTTAATTCATCCGATTGGGGTGGGTTTATCCGGTAACTTTTGGTATCGGTTTTGCCAAGAATGGTATGAAGCGGGTAACACCAATCCCATTTACAATCCCGATTTACTCGGTTGTGGGGATAGCGATATGCCTCGGGTGACTTATACCCCCCAAGATTGGGCGGAACAAGTCTTGTTTTTTATCAAAACAGTTGTTAAAAAGCCGGTAATTATCGTCACTCAAGGGGCTTTGTTTCCGGTGGCGATTAAATTAGTGCAACTGGACAAAGAATTACCCCCAGGGGAAACCCAGTGGATTCAAAAGCTGGCATTATCTGGCCCTCCAGGGTGGAAAATCATGACCCGAGAAGCATCACCCACACAAAACAAACTCCTGTGGAATTTGTTATTTGATACGCCATTGGGAACGGCATTTTATCGGTATGCCCGCAGTCGAAAGTTTTTAAGATCATTTTCGATTAAAAACCTGTTTGAAAATCCCGATTCTGTGGATGAGAATTGGCTGGATATGTTGGAAAAAGGGGCAGCCAATTTGGAAACCCGTCACGCGGTATTTGCCTTTCTTGCTGGATTTTGGCGGGAAGATTATGAAGGGGCGATCGCCAGCATTCAGCAACCGACTTTAGTGGTGATTGGGCAAAATACCTCGAATATTAGTCGGGAAGGGTTAAAGGAAACGCCGGATGAGCGATTGGCGGCTTATTTGAATGCCTTACCGAATGGAAAAGGGGTGAAAATTAATGGGCGAAATGTTTTACCCTATGAAGCAACCGCCGAATTTGTCCAGGCGATCGGGCCCTTTATTCGGGAAGGATAGCGAATCTCTAAAAAGGATAGAAATTAATACCCAATCCGGGTTTTAAAACTTGGGTTTCTCTTTACTCTAGGTCGGGGGCTTTGTTCTTAAGGGGATTGCAAAATATAAATCATCCAACCGTTCAACTGAAAGGAAGGTATCTGTAGGGGCGCAAGCATTGCGCCCCTACATTGACCGGGCTACCCCATTGAGCGTTCACTACGAACGAACGTTGTGGAGATTTTATTTTTTGGAGTTCCCTTAGAGCATCCAGCCATAAAAGCAGCGGATCTATAAAAAACAAAACCCTCCTTGTTCAAAAGGAGGGCATTTTCATTCAGGATATCATTTCCCAAAACTTAAAATGCGTCTTGCAACTCATAAAATTCTGGGGAAATATAATCCTTCCGCAACGGCCAACCGATCCAATCTTCCGGCATCAAAATCCGCTTTAAATTCGGATGTCCTTCATAAACGATGCCGAACATATCATAAGATTCCCGTTCCTGGAAATCAGCGGCTTTCCAGATCCAATAGACCGAGGGCACCGTGGGATTTTCTCGGGGAACGAACACTTTGATGCGAACTTCATCCGGGCGATCGGCAAAGTCCGTGACCTTAACTAGGTGATACATACTCACCAAATCTTGTCCCGGACCTGGATCGTAACCGCACTGACATTGGAGATAGTTGAATCCGTAGGCATAGAGTGCCGTAGATAACGGAATCAAAAATTGAGCATCAACCTTGAGGATTTCTACCCCCAAATGATCCGGTTCTAAGGCTTCATGTTGAAAGCCATTTTCAGTCAACCATTTAGAAACTTTCCCCGTGGGGACAATTTTCTCTTCAGAACCTTGGGTTTCTTTCTTCTCTTCAGGCACGTTTTTCCTCCTTCTTCTGACTGGCTTTGAGGGCTGGGGGTACGGGCATTCCGATCGCCTCGGTTAACTCCTTCGGTGGATTTTGGCGAGTGGCAGACTGCAAATAAGTCCCCGTCAGAATCGGGTCAACCGCCTTCATATTATGTTTGCGAGTGTAGAAGCGGTGGGATTGCTTAATTTGACCCCGTTCCTGGATCGCATCATTAGAGATTTTCTTGCGAAGTTTAATGATTGCATCAATCACCGCTTCAGGACGAGGAGGACACCCCGGCATATAGACATCCACCGGAATCAGTTTATCCACCCCACGCACTGCGGTGGGTGAATCTGCTGAAAACATTCCGCCAGTAATCGTGCAAGCGCCCATTGCGATTACATATTTCGGTTCCGGCATTTGCTCATACAGACGCACCAAAATCGGTGCGTATTTCATGGTAATCGTGCCTGCGGTAATGATTAAATCCGCTTGGCGAGGGCTGGAACGGGGGACCAACCCGAAGCGATCGAAGTCAAACCGGGACCCGATTAAAGCAGCAAATTCGATGAAACAGCAGGCAGTGCCGTACATCAGGGGCCAAAGGCTAGAGAGTCTCGCCCAGTTATGGAGGTCATCAACGGTGGTGAGGATGACATTTTCTGAGAGTTCCTGAGTGACTTCAGGTCGGGCGATCGGGTTGATGAGCCTTCCTTCACTCAGATTTGCGGGAGTTGAATTAGATTTCATGACCATTCTAAGGCTCCTTTACGCCATGCATACACGAGAGCAATCACAAGGATTGTGATAAAAATGAGGGCTTCAATAAAGGCCAACACTCCGAGTCGGTGGAATGCGACAGCCCAGGGATACAGAAAGACGGTCTCCACATCAAAGACCACAAAGACGAGGGCAAACATATAGTAGCGGATATTAAACTGGATCCATGCCCCGCCAATGGGTTCGACGCCAGATTCATAAGTGGTTCGCCGTTCGGGAAAGCCTGCTTTGGGTCTAACTAATCTCGATGTACTGAGGGCCAGGATCGGGACTAGGCTGCAAACTAACAGGAAACCCAGGAGATATTCGTAGCCGGAGAGGACAAACACAATAAGTAACTCTAGCCAGATAGGACTTGTACGACTGGTTTACATTTTTACATAATTATGGAGGCAGCCGCTAAGAGAACTGCTAGTCTTCAGGCGTTCTCCCAAGTTCGTGGTAACGACTTCAGTCGTTCTCTTCGTTCGTAGTAACGACTTCAGTCGTTCTCCGGTGTTCGTAGTAACGACTGAAGTCGTTTTCTTCGTTCGTAGTAACGACTTCAGTCGTTTTCTTCGTTCGTAGTAACGACTTCAGTCGTTTTCTTCGTTCGTAGTAACGACTTCAGTCGTTTTCTTCGTTCGTAGTAACGACTTCAGTCGTTTTCTTCGTTCGTAGTAACGACTTCAGTCGT
>JAABSJ010000210.1 GCA_011390515.1 Oscillatoria sp.
CACATAGCAGGCAAACAGAAATGCAATTACTCCCAGTAACCGCGCATCCTCGCCCAAATCATCCCCAGAAAAGTAAAACTCTTCCGGAATCGGCTGTCGCCATTGCCTTGGACCGGGCCAATCCTGGCATAACAAAGCCCCTTGGTGCCGCAGTTGTCGCGGATCCCCGTTGGGAAATCCCATCCCATGACTCGCGGTAAATAGCAAACTGGGGGTCTCACTCCCCCCTAACACTGTCCCTAACCGCGCCTTCGTCGCTTCTTCCTTGAGAATCGTTTTCACATCCCAGTCGGAATGTTCTTGAACCATCCATTCCGCCAATGGCCCAATCAGGTCTTGAGCGCTCAAGTTCGTCGCCGCATCTGCTGGGTTGCAGACGCCAAAAAAGCTGGCACTGCGAGAGAGAGACAGATTGGTTGTTTCCGCTTGGACCACACTGCGGGCGTACTGCGCATACTCTTCCGGCGTATCAAAATGAATCCGCCCTACGGCATACTGAACGTCAAGCTGGCACTGAAAGCGATAGGGAATCGCAACCGGGTCTCCCACAATCAGCAGATAGTAGGGCATTTTGTCGGGATCCGCTGGGCCAGGTCCCACCCCATGACGAGACAGAAATTGATTTTTGGACTCCCCAGGACGATAACCCCGAACGCCGCTATATTCCTGATAGTAATGCTCTTGGTTCTTGGTGGCCTGCTTTTTGCGATGTTCTAACAGTTCGCTCAGGGCATCTTTGATGGCTGGATCGGCATTATGTGTAAAAATGACTCCCCAACCTGTTTCTTCTAGTTTCTTCGGGTCTACTCCTTCGATCGGAGCAAAATCCGGTTCTAGTCCTTTGACGTGCTTATCTTTACGCAGGAGGTCGTCCAGTTCTTCTGGATCGAACTCTTCCCCCTGGGCAATTTTAGAAATCTGTTCCTCAGTTAAGGGCGGCAGTAAATAATTGCCGGTTGCCCCATTAACGCCATTAATAAACAATAGCTCATCTAGCTCATCCGTCATTGCTTTGGTTCCTGTAGGGATAACGACTCATTCAGCGGGGATTCACCCTGAATCACCGGACTGAGAATCAATCAAACGAGATCGCATGGGCTGCGGTTGAGTGGCCCTCGGGTTTCCCCATACTCAGCCGCACTTCACCGAGTCTTTTCCTAGCCCTTATATCGGATAAGCTGCGCACCAGAAGGCATGAGCCACTTCCGGTTTGTAAATATCATTATGAGCGCCGGTGGTCCGTCCGGCGGTTACATCACAAATGAACTGGCTACTTTCTAAGTTGTAGATAGTGCCCGGTTTAAACTGATAGCGACCATCCGTGGGGAGCATATAGATATTTTCCGTTCCCAGATCATCCCCGCCGATACCAAAGCTGCCTATTCCGCCATATTTAGGCAGTTGACCGGGAGCAAAGTCTACACTGCTAAAGGCGACTCTTCCTGCCCTTGGATACATCCGGCCTACGGCATAGTCGTAATCGGAATAGGTGACGACAATGGGTCCGGCGACTTTACCTTCGGCGATTAAGCCGTGGAAATAACCGGGACGATTGTGTGCGTAGGCAATCTTAGCGCAGTAAGACCAGAGGGAGACAGCTCCTTGTGCCAAAACTAGGGAATCTATGGGACGGACTAAAGTACCCGTTCCTTTGGGTCCGTTGAGGGTGCTAGAGACCACAATGCATCCGAAACTATGTCCCATGAGGTGGAATCTCACGGTTTCTGTAGCGGTCTCTTGAAGCTGTTTTAAGAGGTTAAATCCCGCCGTTTCACCGATTTGGCGAGCGCACTCCTTCATTTTCCAAAAGGACAAAACCCGCAGGGGTTCCAAGGCCTTATCCAGGATTGAACTCCCCAGGCCAAAGCTGACAGGTTCATCGGACATTAAACTGGCTTGATAGACGGCCTCGGGATCAAACCCTTCCCAATCGGAACCCGGTGCGGCCCCTTCTCCTTCAGCCCCCAAATCCGTCTCTTGGTTTAAGACTTGGTAGGCGGCGACGACTTCCGGGGGTAAGCTCTCTGGGTCGTTGTTGTCCATCGCCGATCGCAGGATGGTTTCTAATGCTGCTCGCGCGGGTTCGGTATTGGCAATGCGATCGGCATATTCATCTACGAGGCGATCGACCGGATCTTCTTCTCCCACACTAAAAGACACATTCGCACTGGTCAAATTTTCATCACCCCAAGGCTTGCTAGGCCAGTGCAGGCCAATTAATAAGGGACGAAATCCCGGTTGAATCTGTTTGATTTTTTCCAGGTCGGCGCTTTGTTTTGCCATTGCGCCAATCCAGTTATTGTACTGAGATCGTGCAGCCGGCATATCACCCATCCATCCGTGACTCATGATGAATACATCGGTGATGGGTTCATTCTTCAAGAACTCTAAGGCTTTTTGGCTGATCAGTCCGCCTTCTTCCTCTCGCTCTTTGCCTTTTGCATCAAAAGCGATCAGGTAGTAATTTAACGAAGTCCCGGGTACAGTTTCAATCGGCATGGGAGTGTTAAAGGTTCTAGTGATAATTAATTGGAGCATAGCTTACCCTTGGCCGTCAAGAATCTGTAATATTTATTAAATTTTCTCTGGAATGAAAAAAATTAGGATCCTCCAGCTATTCCCTCCCGGTTAAACCCCCAGATTATCAGGGTTTTGGCTGCTTTTTCATTAGTTTAACTTATATTAAGTATTCTTCACAAAATTTATATAAATGTTACATAAAGTTCCGAGAGAATGTGGTAGTTTTAACAGCAGTTCTGATGAAAAAAGAGAACTCGGGTTTCATACATAGACCGAGAAGATCTCAAGTTGGGAATTCTCGGTGGAAATTGAACAAAAGTGCTGGGTAAAATTAGGAGAAAATATGCCTCTACCTGTGATACAAGCCTATTCAGTTCTCAATAGCGCTAACGTGAAACAGACTTTGTTAGCTTTGTATAAAGTAGTGCTCACAGTTCGCAAAAACTTGGGTAACGATGTCTATCAATATAACTATACTTGTATTCCCCCTCTGGCGATGACAGAAGGGCCGCCTCTTTTGGACACAGGCTTTCGCGTACCGCTAGAAGAGTTGCCCAATCCCAAATGGATACTTAAAGTCCTGCAGAAGCTTGTCGTTCTTCAGGTGAATAACGCGCTTGGCAAACGGCCCACAGAAGGGAGCGGACTCGTTTCTTTCAGCGTGACTGATGGCCAAGAAGCGGATATGGACTTACTCAATGAAAAAGCCCAAGCGTTAGAAGAACTGGACCAACAAATCCAATCTGCCGAAAGTGACCAAGACCTAGAGCAAGTGGCCTTGAAGATAGCCGCCTTAACCCGAGAGATTTCTGACGAACTCTCTCCAGTGGATTCCTCCTCAGTGTCCTTTGATATTTCCGCAGCCCCGGAATCTGAACTAGAAGCACAAATCCGGGAATTTGAGGAGCAAGTTGCCGCTTCAGAATCAGAAGATGTCTCCTTTAGCGTACCATCGGGTACGGAAGAACCAGAAGGCATCTCAGACTCCCTGCTGGCAGCTTTCCGGGAAGCGATTACATCCAGTGGCAAGTTGGTGGAGCTTGATGAGCAACAAGCTGCCTCCGAGGAAGTTTCATTTTCTGTGGACTCATTGGCGGCAGCACCCAGTCTTAACGACTACAATCAGTTATTTACTCAGATCTCTTTACCGAAGATTAGTTCACGGTTTCAGGAGGATGAGGTTTTTGCCTATATGCAGGTGGCAGGACCCAATCCACTGATGATTGAGCAGGTCGGTGATGGTGACCCCTTCGTCGCACGCCTCACCCAAGAATTGCCAGAGGGAGGATATGCGAAGATTATCGGGACCTCAGACTCTCTGGCCGCAGCAGTCCAGGAAGGGCGGCTCTATAAAGCCGATTATTCCCTGTTGGAAGGCATGAAAAATGGGACATTTCCTGACGACCAAAAATATATTTATGCGCCTTTAGGACTATTTGCGGTCCCCCCACAAGGCTGTTCAGTGCGGAATTTGCTCCCGGTGGCGATTCAGTGTCAGCCTGGGGCCGATTGTACAGGCCCGGTCTTTACCCCACTCAAGCGGGAGAGTTGGATGGTGGCTAAGACGATCTTCCAAATGGCGGATGTGAACTATCACGAACTGGTGAGCCACCTGGGGCGCACTCACTTGGTCATAGAACCGTTTGTGCTGGCAACTAAGCGGATATTACCCCGAACCCACCGTTTACGGGTGTTGCTTGACCCTCACTTCGAGGGAACAGTGTTAATCAATTACGGTTCTCATACAAACTTAATTGCCGAAAAAGGGGGGATAGATCGCTTGCTTGCGAGTTCAATCGAAAGCGATACCGAGGTTGCCGTTAAAGGAGCGCAAAGCTATCTGCATCATTTCAATGATGTTTCTTTCCCCAAACTATTGGCCAGTCGCGGAGTCACCAATAGCGCTCAGTTACCGGAGTACCCCTATCGCGATGATGGGTTCTTGATTTGGAATGCCCTTCATGAATGGGTCAGTGATTATTTACGGCTTTGCTATACCAGTGATGCTCAGATTGTTGCTGATGCAGATTTACAAAATTGGGCCAAAGAATTAGTGTCCCATTCCGGCGGTCGCCTTGAGAATTTTGGGGAAGATGCTTCGGGTGCCATTAAAACCTTGGATTATTTGATTGATACGGTCTGTAGTGTAATTTTTATCGCCAGCGCTCAACACGCAGCGGTGAATTTTCCCCAGAATGAACTGATGAGTTATGCTCCGGCTTTTCCGTTAGCCGTTTATTCCCCGGCACCGACTAATCCTGATGAGTCGATGGATTGGATGGAGTGGCTACCTTCCCTAGAAAAAGCTGGAAAGCAAATTCAGCTCTGTTATTTGCTGGGTTCGGTGCACTATACTCAACTGGGTGGCTATTCCAAAAAACAGTTCACGGATTCCAAAGTTAATGCGGCTCTGGGTAAGTTTCAAAATCGATTGAAAGATATCGAAAAGGAAATTACCAAGAAAAATTCTTCCCGGGTTATGCCTTACAAGTTCTTGCTGCCTTCTCAAATTCCCCAAAGTATCAATATTTAGGGGAACGGGGATATGGGGAGTCTGAATCTGCTCTGTAGAGGCAATTCATTGAGACTCTAGGACTTCCCCATGATCTCTATTAGACCGCTTGCAAAATTCCGGATTGATCCCCCCAACCCCCCTTAAAAAGGGGGGCTTAAGAGCAATTGTAGGGGCGAGAAAGCGAATCGCCTCGGGAGCATCTCAAGAAGGCAAAGAGACCTAACCCCCCAGCCCCCTTCCCTACGAGGGAAGGGGGAGCAAGACTTGTAAATTCCCCTTTGTGGCAAAATTGAGATGCTCCCATCGCCTCTACATTTATATTGCAATTAACTCCGTTATTTCTCAGTGCCGATCGCCTCCCATAAACTCGCCTCTTGTGGCATCGGTCCTCCCCCTAGGCGATCGCTCACCCATTCGGCAGCCCCTAAACCAGACTGTAATGCGGTTTCAATTTCCCGATCGCCACACCAATCTCCCGCACAAACCATCGGTAACGGGGTCGTCGCTGTCAATAACGGTTCTGTTAAGGAACGCCGACAAAAGGCATAGCGCCAACGATGGACCTGCATCCATTCTGGGTCCTTCAACCAGGGAAGCACCGATTCCCCCGCCCGATCGCACAATTCTCTCCCCACTGCTTCCAAGTCCGTGGCGTCTAAATATTGTTCGGCAAACTCGGCGCTACTGTGCAACACAAACACAGGTTGAGTCGCGCATGAACCCTTGCTACTCTGCCAAAACATTCCCCGCAAGGGACTCTCTGGGGGAAAGAGTAGCGATCGCCCCCGATATTCCCCCTGGACTAACTCCCGTTGTTTCGATGCCGGATACCCCGCCATTACACTGATGCAGGGGTCAAACTCCACCGCCTTGAGGCGATCGACAAACGAACCGGGCAAACCCGACTCCCCCGACTCTAACAGCATCACCGCTTGGGGTGCAGGAATTGCCATCACCACTGCCTTTGCCCGAACCGCCAAAGGAACAGCCGCATCCCCAACCTCTCCCATCGCTTCTAACGCCAGATGCCAATATCCCTCATCCGTGGGGGTCACCGTTTGGACGCGACGGCAACGCCAAATCTCTAGCTGACGCGCCAAAAACTTGCCCACCGCATTGATCCCCGCCGGGGCCACATAATAAGGAGCGGATAGGGGTGCCGCAGGATTCATACCCCATCCACTTGTCAAAGAACTGTTTTCGCTAGTAGCCTGCGGAGGCAGGCTTTGTCCGGATAGCCCCACCCTTAAGGGTGTGGGTTTGATATGATAAACCGTATCCGTCCAAGGGACCACAATTCCCGCCCGAGACAGGGCCTGTACCAACTGTTGAGACAGCATTCCCCTCGGATCTAAAAACGGTGCGCCAAAATCAGCCTGGGTATCATATAATCGACGGGTAGCCACTCGTCCGCCCACGCCGCGAGATTTTTCGAGGACGACAACGGTTTGACCCACAGACCGCAACGATTGGGCTGCGGTCAATCCCGCGAGACCCGCACCGATCACGGCAATATCAAATTCAAGGATGCGATCGCTCATCGGTTTGTCCTCATCGGTTGTAAAAAAAAGGAAAAAGGGGTTTGACTAATCTACCGGATTGGGGACGGTTTCGAGTAAGCTAACAGCAATCGGTCCACTCAGCAGGCAGGAACAGACGGTAAATATTTCTGGCGGTTGATTGCCCGAATCCATCAAAAACATCAAGATTGCCAATCTGTCGAAACCGCAGGGTTTACAAGACAAGCACAGGGGAGGAAGCCAACCTTGGACGAACTGAGAGCAGCGCTAGAGTTAGCCACAGAAGAGGAATTACAGCAAATCACGGACATCTTGTTCCGTCGTCGCTTTAATCCGATTGATTACCTACAAACTCCAGAACCGATCGATATCCAAAGTCGCGATCGCGATTTCTGGCTAGATGCGATCGAAGAAAGATTTCGCTATCTCGCCGCCGATGGGTTAACCGTTTTAACCGGAAAAACCCGCAAAGTCACCTACCGACAAACCCTCATCCAAGTTTGCCGCTATTTAAAAATCCCCTATTCTCAAGCCCTCTCCACCACGGATTTAGAAGCCGAGGTGTTTCTGTGCTTGTTAGGCAAAGCATGGCGACAACTCCCGGCATCAGAACAAAACGCCTTGACAGTAAAAGTTCAGCGATCGCTGGCATCGGCAACCACTCCCAAACCTCTGCCCCTGTCGGTCCAAAAAGACCCCCTCGGCTTACTCTTCAAAGGCGGTAGTGCCGTAGCCTTTACTTCCGTCGTCAAGCCGATCGTCCTGAAACATATTGCCCATCAGTTTGCCCTCCATTTTGCCCGGTATCAAGTCGCCCAAACGGCGATCGTTCGTGGCAGCGCAGTGGCAGCCGGTCAAGTTCAGACTTACCTCACCGCCCAAACTGCCAAACGCGGAATGGCCGTCTCTGTCGCCCGCTATGGGGCCGCCCGCAGTGCCCTAGCCTTACTCGGACCCGTCCTCTGGGGCTGGTTCTTCGCCGATTTAGGCTGGCGCACCATCGCCACCAACTATGGACGCATTATCCCCACCATTTTTACCTTGGCCCAAATTCGTTTGACCCGCAGTGACTGTTGGGAATTTGCGTAATGGGTCATTGGTCATTGGTCATTTGTCATTGGTCATTTGTCATTTGTTGTTGGTCATTGGTCATTGGTTGTTGGGGGATATGGGGAAGATGGTCGGAATCAATGTTTGTAGTAACGACTTCAGTCGTTCTCTTTGTTCGTAGTAACGACTTCAGTCGTACTCTTAGTTCGTTATGTCCCGAATCCTTACCACTTCATCCTTAACCCTGCACTCTGTTCATGACCAAATCCTTACCCCTGCGGACCATTTGCCATCCCGATCGCCGGTTACAACTCTGGTGGAATAGCGCCCAAGTGGGACTATTTTTATTACCCATGAGTCCGTTACTGGGAGGGGTGGGTTTGTTATTGGCCCTGTTTGGCACCTGGAAACAACGGTATCGGGAAATTCAAGCCCGATCGCTCAACCAAGGATTTGGACTCCTGGCCCTATGGTTAGTCTTAACCACCCTGTTTGCCACCGATCGCCTCTCTGCCTTCCTGGGATTATTTAATTTTCTGCCCTTCTTTGCCCTATTTGTCACCTTTAGCCTGCTGATCCAGACTCCTGCACAAATGCGGCGAATCGCTTGGATTGCGATCGCCACCTCGGTCCCCATCGTCGTCATTGGTTGGGGTCAACTCTTTTGGGGATGGGAGGGACCTGTCAAAGTAGGATTAATCTTAGATTGGCGGTTGGATCCCACCGGCGCACCTCCGGGACGGATGGCATCGGTGTTTGAATATGCCAATGTTTTAGCCAGTTATTTTTTAATGACCTTTATTCTGGGTTTAGGACTGTGGTGTGAGACGTTTCAGGCATGGCGAACCCTGAAACAACAGCCGAAACAACAGGAAAAAATCCGCGATCCCCGCGATCCCCGGGTGGTGAAAACCATTGACCTCTCGGTAACAGGAGAGGAAGGAAAAGTGGGGTGGGGGTTAGTATTTTTGACCCTGGCGCTACTGGCGAATGCGATCGCCCTGGTGTTGACCAATTCCCGCAATGGTTGGGCACTTGCCTCTTTTGCTGGCTTGGCGTTTATCCTGTACCTGGGATGGCGTTGGCTGCTACTGTTCATTGTCGGGGCCCTGTCTGCGGTGTTGGGGTCAGCCTTTGCACCTCACCCCCTGCGCCAAGGATTACAGGCGATCGTTCCCGCTTATTTTTGGATGCGAATCACGGACCAGTTATATCCCGATCGCCCGGTAGCAACCCTGCGCAAGACACAATGGCAATTTGCCTGGGATTTGACTCAGACTCGCCCCATCACCGGGTGGGGATTGCGAAGTTTTACCGAACTCTACGAAGCTCAAACTCAAGTCTGGATGGGTCATCCCCACAACCTGTTTTTAATGCTGAGTGCAGAAACCGGGATTCCCGGGATGCTGTTATTGTCCGGATTAGTCGGTTGGGTCCTGGCTAAAGGGGTCTTAACATTAAAGCATTGGTCCGATCTGCCTTCCGAGGGAAATTCCGAGGCGACTGCCTCTGTCCCTGGAGTGCCCACAAACGATCGCTTGATTTTTTTCACCTACCTCCTCAGCTTTGCCGGTTGTACGTTATTTCACTTATTCGATGTCACCCTGTTCGACTCTCGGGTGAACATTTTGGGATGGTTGATCCTGGCGGCCATTTATGGGGTAGCAGACTCCCGGCGATCGCCGGTTTATTAAGTTATTTTGCCTCTGCTTTTGGAAATACGAGAATTCACGGATCCGAATATCCGAGAATTTACGGAGACTCGATTTCTATAGATCTGCGGTGGTTGAATCAGGATGATCGCGTTTATGGTAGCTTCATAAGCCCATAGAAATTTTGAAAGTTTGAAAAATTCTGATGATGATTATAGATGCGATTTACCAGTTCCCGAATCTGACCGTAACCGATGTTTTTTCTCATATTTATTCCGTCGGGCGGATTACCCAACGCGATCGGCAGTTTATCCAGCTTGCCCTTTTAGAACAGGACCTCAGTGATGAAGAAATTACCCTCATCGATCGCCTAGTCTATGCAGTCCGACGCGGATGGCTGCAAATGATTGACTAATCTCTATCCCCAGTAGGAATTAAGTCAATCTTAATTGTAACTCGGGATACAATTGTTAGGTTAATTCGCTTCATCCGCGTCATTCTCTGCCTTGTTTCTCTTCGCTATATCAGGAGAATCCGCCAACCCTACTTTGCCCTAATTGTTATGATTTCTTTACATTGGAAAACCCTCTTCTGGGAACTTTTCCCTCACTTGCCCTAGCTTTATGTTGATACAAGTTTCAATTTTGGTCCCTCTTGTCACAAATGGCAGATTTTAAGAATTCACCCTAAATTAATGTAGAGGCGATTCGAGAATCGCCAGTCCTGACTGGGTAGGGGACCAGAAACCGAGTTTCGGGCGGAGTTTTTTGCCTCTTGTCACAAATGGGGGTGAACAAGGCGATCGCCTCCCGGTGGCAAGAACCCGCTACAATGAGTCTCGACCCCTGAATTGGCACCGATAAAATGGACGACGAACCGACAACCTTGGCTTTTTCAGACTATCTCGAATTGGAGAAAACCAGTTCCGTTCGCCATGACTACATCGCTGGTCAATTATTTGAAATCGAAACCCTCAGTCCCCAACACGATCGCCTTGCTATTAATATCGGTTCCGAACTATACGACCAACTGCGGGATACCCCCTGCCAAGTGTTTACTGCGGAAATGAAACTCTGGATTCCCTCGAAAGAGGTGGCCTATTATCCCGATGTGATGGTGGTTTGTGACCCGGAAGACCGCAATCCTAATTATAAAACTCAACCGCGCTTAATTGTAGAAGTTCTCTCTTCTAATACCGTCGCTACGGACCGTCAGGAAAAGTTTTTTGCCTATCAAACCTTACCCAGTTTCCAGGAATATGTCCTAGTTCCTCAAGACCAAACAGGGATTGAACGGTATCGCAAAACCGCAGCAGGTGACTGGGAAAAAACGCTTTTAAATCCCAAAGAAGACCTGCATTTGCAATCCCTGGGATTAACCCTATCCCTGAGCGAAATTTATGAAGATTCATTAATGGAATAGGTCAACAGGTGTAACCACGGAGGCAGAAATGAACTCGGGGCGATGCTTGGCAGAGGACAGCTTGTCCCTCGGTTAGGCTAAAAGAGCCGGAACAGTGAATCCTGATCCTGACTCGGTGCGTCTGAGGGTTGAGTTGCAACAACCGGCGGGGGTTCAAACCCTAGCCCTGTCAAGGTGTATTGATTTGTAGGGGCGCAATGCTTGCGCCCTCCGGAGGGCGCAAGCATTGCGCCCCTACAAGAAACAACGA
>JAABSJ010000211.1 GCA_011390515.1 Oscillatoria sp.
GATCGCGATCGGCAGTTTCCACTTCCGCTTCCGTCCGCTTGCTTACAGGGTCAAAGGGTTGAAAATGAACTATTCGATAACTATCCAAATTTTGATCGGGCTTCAGTCCCTTGAGAATGGCAAGATCGATGGGGTCGCCATCTTCATCGCGGGAAGCAAGAGCCGCACTAAGAATCAGCAATTCGGGAGAGTTATTTTCTACACAGAAAGGTTCGCCCAGAGTTAATTGATTGAGGGTTAAAGTTCCCGTTTTATCGGAGCAGAGAATATCCATACCTGCCATCTCTTCGATTGCCGCTAACCGACTAACGATCGCTTGTTTTTTAGCTAATTTTTGAGCGCCGACCGCCATTGTCACCGATAACACCGTAGGCATGGCGACGGGAATAGAAGCGACGGTTAACACCAATACAAACCTGAGTGTGGTTAACCAAGGATCGCCTCGAAATAGTGCCACCATCAGCACTAGCATCACTAATATTAGGGCAAATATAATTAAGTAATTACCAATCTTTAACACCGCCTGTTGGAAATGACTGACAGTATGAGCAGACTCCACTAAATGTGCAGTTTTACCGATGTAAGTCCGCGCCCCTGTCCCATAGACAATGCTATCTATTTCTCCTTTTTTGATGATCGAACCTGAATAAAGCACATCGCCAATTTGATGTTCTACAGGTAGCGATTCCCCTGTTAATGCCGATTGGTCAACCTGTGCGGGATCTCCTGACAAAAAACGTACATCTGCTGGCACAATGTCACCTAACCGTAAGCGAATCAGGTCGCCAGCAACAAGATCTTTAGCAGGGATAGTCCCCCATTGGTTATCGCGTTTAACCTTTGCTGTCAGGGCAAGTTTTGCTTTGAGATCGGTGATCGCATTGCCTGCCTGAAACTCTTCCCAAAATCCCACCACGCCATTACCAATCAGCAATACCAAAATAATCACAAAATCAACCCAGTCTCCCACCAATGCCGAGAGAATCGCCGCCGCCTCGATCATCCAAGCGATCGGTCCCCAAAAGTGCGATAGAAACTGCATGATCGGGCTAATCGTTTCTTCAGGTAATTGATTTTCACCATCCCGCAATAGGCGATCGCTTGCCTCTTTTTGACTTAATCCCTGAGTTGAAGTTTTTAGTTGTTTCTGAAGTTCTTCTAGAGATAGTTTGGAAAGTTTCTCTGGATCGATAGAAGTTGTCATGGGATATCTCCTAATATTAGAAAATCACGCAGAAATGATTGTGGCAAGCAGCGCATATTCCAGGCAAGGATAGGCAGACGATAGGGAAATGCAGATTGCAGTACCCTTAGGATAGAGAATCTTTTTTGAATATTTCGTGAGAGGCAGCATTCCACAAAGGGAACTCCAAAAAATAAAATCTTCTAGGAGAGATCCCCCCAACCCCCCTTAAGAAGGGGGGCTTTTCCAATTTTGCAAAACTTCTAATGCAGAAGTTTTTTTATGGAAATCCCAAAGCGATAATCGGCACTGTGGGGTGATGAGAATCAAAGGTGAAAATACTGATTGATGCCGTGCCAAGGGGGAAATGCTGTGCTTCATCCACCGCTAACCCGATCCAGCGTGTAGCCAAAACGCCGCCAAACTGACCAGGGGAAAAGAGTGCAATATTTCCGTCCAGAATGCGAAGACGAGCGATGAGTCGATCAGCGCGATCGGAAATTTGGATGGGCATTTCACCATGGGGACAACCATCCCTAAAAACATTCCAATTCGGGCGCTCCTTGATATCTAACATGGCCTTTCTCCTTGGCAATTACGTTATTTGAACGGGTTCTTTCTCTGCTTCCTGTATGATTTGCGCGGTTTGTAACTCAATCGCGGCTCTTACCGATTCTGGAAGTGCAGGACGATTCTCGGCGTGGGGGCTTTGGAATGTCTCTTTGGCTTCAGGTTGTTGGCACGCAATCATCGTCTTGACGTGCTCTAATTCATCTTCGCGAACGGCAACAAAGACATCGTAGAGATTCTCAATCTGAGGACGGCGAAAGGCTTCAGAATGCGTCGTTTGAAATTCATCAAACATATACAAGTCGCCATCTAGGTAGTAGTTAATTGCTACTTTTGGCGCAGGCATTTGTTTAAGTTCTTCACCGTGCTCTTTGAGAAATAGATCGTAGGTGTGATAGGCGTGCTCTTCAACCTGCTGCATGAAGTTGTAAGCAGCAGAGGGGTTGAGCATATAGACCAAAACAATGATCCAGTAGTAAATCAATCCTCCGATCCGGGCAAGGTAGCGATCGTACCAGCGATCATTGCCACCGAGGGATTCGGCAATCAGCAGATGGTGCAGTTCATTCCAGGACTCGGCAAAATGCACTTTTAGCCAGTCAGATTTGCGCCACCAGCCCATTGTTTCATAGAGGTGTAAAACGGAGGTGAAAGCAAAATAGGGTACACGGGCAACGGTTTCCAGTACAAAAAATCGTGCAAAGACGCGATCGCGACCCTGATAAAAGGTATTTAACAAGGCTTCCAGAAAATTAACGAGCAGTCGAATCATGATAGTAGTTTCCTAATTTTTTGGAACGATAAGGTCAATGATTAGAGCCAGCAACTGGTTCAGAGAGCGTGAATAAAAAGGCGAGGTTCGTCACGGCTTTAAGCGCGTGGCGTGCGTTGGCGGGTATAAAAGCAAAGACTCCAGATCCTAGAACAATCTCTTCATCTTCCAGCATCAACACGCCTTGTCCTTCAATCACATTCACAGTCGCATTGCGAGGATTAGTATGTTCTGCAATGGTCGATTCTGCCGCCAGAGACATCAGCGCATAGCGGCAGTTTCCATCTTCTAGCAGAACCTTACTTTTAGCACCATGTTGGGGATACTCAATGAGGTCTGCCCAACGAATTTTAGTGGTCTTCAATGACAGTATGGTTATAGTCATGGGATGATTTTTTCTTCGTAGTGAGGTTAATTTGAGCGACCAAGACACTTATGGATTGAGTGTTTGTATTGAATTATGGAAAAACAATTTTTGAGATTGGCGCATGACCCAAGAAAATATAGGCAGCCGGTCTCAGCACACTTTCAGAATAGATAATCTTTTGAATGGCTAGACTCGGCGCACGTTTTGCGGTGGCATTGTAGGTGGCGATTTCTCCTTCTAGGCTGAAATCGCTTTGGGTTTGGTAGTGGTCATTGTCATGCAGTCCCTGAAAAATAAAACCATAGATGGGGTTAAGTCCCATAGTTGTGTCGTAATTTTCGGCAGATACCCAGAGATGACTTTGCTTGATATCAGCGAACATCTCTGCGGCATTGTCATAGCGCTCGTACCCTGAGAACTCTAGGTTGAGCGGGGTATTCTGAAACTCCTCCCAGAGCCAATCACACAATTCTGCGAGTGTTGCATCAGAAATTTCGGCAGGGTCGCCTTCTAGGTATAATTTGGCCAAGGTTTCGACTTTCTTCAGGTGAATGGGCATTTGGGCTTCCTTTTCCTCGCTTCAGGTCGGTACAGGTGTTTTTTCCGCCGCTGGTTTTGCTTACCGCGTTAACCCCGAACTCCATGTCCAGTGGCGGATCTCTGGCAAGTCTTGACCGTGCTGGTGGATGTATTGTTTGTGCTCAATTAGCTTGGCCTGCATCGCTTGCTTCAGATCAGCCCCCTTAGCACCTAACGGCGGCAGGCGATCAATCGCATCCATAACCAAATGAAAGCGATCGAGGTCGTTCAGCACTGTCATGTCAAAGGGCGTAGTAATGGTGCCCTCTTCCTTGTAGCCCCGCACATGAATGTTGCCGTGGTTGGTACGGCGATAGGTCAGCCGATGGATTAGCCACGGGTAAGCGTGGAAGGCGAAAATCACCGGCTTGTCCTGGGTAAAGAGGGCATCAAACGCCTCATCGCTGAGTCCGTGGGGATGTTCGCTTTCCGGTTGCAGTCGCATCAGGTCAACAACATTGACCACGCGGATTTTCAAGTCGGGCAAATGCTCCCGCAGGATAGAGACAGCAGCTAGAGTCTCTAGGGTGGGCACATCGCCACAACAGGCCATCACCACATCGGGTTCAGCACCCCCGTCACTGCTGGCCCAGTCCCAAATACCAATGCCTGCGGTGCAATGTTTGACCGCTTCCTCCATCGTTAACCATTGCGGGGCTTGATATTTGCCTGCAATCACCACATTGACATAGTGGCGGCTGCGTAAACAGTGATCCCAAACCGACAGCAGGCAGTTAGCATCGGGCGGCAGGTAAACGCGCACGACGGAGGCTTTTTTGTTGACAACGTGATCGATAAACCCTGGGTCTTGGTGGGTAAACCCGTTGTGCATTTGCTGCCAGACGTGGGAGGCCAGTAGGTAGTTTAAGGAGGCGATCGGTTGCCGCCACGGTAGCTCTGCCGTCACCTTCAGCCACTTGGCGTGCTGGTTAAACATCGAGTCAATGATGTGGATGAACGCCTCGTAGCAGTTGAAAAGGCCGTGTCGCCCCGTGAGCAGATAGCCTTCTAGCCAGCCTTCACACTGGTGCTCGCTCAACATTTCCATCACTCGACCATCGGCAGCGAGAAACTCATCGTTATCCTGGGTTTGGGCATCCCACTGGCGGTTGGTTACCTCAAACACGGCATTCAAACGGTTGGAGAGGGTTTCATCGGGGCCAAAAATTCTGAAATTGCGCTGCTCCCGATTGAGGCTGACCACATCCCGCAAAAACAGACCGAGTTCGTGGGCATCGGCAGCCTGTACCGATCCGGGGGAAGGCACGTTCACCGCGTACTGGCGAAAGTCGGGCATGACCAAGTCGCGCAGCAGCAGGCCGCCATTGGCGTGGGGATTGGCCCCCATACGGCGATCGCCTTTGGGCGCAAGTTCCGCCAGTTCTGGGTTCAATCGTCCTTGCTCGTCGAAAAGTTCCTCCGGTCGGTAGCTACGCAGCCATGCTTCAAGCTGTTTAAGATGTTCGGGATGTGTCTGTAGATTAGAGAGCGGTACTTGATGCGCCCGGAATGTGCCTTCAATCTGGAAACCATCCACCCATTTTGGCCCTGTCCAGCCCTTCGGCGATCGCAGCACGATCATCGGCCAGCGAGGGCGCTGGGTGTCACCCAAAACACGGGCTTCGTGCTGGATGCGGTGGATTGCGTCCACCACCACGTCGAGCGTCGCAGCCATAGCTTCATGCATCAACGCCGGATCATCTCCCTCGACGTAATAGGGTGTCCAGCCATTGCCGCGCAGGAACTGATCCAGTTCTTCCGGTTCAATGCGGGCGAGCACAGTCGGGTTGGCAATCTTGTAGCCGTTCAGATGTAGAATCGGCAGCACCGCGCCATCGGTGACGGGATTGAGAAACTTGTTAGACTGCCACGCCGTCGCCAGCGGCCCGGTTTCCGCCTCACCATCGCCAATCACGCAGGCGACGACGAGACCAGGATTGTCGAACACCGCCCCGAACGAATGGCTGAGGGAATAGCCCAGTTCACCACCTTCGTGAATTGACCCGGGGCACTCCGGTGAGGCATGGCTGGGGATGCCGCCAGGAAACGAAAATTGCAGAAAGAGCTTTTGCAGTCCAGCCTCATCCTGACTGATGTCGGGATATATCTCGCTGTAGGTGCCCTCCAGATAAGTGTTGGCCACAACCGCCGGCCCCCCATGACCGGGGCCGGAGACATAGATCATGTCGAGGTCGTATTGGTTAATCACCCGGTTGAGATGGGCGTAGATGAAGTTCTGCCCAGGGGTGGTGCCCCAGTGACCGAGCAGCATGGGTTTGATGTCTGCGAGAGTGAGCGGGCGTTTGAGCAGAGGATTGTCAAATAGATAAATTTGCCCAACTGAGAGGTAGTTGGCCGCCCGCCAGTAAGCATCCATTTTGCTCAGGAGTTGTGGCGTAAGTGTGCCGGTTTTCATGTGGTGCATACTGCTTTTTACGTGGTGCATAATTGAGGGAGGATTTAAGTGAGTTGATGAACTACGATACAGTCTGATCTTGCAGGGTTTAAAGTTAAAATCTCTGGCAGTTACAGAATAAAAAATTGGGATTAAAATCCTAATTTGTTTGGTGCATTACCTGGAGGCGATCGCCCACCTTCTAGGCAAGCTAGACTATCGATTCCAGGCTTGCTGCCATCCTTGCATTTGTGCAATTTCAGCACGCTGAGATTGGATGATTGACTGCGCCAAAGTACGAATCTCTGGACCAGCAGAACGTCCCAATGCCATCTGAGCCATCATCACTCCCATTTGATGATGGGGAATCATTTGCCGTACAAATTCCTTGTCAAAGTCTGGGGCTTGCTTGAGCGCGTTGAGGTCGGTTGTCATGTTCATCATGCCCTGGCCTTGGTCGTGTTGGTTTCCCATCATGCCTGTTCCTTGACCTTGGTCATGTTGGTTTCCCATCATGCCTGTTCCCTGCCCTTGGTCGTGTTGGTTTCCCATCATGCCTGTTCCCTGGCCTTGGTCGTGTTGGTTTCCCATCATGCCCATGTCAGTCATTGAATATTCAGGGACTGCTTTGCCATACCACTGTTCGTACCAGGTACGCATCTCTTGAATTTCACGAGTTTGGTCTTTTTTAATCGCTTCAGCAAGTTGCTTCACTTCGGGGCGTTTGGCACGACTCAAAGCAAGGTCAGCCATGTCGATCGCGTCTTGGTGATGCGGGATCATCATTTCGATAAAATGCTGATCAACTTGGACTGATCTAGGTTGTTGAGGATTTCCCGATGCCGGGAATGACTGACCTTGTTGGTTGTTGACAAGGTCACACCCAGCAATAGCACCACTACTGAGTAGCCCGACTAAGCTGTAAACTAAAAACTTCTTATTCATATTACCTTCCACGAATTTATTTATTGCTGTAACTCAACTAGCTTGTAGCTTGATCAACGTTTTTGTCTTAGCAGCATCGCTGATCCAAAGCGATATCATTATATCTATGACATCAAAGACGACTCCCTATTGAAAAACACAAAACAAGAGCAAGAGTTGCCAAAGAAACCACGGGTTATTTCAACCTCCGTTCGAGATAGCCCAACATATGACGGCGAGCCAGATAAAGGATGAATGGCGGTAAAACGAGCCACTGAATTACGGCGAGTAAACTCATCCCTAGAATGGGTACTGCCAGTACCGGAACCCCATAGACTTTAGAAACATTAACTCGATAGGTTTCGATTACCAGAGTAATCACCAACCCAACACTGGTAAACAGGAACGCCAGCTTCGAGGTGGGATAAAGCACCCAATCCCGCGAACGAACTAACACACTCACAGCCCAACTACTAAATAGAATGATGACCCCATCACCGAAGGAGCAGTGAGTCAAATCTTTGATTTTGTCGGCTAAAGAGGGACTTCTGTAAAATTCGTAATAGGGAGCCTGCCAAACTTCGTAAACAAAATTGAGCAAAAAGGCAAAGAGAAACAGGTTTGTTTCTGGTGCCGCCAGAATTTGGACGATTCTCTTGGACATAAACTCTTAATCCTCCAAGATATGCAGTTAATCACTCAAGCGAATGCGACGTAGCAACATGGCATTCAGTGAAACAACGACCGTCGAAACGCTCATCAAAATTGCGCCTATGGCGGGTGTTAAGAGAATACCGAATGAGTAGCCAACTCCTGCTGCTAAGGGAATAGCAATGACGTTGTATCCCGTTGCCCAAAACAAGTTTTGAGCCATTTTGGTATAGGTTGCTTTCGCAAGTTTAAGCGCGTAGGTTGCATCCAGCGGATCGCTTTTAACCAAGATTAAATCAGCCGACTCGATCGCCACATTAGTTCCCGCCCCGATCGCCAGTCCTAAATCTGCCTCAGTCAAAGCCGGTGCATCGTTGATGCCATCACCCACAAAGGCGGTTGGTTTCTCAGCTTTTAACCGCTTGATGAGCGCCGCTTTGTCTTTAGGAAGCACACGGGCATAGTAGCGATCGATCTGCAAATCCCCCGCAACCGCCTTGGCAACCGCTTCGGCATCGCCTGTAATCATCACCACCTGCACGTCCATTTTCTGTAATTTGGCAACCGCTTCTCGTGCCGATGGTCGCACTTGGTCTGCCAAACCAAAGAGGGCAAGAACTTGTTTGTCGTCCATCAGGACGATCGCGCTTTCACCACGAGATTCACGTTCTTGTAGTCCCTTTTCCAACCCTGGCGGAAACTGCAATTTCAGTTCCTTCACCCATTCTGGTCTGCCAACCCGATAGCGCTGACCGTCTACTACGCCTTCAACGCCCTGACCGGGAACTGCTTTGAAGTCACTGGCTTTGGAAAGCTCGATTTTTCGATGGTCGGCTTCTTCTACGATCGATTGTCCAAGCGGGTGTTCTGATAAAGATTCGAGAGAAGCAGCAATGCCCAAAGCTTTTAACTCATCGATACTATCTGTATAAACTCGTTGCACGCCAAAGTGTCCTGTCGTCAATGTTCCCGTCTTATCGAAGGCGATTGTTTTGATGCTTTTGGCTCGTTCAAACGCTTCTCGGTTCCGCACCAAAATACCGTTTTTAGCAGACATCGCCGTTGCATTGACGAGCACCAGGGGAATGGCTAGGCCCAACGCATGGGGACAAGTAATCACTAACACCGTCACTGCACGGTTAATGGCAAACGTTAACCCCTCTGTTCCAACCGATTGCCAGATAATGAAGGTTAGCGTCGCGACCCCGATTGCAATCAGGGTAAGCCAATAGGCAAGTCGATCGGCGAGTGATTGAAATTTACTTTTAGAGGCCTGCGCTTCCTCGACCATCCGCATGATTTGGCTCAAGGTGGTGTTATCTCCGGTACGAGTCACCTTGATGGTTAGCGCACCTTCGCCATTGACTGCTCCAGCGATCGCTTCATCAGGGGCTTTTTTGACCACTGGGCGCGACTCTCCAGTTAGAAAAGATTCATTGACATTGGAAGTTCCCTCGACGATCTCACCATCGATGGGGACTTGTTCGCCAGGACGAATCAGAATGAGATCGCCCTCAACTAATGCGCTTACTTGGACATCTTCTATCTGCCCATTCACCTGCTTGTGAGCAACAGAAGGCACTAATTTTGCAAGTTCTCCTAGCGCATTGCTGGCTCCCTGCACAGAAGCCATTTCTATCCAATGACCCAGCAACATAATATCAACTAGGGTTGCCAGTTCCCAGTAGAAAGAGTCTCCTTCCAATCCGAGAGTCCCTGCCACACTATAGACAAAGGCTACGGTGATGGCTAGAGCAACCAGAGTCATCATGCCAATTTTACTGTGGAGTTCGTGGTAAGCCCCCTTCAGAAAAACCAAGCCACCATAGAAATAAATAACGGTGGAGAGAATGGGCGTTACCCAATTTGAACCGGGAAACTGGATCGCTTGATAGTTAAACCACTGCTGAAACGATGGCGCAAAATAGAGGACGGGTAGCGTTAGCACCAAGCAAATAAAGAAGCGTCGTTTGAAAATCTCTGGGCTGTGTCCAGCGTGTTTGTCGTGACCTGCGTGTTGAGCGTGATTGGGCTGTTTACCGTGACCACTATGATTGCTGTGTGGATCAGGCAGATTCCTTTCAAGTTGCTGTTTGTGTTCGTGGTGCCCAGCGTGTCCTGGCTTGGGTTTGGTTTGTCCATGTTGATGGCGATCGCGGTTCATAAATTAATCCTCCTAATTTAATGTGATGCCCTGGTTGGCAGATTTACAGAGAAGGAAGCTAGGGAGAAATTTTAGAGAGGCGATCGCCGAATTAAAATCAGCCTTCTAAAATAAGTTTGTCCAACTTTTTCGATTTCACTGACTGCTAACTCCATCAGTCGTGCGTCCGCTCATTTCATTCTCGTGAATGCGGTAGATTGCAATCACCTCTGCTCGTCCCCAAGCATCGATCCAGGTTCGATTGATCGCAGGCGAAAGAGTTGGATTTTGCGTTTTGACAAATTGCCTCACCCGATCAATATCTTGCTGCTCAGTGAGGCGTTCAGCGCGACCATTCACAACAACGCTGCGCCAGTGCACCAGATCGTGAACTTCTTCGATCTGTAAGCAAACTTTTGGATTTGCATCCATATACTCAGTCTTCATTCCCACCGTTGTGAAAATATATATTTCTGAGTCTTTAAGGTAATAGTGCATAGGCACAATATATGGATACCCTTCGCCTATGCAGCCGAGGTGTCCATATCCTACTTTATGTAGCAGTTTGTGTATTTCTTTTTGTCCCATTTCATCGATATCTAACATTACTGTTCTCCACTGCTAATTTCAAAATCATTGATCGCTACTAAAACTCTCTGATATACAAAACCTTCCCCAATGCCAGAATGCGCGCGATCGGAGGTGATTGTATGCAACAGTCCTTAACTACGACAAGTTCGACACGGCGAGTATATATACCTCTTGTTGCAAAAAAAATCTATGTTATAATGAGGAATTTTGAATTTTAGACCCCAGAGCCAAATCATAATTGTAAAGTGCTGCCAACAAATTACAACGGAGACCATAACGACGGCGACGATTTCGATAACGACTTGACAAAATTTTGAAAATTTTTAGACTCCTATTAATATGTTCAATCACTATTCTGTCTTTAGCTAAAGCCCGATTGTAGTCTTTTTCTAAAGCAGATAGACTCCCATTTTTAGGTTTCTTTTTAGGAGTGTAGCTATTAGGGTGATAATCTTTTATCCCTTGATATCCACTATCTTGTAAACTATCGGTTTCTGGATTAAAATGGACCTGGCTTTTTTTAAACCAGTTGAAATCATGGCAATGTCCCGGTCCAAAATTTAGGCAAATCATCTCTTTAGTTTCTTGATTGATGACCACTTGCATTTTTATGCTGTGGTATTTTTTCTTTTTTGAGTAGTATTTTTTTTGCTTTTTTTTGGGACGTTCAATAGCTGTTTCAGTGACATCCATTACTACAACTTCTGGATGCCCAAAACCTTTGAG
>JAABSJ010000021.1 GCA_011390515.1 Oscillatoria sp.
CCGGAGGGCGCAAGCATTGCGCCCCTACAAATCAATGCACCTTGACAGGGCTAGTTTTCAACCTCTGGGTAAATCCTGTCCCTATTTTCGTTGGTCCTAGATTTAATCATCTATTCCCTGAATAGATGTGAGGAAAATATTTGGAAATTGTCCCCTCGTTTCATCCTTCCGCAGAAACGGGAGTCGTTACAGAGTCCGAGGATTTGGGGAAAAACTTTTCCGTGACCCCGGCAGTGACCAAATGAGATAACAATCCCATCGGACCTGCAAACAAGCATAACAGCAGGGAGTGAGTCGTCCAAACCCCGGTCTGTTGTCCTTGCCAATAGATCCAGCGACCCACAAACAAATCCATGACTAAATAATGAATCCAGCCCGTAGCTGCGGCCCCTTCATTGCCAAAAAATCGGGCAATATCCGCCAGAGTGGGATTAGACATGGATTGGGCTGTTTCTGCATCCACTTGTCCGAAAAATAGATAAATATACAAGAGGGCGAGGGGGACAAAGGGCAGATAAGATTCCATCACTTTGCGGCTGACTCCCCAATTGGGTAAGACAATCATCAATAACCAGAAGGGCAAGACAAAGAGGTTCCCGGCATTAAACAAGAGTTCGAGGTTCATGGTTCGCTGTTTTTTCTCTGAATTTAACAAAATGTTACAATAAAACCACTGCCGCACAAAATTTAGGGGGAGAAGTTTGGCGGGGCAATCGTCGGGGGTTACCTCGGACAAAGGGTTCGGTGCATCGAGGCAACCCGTGCTAAGATCAACGAAAATCACCGCTTATACCAAATCCGGTCCTCGGAGGTCTGCAAAAACCCGCACCCTCAAGGGTGGGGCTATACGGACAAAGCCCGCCTGCGCGGGCTAAATCAGGAAAGTAGGTCTTTACCCTCAAGGGTGGGGAGGAAAGCGGACAAAGCCCGCCTGCGCGGGCTAAATCAGGAAAGTAGGTCTTGGACAACCGGATTTAGGATTAACGGTCCCTATGAAATCTCAGGAGAACTCTGATGACTGTTCATGATTTATTAATGCTTGTGCTGTTACTTTCCCCAGGTTTAGCGCTTTCTGCTTTGGTGATGGTCGCTTTTGCGGCTGGGGGTTGAGATCCGGTAGATGCCCTAGAGACGCAATCGATTGCGTCTCTATTTTTTTCGACTGGGGAATTTCCAGGGGAAGAAAAGGGTTCTGCTTTAAGATAGAATCCTCCAGTTTCACGGGTCTCACAAGCTACCCTTTGAGATCTGCCTCTGGGCACGAGGTGACTCCTTTGATTCCGGGGCGATCGCCAAGGATAGGATTACCTCCCAAACATTTTGTATCCTTAGTTACAACTTTTGAATCAAGCCTAGGCCAACAGCGAAGAACACCGTTTTTTCAGGGTGCAGTCTCGGCTTAAAGTTGGGGACAAACCGACAACTAATTTGGCTATAACTCTTTAGGGATAAGGATTGCGGCCTCAAACTCCCCTCATTTCCACTCACCGCCTCCGGGAAAATGTTAATTTTTGTAAAAAGCCGTTTTAGGGGTTTTCATTTTGACCAAAGCGTGCTAATATGTCTGTCGAGAGTGAATTCGGTGGTAGCGTTTGTTTCTGGTATTGAGTAGGTATTTCCCTTTTCGTATTGGCAGCTTCTCTCCGAAATCTCAAACTCTACAACTCGTGAATTTTGGAGACATCCCATGTCTATCTATGTAGGCAACCTTTCTTACGACGTAACCCAAGATGATTTAAGTGCTGTTTTTGCCGAATATGGTTCGGTCCAGCGAGTTCATCTTCCCACAGACCGCGAAACAGGCCGTCCTCGCGGCTTTGCTTTTGTGGAAATGAAGAGTGAGACTGAAGAAGCTGCGGCAATTGAAGCACTGGATGGTGCAGAATGGATGGGTCGCGATATGAAGGTCAACAAAGCCAAACCCCGTGAAAACCGGAGTTCCTTCGGTGGCGGTGGCGGCGGTGGTCGTCGGAACAGCAACTTTTCTTCTGACCGTTACTAATCTCGGCGATCGCATCACACAGCAATTCAACCCTTTGAATTCTATATAAAAACGCTGAGGCACTTGAGCAAGTGCCTCAGCGTTTCCTGTGCGCGTGAAATGTATAGCCAGGAGTTACGCCATTTTTAAAATAAAACCCTAAATGTAGAGGCGATTCGCGAATCGCCTCTACATTTGTGGGTTATCAAAATATGCCTAAGTCCTGATAGCGATTCTTTGTTGTAAAAATAGGAGTATCTTACTCTCTTGCTGTAATCATGATTTTCAATCAGATAATTTTAAAAAATTGTCGCGGCTGATTTCTCGGGACAAACCCAGTCCTTTGTCGGTAAAAATCAGAAATCAGCCCCGAAAAAAGCGCGTTGAATTAGGGTTTTTCAGCAGCGATCGCCAATTTTGCCCCTTCAATGCGCCGCACCCGATCCATCACTTCCACCACCTGTCCATGTTCCACGGTTTTATCCGCTTTTAACACCACCACCGAAACAGGTTCAGCCTTCATGCGATCGCGCACTGCTTGCTCTAAATCCTCCAAGGCGACTGCCTGTTCATCCAGCATCAACAATCCCTCAGCATCAATAGAAATCGTTAATTTCACCGTCTCCGTTTGCACCGCCGCCGTAGAGGCTTGCGGCAAATTCACCGGCAATCCTTCGGATTTCGATAAAAACATCGAAGAAATGATAAAAAACGCCAAAATACTAAAAATGACGTCAATCATCGGGACAATATTAATCTGAGCTTGAGCTTCCGGTTCATCGGGTAGACGCATACTTTTGTTCTCCTCGGTCTCTTTCATAACGATGACGATAGAGTAACTCAAGTTGACCCCCGACTTCTTGAATTAACGCAATCTGTCGCACATAAAAACTGCGAAACGTATTAGCAAACAGCAGGGTAAAAATTGCCACCACTAATCCCATGACTGTAGAAACGAGGGCTTCGCTAATCCCCCCGGTTACCCCGGTGGTATTGCTCCCCCCTACATCTCCGAGTCTCAGGGAGCCAAAGGATTGCATCAAGCCTAAAATCGTTCCTAATAACCCCAATAACGGGGCGACATTAATAATCGTTTCAAACACCATATTGAAGCGCTTAAGCAGAGGAATTTCCGCCTGGGCCGCACTTTCTAGGGCCAGTCGAAACTCCTCCGGATTGGGGTCATCTAACTCCAGGGCCTCTAAAAAAATTCGGGCGACTGGTAAATCTGCATTCAGTTGCAGCTTTTTCATCGCCAAATCGGGGTCTTGGCGGTACAGTTGCAAGACTTCTCGGACCATTCTCCCCTGGCGGCGATTCACCCGAAACCAGAAGAATAGGCGCTCTGCAATCAGCGCTAATGCCAGAATTGAAGCAATCAGGAGCGGTACCGAGACTATCCCGCCCGCAGCCATTAAATTACCCATGTCGTTTACGTTCCTCGAACCCACAACAGAGACCCTGGCGGGTCCTGATGCTGTTATTTGATAAAGATTCTCAAAAAGCCTATATCAAATTTAGAGAGTTTGTCAAGAGGGTTTGTAAAATTGAGGTGAAAGAAACCGACGAGGGTTCATATCAAGTCAGGGACGGGAGTTTCAAGGGACTGGCAGATTCTCCCCGTCTGTTTCTCCTCTTTAAAAATTATTGCTAATAAATACCAGTTATTGATAGTCACCCTCAGAGGTGCTTCCCCGGAACTCTGCTCAAACCCCTCGGTCTGTGCCAGAATAAAACAGGCGATCGCCTCATGGAGCATCCATGCTCCTGGACTATCCACAAGATAGGGAGATTCACGCTGTGCGACCGGACCTCAAAGACTTGCCCATCCCCAAAACTGAACTTAAACGCTTGAGTGGTCTGGATATTGAAGCGGTTAACCACTTTTCTATCTCGACTCTACTCAGTTTAGACCCCGGACCCGATTCACCGGGTTTAATTCGCTATTTACCGTTTCTGGTCGCCTTTGCAGTCGGCTTAACCTATCCCGTGGCGATCGCCCTTTTAAATCTCACCTTTCCCTTCGAGTGGTTGTTCTTGAGTACCCAACTGGTTGGGGGATTATTTCTCACAAAACTGGTCCAGTTTTTCTGGGTGAAAAAGTACGTGGGTCAATCTCTGCCAGGATTGTTGCATGAAGTGGAGCGATTTAATGATATCATCCGCGTCATTGATATCAACGATCGCCTCGAAGAAGTGGGAAATCCCGACGTTCATTTACGCGATCGCGAACAAGTGCTTGAAGCCCTCCAATTAACCAAAGAAGACTTAATTCGCGCCTTAAGAACCGAACGAATCCTCCGCAAACATAAAACATTTATCGCCCGAAATCCTGAAATTTTTGCCAACAACTTGACCGCTTTAGCCGCCTTACAAGTCACCGACAAAGCCAGCGAACATGGACGCCTGCTCAATGAAGCCTTGCAAATTGCCCTCAGTGCGAATCAGGAAATTGGCAAATTATCCCATCAACCCCCATCCCCTTATCCTCAAAGTCCCGACTCCACCTAAAACCATCTGATATCCGGCAGGGAAACCCCATCCCTGAGTTTGTTAAGATAGCGAACAGTCCAAGGGTACGTGGCAATTTTATCGATAGGAGCATCAAACCGTGCGACGAGATTTACAAGGCTTAGAAATTAGCAGAGGAGAACTCAGACGCCTCAGCGGGGTGTCCGTAGATGAATTAATTCGACCTTCGACGATGGAAAATCCTAACAGAAGGTCAAATTTTTTATATAAAGAGACGTTACTGATTAGTTGTTTAACCATTATTTTATTTATCGCATTGTTAGCCCTAGGAGATTGGATTGCCTGGGAAATTAGAGGAGTTCCCCTAGATTTAGCCTTTAATAATGCCCCATCTTGGGTTGTGTTGGGAACCCTAGCGAGTACCACCTGCCTCAGTGCGATCGCCACCCGGTTTATGTGGCTGAAAAATAATACTCGGAAAGGGGATTCCCTTCTGGGACTTCTCGATGATGTCGAAAATTATAATGATTTAATTAAGGCGATCGACCTCAATGACTCCCTGGAAGATGTGGGAAATCCCGGAGTCCGACTGAGCAACCGCGATGACATCATTGATGCCTTGAAACTTACCCGCCAAGATTTAATCCGTGCCTTAAGAACCGAACGCATTTTAAGAGAAAATCGCAATTTTATCGAACGCAATCCTGAATTATTTGCCAATAATCTAAATGCGATCGAAGCCTTGCAAGTCAGCGACAAAGCCAGTGAACGGGGACGATTGCTGAATGAAGCCTTGCAGATTGCCTTAAACACCCAAGGAGAACTTAGAAAACTCCAAGATAGACGGCATCATTATTAACAGTTTTTAAGGGATTTTCATAAAAAAATTTCAGCATTAGAAGTTGGGTAGAATCAGAAAAGCCCCCCTTAATAAGGGGGGTTGGGGGGATCTCTTCTAAAAGATTTTGAAAAGTTTATTGTTGGGAGTTCCCTAGGGATTTTCATAAAAAAATTCTGCATTAGAAGTTGGGTAGAATCAGAAAAGCCCCCCTTAATAAGGGGGGTTGGGGGGATCTCTTCTAAAAGATTTTGAAAAGTTTATTGTTTGGAGTTCCCTAAATACCACTCAAGAGACTCGCTCTCTCAACCCCTCCTGGTTGGGTCGTTTTTGCAGCAATTCGGTTAAAGGGTGTCGCCAGCTTTCTCCAGGAATTGCATTCAATCTGGGTTGAATTGCGATCGCCTGTTCCCCGAAGATGAGAAAATGGCAACAATCGCGTCAAAAATAACCATGAACACTCAACCGAAAATTATCGTTCTCGATGACGATCCCACAGGTTCCCAAACAGTCCACAGTTGCCTATTGCTGACTCAGTGGGATGTAGAAACCTTGCGCCTGGGGTTGCGCGAGGAAGTCCCCATCTTCTTCGTTCTCACGAATACGCGATCGCTGACCCCAGATCGCGCCAATGCCACCACTCGCCTTGTCTGCCAGAACCTCAAACAAGCACTCGCAGCAGAAAATATCTCAGACTTCCTGGTTGTCAGTCGTTCCGACTCCACCCTACGCGGACATTATCCCATCGAAACCGATGCGATCGCCGAAGAACTCGGTCCCTTCGATGCACATTTCCTCGTCCCCGCCTTCTTTGAAGGAGGACGCATCACCAAAAATAGTACCCATTACCTGATCATTGATGGCGTAGAAACTCCGGTTCACGAAACCGAATTTGCTAAAGATTCAGTGTTTGGATATCAATATAGTTATCTTCCCGATTATGTGGCAGAAAAAACCAAGGGACGGATTCCCGCCACCGAAGTTGACTGCTTTTTAATCTCGGATTTGCGTTCCTCGGAAACCGGCACAAATTCTTCCCTTCGAGAACGGTTAATGCAGTTATCCGGTAACCGTTGTTGTGCCGTGGATGCAGAAAATCAAGGGGATTTGGACAACTTTGCTACGGAGGCGATCGCCGCTGCCAGTCAAGGGAAACGCTTCCTATTTCGGAGTGCAGCCAGTCTTCTCACCTCCCTCGCCAATCTCGGATCACAACCCGTTCCCGCTACCGACATGGGTCAATTTGTGCGCCAAGCAAAACCCGGGGCCATTATTGTCGGTTCTCACGTCAAAAAAACCACCCAACAATTAGAACGGCTACTCCTAGAAACCTCCGTCACTGGCATTGAAATTGATGTCTCCCATTTACTCGAAGAATCCCCCACCCAACGGGAAAAATTATTACAAACCATTCTGGAACAAGTCCAGCAAGCGCACCAGGAGGGAAACACTCCCGTAGTTTATACCAGTCGCCAAGAACTTGCTTTTCCCGATGTTCAAACCCGCTTAGAATTTGGCGTCGCTGTTTCTGCCTTATTAATGGATGTTGTGCGCGGTTTGCCTAAAGATATCGGATTTTTAATTAGCAAGGGAGGCATTACCTCCAATGATGTTTTAAGTACCGGATTAGCCTTAACCAGCGCCCGTCTCCTCGGTCAAATTATTGCCGGTTGTTCGATGGTCCAAACTCCGGAAAATCATCCTTTATTTCCGAATTTACCCGTGGTTTTATTTCCCGGTAATGTGGGTGATGCCAATGGATTAGTAACGGTTTATCAGCGACTCACTCATGCTTCTTAGCGGATTGCAAAATATAAATCATCCAACCATTCAACTGAAAGGAAGGTATCTGTCGGAGTAAATGCTTGCGCCCCAGGGGCGCAAGCATTTACTCCGACATTGACGGGGCTACTCCGTTGATCCGTCACTACGAACGTTTTGGAGATTTTATTTTTTGGAGTTCCCTTAACAGAAAATTACGAGTAGAATTCCCAGATTTATGACTGCCGGGAAGTCAAATTTCCGGCGGTTACTACTATGAATTTTTGCATTTGCTACTTTTTCATCCCTATGAATCAAATTCAAGCAATTTCTATGACTCAATCCGGACAACAAGCGGCATCTCTCTATCAACAAGCTCAGAGGCATCTCCAGGAAGGGAATTCCCACCAGGCAAGGTTACTTTTTCAGGAAATTATCAAACTTCAGCCGGATTTTGCTCTCAGTTACCAAGGGTTAGGAGAAATTTGGCGATCGCAAGGCAATCTGTCACCCTCTCTGCGATGTTATCTGAAAGTTTTAGAACTACAACCGGATTTAATTTCAGCAGATTTTTTCCTGAATTTTGGCAGTGAATTTGCTGAAAATAACCAAATCAATGAAGCAATGATATGTTATAATCAAGCCTTGAAAATTGACCCAAATCATACCAAATCTTATTTGAATCTAGGGGTGATGTGGCGAAAAAAAGGGGAGTTGAGCAAAGCGATCGCCTTATATCAACAAGCCCTAGCCTTGGATCCAAACTTACATTCTGCCTATTTTAACTTAGGCAATGTCTTCCTAGACCAAGAACGGCTGGATGAGGCGATTGTTGCCTATCTTGAAACCTTAATAATTCAGCCCGATTTTGAATCGGCTTATCTGAATTTAGGACAAGCCTTAATTCGCAAAAATCGTATAGGAGAGGCTTTGTCCTGTGCGATTCATCTCATCACTCACTCGCTCCTGACAGAGTTTATCCCCTCGGTTTCTGATACTGCTATCTCCTCTAAATTTACCACGTACCGAAATGGTCAATATATAGAAATTAATCTCAAAAGTCCAGTCAAACTCTGGCCCCCCAAAACATATAATAACAGCCTTCATTCCTATTTTAGGTGGGAAATCTATCAGAATCCCGAAACATTTGTCACCTGGATTCCTTCCGGACGCGCTTGGGGGGATTCCTACTCCACCGCAGTGATTAACTCAGAGGGTCGCTTTATCGACCAACTTTGTCAAGGCAGCGCCTCAACCCTGGCTATTTCTGAAAAATTACCCCCACCCACTCCCCTAGAAGGAACGACGGCCTTTTTATCCGTGAGAGGAGGCAACACTTATTATCATTGGATGGCGGATTTATTGCCCAGGGTAAAATTATTACAGTTAGCAGGAATTGAATTAGAAACCATTGATTTTTTCGTGGTTAATAGTCGTCATTTACCCTTTCAGCGAGAAACCTTAAATCTGCTGGGAATACCGAATCACAAAATTATCAAAAATTCTCAATTTCCCCATATCAAAACCCCAAACTTAGTCGTGCCGTCCTTACCGGGAGACGTGGGATTAATGTCTCCCTGGACTTGTCAGTTCCTCCGAGAATCCTTTTTAAACAAAGCAGCAACCCAGGGACTGAAAACCCCCGATCGCATCTATATCAGTCGTCGCCATGCCAGTTATCGCCGCATCCTCAATGAAGATGAAACCATCGCCCGGTTATCCCCCTACGGATTCGTGCCCATTGTCCTAGAATCCCTCTCCTTTCTCGAACAAGTCGCCTTATTTGCCAATGCCAAAGCCATTATCGCTCCTCATGGTGCTGGATTAACCAATACAGTCTTTTGTAATCCCGGAACTCAACTGATAGAAATTTTCGCCCGAGATATGGTGTCAGTAAACTACTGGGTCGTTAGCAATATTATCGGCTTAGACTATGCTTATTTAATCGGAGAAAGTTTAGACGAGTATAAAACTCCCACATCAATCCCGAGACGGTATTACAATCATCCCCTCTATGAAGATATTCTGGTCAATCTCGATTCCTTGGTCAATCTCATGCACTGTTCAGGAATGATTTAGAACGGCAACCGCAGCGACTGCCACAGGACCCATTCCTCCGGGTGACCCCAATTCGTGGCGATCGCCCCCAGTTAAAGCCACCCCAACAATCCCAAAGCGCTCAAGTCCCGTCAAATATGTTAAAATCCATGCGGATCGAAAGTACAATCCCATCAACGGGATGGCAATAGGCAATATTTGGCATGAGTTCTGATACCTCACTCTCTCCTATCGAATCAACCGAATCAACCGTTTCCGAACCGGGGGATCTTCTTTCCACCAACTCGGACAAGTCCATCCTGTCTGAACCGGCAGAGTCCCAAGATAAACCAGCCGAGTCCAGCGTTTCCGAACAGGGAGAACCGAACGAAACCGAACCCGAAGCGATTTCCGAACTCAAGGCGATCGCCCCTAATGCACAAGTTCGGTTTAAAACCCAAGAGGACGGCACCCTGTTACTCCTATTGCCCACCGAAAGTAGCAGTAACGATGCCAATACCACAACCCAGGTGACTTGGACCGAAATTTTGCAACAGATTCGGCAGCGCCTGAATGCAGGCGATCGCTTTTGGCAACCAGACACCTCGGTGCAGTTAATCGCTCAGGACCGCTTATTAGATGGTAGACAACTCCAGGCGATCGCCGAAGCCCTCGCCGCATCCAAACTCAAACTAGAACGCATCGAAACCTCTCGCCGTCAAACCGCAGTTGCTGCCGTCACCGCCGGATACTCCGTCGAACAACGCACCACCGTTACTCCTTTTAATCCCAACCCCGTCGCCACGGGAAAAGCCCTCGCCGACCCCCTGTATCTGGAAACCACCTTGCGATCGGGCGTCGAAATCCGTCATCCCGGTAACGTCGTCCTCGTCGGCGATGTCAACCCAGGCGGATCCATCATTGCCGATGGCGATATTTTAGTTTGGGGACGGTTGCGCGGACTTGCTCAAGCCGGTGCCAATGGCAACGAGCAATGCATCGTCATGGCACTCCAAATGGAACCCACCCAAATTCGGATCGCCGACTGGGTAGCGCGCGCACCCGAACCCCTCCCCGACTTTTATCCGGAAGTCGCCTATGTCTCTCCTGAAGGGATCCGCATTGCCAAAGCCGCTGATTTTTCTAAAGCTCAGTTGGAACTAAAATCTTAAGCGATCGCATTCCACTCAACCAAGGGTTCCGCGATCGTGCTAAATTAAATCGGCTCGTTCGATCGTGACAGCCTTCCAAAAGGTCCGTCGCTTTGCCTCTCTTCTTTAGATCCGGGAGAGTCAGACACACCAACCAATCCACTAGCAGTTAGTTGTAGAGTCGTCTTCATTACATGAGTCGCATTATAGTCGTCACATCGGGTAAAGGGGGAGTGGGCAAAACCACCACCACAGCAAATCTAGGTATGGCTCTAGCAAAACGGGGCCGCAACGTTGCTGTGGTGGATGCCGATTTCGGCCTGCGAAATTTAGACTTGCTTCTGGGATTGGAAAACCGGATCGTCTACACTGCCGTCGAGGTCCTCGCCGGTCAATGTCGGTTAGAACAGGCATTAGTCAAAGATAAGCGGCAGCCCAACCTATCTTTATTACCGGCAGCCCAAAACCGCATGAAAGATGTCGTTACCTCCGATCAGATGAAGCAAATTATCGCTCAATTAGTCGGTAAGTATGACTACATTGTGATCGACTCCCCCGCTGGGATTGAAATGGGCTTTCAAAATGCGATCGCCGCCGCCACCGAAGCCATCATCGTCACCACCCCCGAAATCGCCGCCGTTCGCGATGCCGATCGCGTGGTAGGCTTGCTCGAAGCCAATGGGGTCAGGAAAATTAACCTGATTGTCAACCGCATCAAACCCGCAATGGTTGAAGCCAATGATATGATGTCCGTCGAAGACGTTCAGGAAATTCTCGCCGTTAACCTCCTCGGGGTGATTCCCGACGATGAACGAGTCATTGTTTCCACCAATCGCGGCGAACCGTTAGTATTAGCCGATCAGCCTTCCGTCGCTGGAGTTGCCTTCGACAACATTGCTCGCCGCTTAGAAGGGGAAAAGGTTGAGTTTCTGGATATGCACGTTCCTCAAGACAACTTTTTTAGTCGTCTGCGGAAATATATTTTCGGGTAAGATAATGTCAGGCTCTAACACACCCCAAGCACCATGATTAGCGAACTTATCGAAAGACTTTTCCCTCGAACTGGCGACGACAATAGTCGTGAGGAGGTCAAGCGTCGTCTGAAACTGGTGCTGGCTCACGATCGCGCTGACCTCGACCCGGATACCGTGGAGGCGATGCGAAAAGAAATACTCCAAGTGGTCTCTCGCTACGTCGAACTCGACCTCGAAGGGTTGGATATTTCCCTGGAAAACAACCAGCGTGCTACCGCCTTAATTGCTAATCTCCCCATCCGCAGAGTCAAAGAGGAAAACCCCTCCCCCCCATCCCCCGAATCTCCCCCATCCCCCGAATCTTCCGAATCTCCTCCATCTCCCCCATCCCCCGAATCTCCCCCATCCCCCGAATCTCCCCTATCTCCCGAATCAACCCCCTCCTAATCCCAACCTCGCCCTGTTAATTCAGATGGGCGATCGCATCCCCCTCCCCGTTGGCCTCTTTATAGAGACCCGCTTTTTTTTAGTCTCTATAAGGGTATTCCCACAAATAAATCATCCACATCCGATGGTTAAGCACCCCACAAGACTCTTTGAGCCCGCGCAGGTGGAGACAAACCCAGGCTCAAAGAGAAAATCGACTTTTAACAACCGAATTTGGTATAAGGAGTGCGAGCATCTTGCTCCCTCTTGAAAATAGCGAGCAAAATATTTGGACATCATGCACACACTACGCAGTAAGCGGAGCTATGCCGTTGGCGCAGCCTGCGCGCAAGCGCTTAGGCTTTACGCACTCCCCAAAAATGTACCTCATAACGGTGGGAACCGCTATAACCGTCCTATTGAGGGAATAATTGGGTGGGTTCTTCCCTTAACTTTACCCAAATTTACGCCTTACCTCTATGCTCGGGTGGGTTCATAAATCGCTGCTGTATTTAGGCTTAATGCTCAAAAATTCCTTGAGTTTTATTAACTTGAGAGGATGAGCCAGAATCTGGCTGTCAAAAGGATTTTAAAAAGCGCCACAGCGTAGGTGAGCATAGTTGATCTAGCTACCCTTTTTTTCCTTTGCGGTGAGTCAATTTAAGCCCCAGATAGTTCTCAAGAGTATCCCTAAACTATCCTCTTTTTATCTCTCGGATTACCCGGATTTTTTAAAGAGTCTGTGAAAACTTTACACCACCCGTTTGAGAGAGATAGGTGGACATTAAACTAAGCCGTGGCAATTCACAGAGGTCCAGTCCCCCCTTTTTATAAAGTTTTGATGTTGGTATTATATTTTTTCTGTAAAGTTAAGACTGAAAAACTCGGGCAGACGACTCCGTATTTTTTCTGAAATATAAAGAAACGTAAACTTTTCGAGACCGATTGTTTCTTTTCCTTAAAAGGAAACTCCCTCAGAGCCTTTTCAATCCAGGGTTTGAACTGAAATCCCTCCATTGGGGATAGTTTGAGTTACGATCAATGTGGGAAACAATTCATCCAACCTTTAATTCTCAATCTCAATCTACTAAGGGTGTGTCAACAGGTATCCCAGGTTTCTGTGAGTTGCCACACATACTATCTGATGCTTCCACTTTTACTGTCTACCTGGCTCTTGATGGGTTTGGGGGTAGATGAACCCAACATCAAACTCTGCTGGTCCACTTGGCATCAACCCCAACTGGATCACCCGTCATCTTCTCATCAGCACATCGAAGAACCCATTTCTTCCCACTATCGCGGCAGTGCTAGGGATCGCGATTAACTCCCCTGTTGTGCCGGATTTCGGTCTTTTTCCGTCGAGTATCCCTGTGAAACATCCCACAGGTTAACCCCTTCTCCCACCGGACATCCCCTAAAACTGGAGGCTTAGAATCCGTTGACCCTGACATCAGCCCCGATGATGCCAGGGTCAAGCCAGCTAACCTTTTTATATTCTTAAATGTTCAGTAGATCTATTGAGTTTGAGGTACACTAAAACTAACCCAATCTTGAGTCATCTATGTCTCACAATCCGATTATGAATCTTTACAGAAACTTTACAATTGGAGCAGCACTGACATCAGCTGCGGCTCTCACGCTCTTTAGCCCCTCAGCTATAGCCTTTACGATTACCCCGACTAACAATACCGAAACTTTGCTGAATGCACTGCTTGGCCAAACCTATGGATTGAGTAATTTCTTCATGGATGTTACAGACAATTCCCAAGCAATGGGTTTATTTGAAAATGACCCCTTTGGCTTAGGTTCAGGCATCGTCCTCAGTACGGGTAAAGTCAGCGAAATCCCCGGCCAAAATACTGAAGATGGCCAACTTATCACCTCGGATACTCAGTTTCCCTACGACCTGACTACAGCGTTCATCAATCCAATAACCCCTGACTCGGTTTCTCTAGCGATCAGCTTTGATGCTGACCAGACCGCTAGTAAGTTATTCTTCCAATATGTGTTTGGTTCTGAGGAATTTGTAGAATTTGGAGGGAGTGGATTCAATGATTCCTTTGAGTTGCTGCTTAACGGAAGCAATCTCGCCAAGCTGAGTGATGGTAAAGATGTCACGATTAACAATCTAGTGCCTGACCCGGCAGGGCCTTTTCACCCGGACTATATCAACAATCCGGCTGGATCTACCATCCCCACTAAACTGGATGGTTTTACCCGAACCCTGACCTTTGAGGGACTACTTCTGCAAAATACCAGAAATACCCTCACGATTAATATCAAAGATGTTGGGGATGGCCAACTGGATTCCGCTGTTTTCTTGAAAGGTCGGTCTTTGGGAACGGCCCTACTCCCGGACCCGGAGAAGGTTCCGGAACCGGGTTTGGCGATCGCCTCCTTGGTTGTGGGCGGTCTCATCCTCCGCAAGGGCCGAAAATCCTCCTCCCGTTCCCGGGAATAAAATACTCTATAAAGCTGACTTGATGGTTAACGGTTGAATCCACCACGGATTGCTCCTCATTTCAGGGTGCAACAAGTATTCAGGGGCGATTTTTCTTCGGGTTTCAGTTCAGGGCGATCGCACTCCTTGGCATCGGGTCACGCTTCAAGTCACTTTTGCGATAACAACTATCATGCCCCAGGGTAATACCCACAACCTCAAGATCTAACCGAACCTTCCCTCTATTCATCCCATTCTATTGGATTACTCTGGTATATTTCTAATTAATAATTTGCAATACTTCCAGGCAATGAGCAGAAATATGCCCCGCGCCTTGGTTCTTAGCCGGACTCAAAAAAGTGACTTCAATTCACCAAAACTATCACCAAAAATAGAAGTGTCAGGCGATCCCAATTAGTGATACCCTTGAGGATGGCAAAAATAACGCTAAATCAGAGCGTCAGAGCGGATCCCTTTAGCTAGAATTATCGAGAAAGACCCAAGCATGGTAGCCACCGCAGAAAAAACCAACGTAGGACACATCACCCAAATTATCGGCCCCGTTATAGATGCAAAATTTCCCCCTGGGAATATGCCACAGATCTACAACGCGCTGAAAATTTCGGGCAAAAATGATGCCGGACAAGAAATTGCCGTCACTTGCGAAGTGCAACAGCTACTTGGTGACAACCAAGTTCGTGCCGTTGCCATGAGCGGAACCGACGGATTAGTGCGCGGCATGGAAGTCGTGGACAGCGGCAAAGCAATCAGCGTTCCCGTGGGAACCTGCACCCTAGGCCGAATTTTCAACGTCATTGGCGAACCCGTAGATAACAAAGGGCCAGTCAATGCCGAGCAAACTTTATCCATTCACCGTTCAGCCCCCGCTTTCACCGAACTCGAAACCAAACCTTCGATTCAAGAAACGGGCATCAAAGTCATCGACTTACTCGCTCCCTATCGTCGGGGTGGAAAAGTCGGTCTGTTTGGTGGAGCCGGAGTCGGCAAAACCGTGATCATCCAAGAGTTGATCAACAACATCGCTAAAGCCCACGGCGGCGTATCCGTCTTTGGTGGGGTGGGTGAGCGCACCCGCGAAGGAAATGACCTTTATAACGAATTTATCGAATCTAAGGTCATCAACATCGATAACCTCCCCGAATCGAAAGTGGCCCTAGTGTACGGTCAGATGAACGAGCCCCCGGGTGCCCGGATGCGCGTCGGTCTTTCCGCACTGACAATGGCGGAATATTTCCGTGACGTCAACAAACAAGACGTGCTGTTGTTCATCGACAACATCTTCCGCTTCGTGCAAGCCGGTTCCGAAGTGTCCGCCCTTCTAGGCCGGATGCCTTCTGCTGTGGGATATCAGCCCACCTTGGCGACGGAAATGGGTGAACTCCAAGAACGGATTACCTCCACCACGGAAGGTTCCATCACCTCGATTCAAGCGGTTTACGTTCCTGCGGATGACTTAACTGACCCCGCACCGGCAACCACCTTTGCTCACTTAGATGCCACCACCGTGTTATCTCGGGGCTTGGCATCCAAAGGGATTTACCCGGCTGTGGATCCGTTGGATTCTACCTCCACCATGCTGCAACCCAGCATTGTGGGTGCAGAACACTACGATACCGCCCGTGCCGTGCAAGCCACCTTGCAGCGCTATAAAGAACTGCAAGACATCATCGCCATTCTCGGTTTAGATGAATTGTCCGAAGATGACCGCTTGACTGTGGCCCGTGCGCGGAAAATTGAACGGTTCTTGTCCCAACCCTTCTTTGTGGCAGAAGTGTTCACCGGCTCTCCCGGTAAATATGTGAAACTGGAAGACACCATCAAAGGATTCCAGATGATTCTGTCAGGAAAATTGGATGACCTGCCGGAACAAGCCTTCTATTTGGTGGGCGATATTAACGAAGCGATCGCCAAAGCCGAAAAAATGAAAGGCTAATTGCTTAAACGCGCGCTCTTGCTAGTGGTTAATAATCGTTAGACGCTATTAACCATTAGCTCGGGTCAATTCGCGAGTAACTCTTGATAATTGAAAACTGGAATATGACATTAACGGTTCGCGTGATTTCCCCAGATAAAACGGTCTGGGACTCTAAGGCTGAGGAAGTGATTCTGCCAAGTACCACAGGACAACTGGGTATTCTCAGCGAACACGCTCCTTTGCTAACTGCCCTCGATGTGGGTGTGATGCGGGTTCGTGCCGATAAAGATTGGGTGGCGATCGCCCTAATGGGTGGTTTTGCTGAAGTGGAGCAAAACGAAGTCACCATCCTCGTTAACGGTGCTGAACAGGGCGACAAAATCGACCTAGAGCAAGCTAAAAAAGCCTATTCCGACGCCGAAACCCGTCTGAATAGCTCGACCACGGGTACCCGTCAAGAGCAAATTCAGGCCAAACAAGCCCTCAAACGAGCCAGAGCTCGGGTCCAAGCCGCAGGCGGCATGGTTTAACTGATTAACGGTTTAACTGATTCAATCAAAATCGATTGGGGTGAAGGCAGCAACAGTGATGACTGACTGCTTCACCCTTCACCTTTTTTATCCCCTAAATTTTATCCCCTAAATTAGACTCCCACACTGTCGAGTAAAGGCTGAATCGTCTCCCAAGTCAGTCCTTGCTCAATATAGTCGGGGTTTTCTGGATTTAAGGGGCTTTTGATGCGATCGATTTTAATAATTTTACCGGAGTCAGGTAAGATGGGCACATCGGGATCGAAAGCCGTGGGACGGGTTAAAGAACTGGAAAATCCCTTAAAAATTGTAATTTCATCCAGTTCTTGATCAATTTCTGCCGTCACGATCAAGACTTCCTGGGGACATTTTTGAGTATATTTTTCGAGACGTTGGCCCGCCGAAGGAGTGATTGCCATCGTTCAAATTTTAGTCAAGTTTAACATCAGCGGAGTTTTCAGAATAATCTGGGGTGAGCACAAGGGGGGGTCTCGCCTGAATTGAGCGGACTAGATGGGGTGGCGATCGCCCCTTGCACTACAACGAGGTCCGAACCAGCCAAAAAAGCATTATTGACCCGTTGCCGATCGCCCTTGCTTACCCAGACGAATCAAGACAAAGTAAGCAAAACAAACCACATAAATGACTAAACCCACCAGTCCCCAAAACCCTAATAAACTGGCGTCGCCATTGGGATGTAAAATTTCTTTAAAACCCCAGGGGGGATCTAGCCAAACTCGGCAGGAAGCGTTATTTAGGAGTGCCGATTGATTAGAGAACGCACAACCTAAAAAGGGGATTTGAATTAAAGTGCCGACTGCCATATAAATGGAAATCGCCCAACGCCAAGAGGTGAAAACTAGCTTTAACGGAGACTGAGGGCGATCGTCCAAATCTTCATTGAGATCCACCCAAAACCAGAGAGACAGGGGAATCAAAAAGCGAGCCACGAACGCCGAAATAAAGCTCAGAGGCACCGCCCCAATCATCAGATAGACCGTAATGGCAAGTAAGCTCGAAACCCGCCAATAAATCATTAATAACCGCTGGATTGAATCTGCATTCTGAGTCAAAGACCAGATCAGCAGAATCAGCGGCAGGATTACTGCAAATAAGACCGCTAGTCGGTAATCCATCCAGACTAGCGCTTGAAACCAAGGTTGCTCCATTGTGGATTTGATGACCATCGAACGTTAGCATTGTACCGTTGGTCAATAGACGACCCCGGGCGATCGGCTATTTTGAACACCAACAAGCAGAAGCAACTGGACCCTCTAACTAGAGAGTTCCAGTTGCCAAAAAAAAGAAATTGCAATCGAGGTTAAAGCCCTTTATCCAGAGTTATTCCCTTGCTGCACTCTCATTTATTCGTCATAGATCCGGCATTCAGCCGCATCCGGGTTGTCATCACAATATTTCTCTAAAGAGCTTTTGGGCTTTTGTTGCCGCTTGTGGGCCGCTTCGGCTTGCACTTCTTCAGCCGCATCCCAGGCTGCTGCACACTCTTGGGAGTTGGCTCCGCTGGTATCGCAGACAGCGCGGGCATTTGCACGCTCTTGTTCGATTTGTTCTTGGATATTGCTCATAGCTTTTTGTTTTCTCAACAACTTTGGCACTATGGAAACTATGGAAAAGGTTTCCGCTCAATCTTAGCGCTAACTTCTTTGGGTGGGTCTGGTAGAGAGCCAGGGACCAATCAGAGAGCCTGGAAGGGGCCTGGTTTGGACAGAACGCTAATTTCTCTCACCAGAGATACAGTAAACCAGGGCTTTGGCATTGTATCCGTTGTTATTTTTTAAGATTCTGCGGTTTGACCCATTCCCCCCCCCAGTAGATACTCTACTGTCTTATTCCCTAGAAATGTTAAATTATTTTAACACAAGCCTCGATAGCCTTGCAGATCTGGGCTTGGAGGGGGCGATCGCCACAGGTCAGGTGGTTCATGTAGCCGCTTTAGGGCAGTGGGTCCCCCCAAAATCAGCTAAAAAATAAATATCTTTAACACTTAAAGTTTTAGCACTCTCTCAAAAAGGTGGAACCCGTGGCAGACGAGATGAAGTGGGCAAATGCATTGTCAACCCGTCCTTCATTGGAAAGGGCAGTATTCGAGGTCGTAGAGCGATCGCAGCAGCTATTATCAGCCCCAGCCGATCTCGGCTTTGTGTTTATTTCCTCCGCTTTTGCCAGCGAATATTCGCGGCTGATGCCCTTACTACAAGAGCGGTTAGGGGTGCCAGTTCTCATTGGCTGTTCCGGTAGCGGCATTATTGGCATGGATGGACAACTCTGTGCCCGAGAACTGGAAGAACAGCCCGCCTTGAGTTTAACCTTAGCCTGTTTGCCTGGAGTCCAGGTGGAAGCCTTTCATCTGGATGGGGAAGAACTGCCGGACTTGGATAGTCCTCCCGATGCCTGGGTGGAGGCCATTGGGGTCCCCGCAAGCAGTCACCCCCACTTTGTCATTCTGGCTGATCCGTTTACGTCAAAAATTAATGACTTATTGCAGGGGTTAGATTTTGCCTACCCCGGGTCGGCTAAAGTTGGGGGATTAGCCAGTGGGGGAGCGATGGGGAACACTATGGCATTATTTAGCGGCGATCGCCTCTATCGAGAAGGGGCCGTGGGTGTGGCATTGAGTGGCAATATTGTCCTAGAAACCATTGTGGCCCAGGGTTGTAAACCGATTGGCCATCCCTTTACCGTCAAAGAGTGCGAGCGGAATATTCTCCTAGCCCTGGATGACGGTCCCTGCGGTTCTGGGGTAGCTCAAAGACCCTTAGAAGCCCTCAAAACCGTGATTGAAAGCCTCAACGAATCAGACCGGCAGTTGGCGCAGCATTCCTTGTTTATTGGCATTGCCCGGAATGAATTTAAAGATGAATTGGAACAGGGGGACTTTTTAATCCGCAATGTCTTGGGAGTGGACCCTAGAGAGGGAGCCATTGCCGTGGGCGATCGCCTCCGTCCCGGCCAACGCATCCAATTCCACCTCCGGGATGCCCAAACCTCTGCCGAAGACCTGGAAATGCTTCTCCAACGGTATCAGAGCAGTTTTTCGGGTTCCAGTGCTTCCGTGGGAGCCTTAATGTTTGCCTGCCTCGGGCGCGGTGAGCAGCTTTATGGTCAGCCTGATTTTGACTCTCGTCTGTTTCGGAAATATGTTGGGAACATCCCCGTGAGTGGCTTTTTTTGCAACGGTGAAATTGGCCCAGTGGGGGGTGGAACCTTCCTGCATGGATATACGTCCGTATTTGGAATATGTCACCCTCTCTAAAAAGCGATCGATCCGTCGAACAACTGAGTGTTCGCTCACCCCTTAGGGGAAACGCCATCGCAGTTGTCGATTTCTGGAATGCTGACTTGGGCTGACCGTGATTGCCTTCCTTCAAGGGAGGCAACTGCTGGCCATTGGAGCAATTCTTTCACCTCTTTTCTAAAGTCAAGTTATGAAGTTAAGAGCCTGAAACGGTTTGGCCAATATTCCTGGGCAGTTTTTTACTTTTTCAATCCCATACAATTGGGCTAGAGCCAGTAAAATTCCCTAAATTCACCGAGATTTTAGGAGACAAAAATTAACAAAATTGTTCATGTTCAAAAAGAACATTTGTTCGATTTGTTTTGTGATATGTTAACGAATAGCAGATAAAAATTCTGCTATGGTCACCTTCGTATAGAAAACCCGCATTGATCCGGGAGTTTAAGTTTCAAAACCATAAAAAAACTCTAGGATTTGCATCCATTTATTGGATGTCTGGCTTTTCTTTCCCATCCATCCCATGCTGTGGATTTGTCTGCCAACCCTCCCTCTTTAACCCAAACCTGGGCGGGTGATACCGATTTCAAGACAAACCAATGGGAAACAAATGAGCAAGTTTCCTCATCGAAAATTTTATGAAGATTTGCCCTGTCCAACCTGCGATCCTGGCGATCGCATTATTAGGACCTCTCGGGTGGACCCCCAACGCGATCGGCCAAACCCTAAGCCCCTTAGACCTTGACGCTCCCACCCAGGACTGTCAAGCCTGCTTACTCGATCGCCTGACAACTCCCACCCTGGGTTTCCCCCTTGCTCCCAATCATACCGACCTATCCCGGACCGATCCGGAGATCAGGTCCCAAACCTCTGATAATCCCACCGGGCAAAACGTCAGAGCACAAACTCAGCAACTTCAGCAGCGCCTACAAACCCTGCAAGAAGTGCCACTGCAACAAATTTATCTCGGAGCACCGGGAACCAGTTCCAATACCCCCACCGCTTATGGTGGACGCTTTGGCAGTGTGGGAGTCGGCTTAAGCTATCAAGAACGAACCCGTTACACCGACAAAGCCGATGGCACCGCAGGTCTCGTCGTCAGTTTTGGAGATCCCCAAACCGTCGTTGGCTTCGATGTCGGGGTCAGCGCCTTAGACCTCTCAGACTATGGCGATCGCGGTTCCTTTAACTTCAAAGTACACCGCGCCCTTCCCGGTGACCTCGCCGTAGCCGTCGGACTCGAAAACGCCTTAATCTGGGGCTTTTCCGATGCCGATACCAGCCTTTACGGCGTCGTCAGCAAGCGATTTCGCCTCAGCGAAAATAGCCAAGACCCCTTTAGCCGACTGTCCGTCTCTGCCGGAGTCGGAAACGGGCGCTTTCGCACCGAAGACCAAGTGCAAAAAGACGAAGGGAGCATCGGCGTATTCGGTAGCGTTGCCGTGCAAGTCATCCCCCCGGTCAGCGTTTTCACCGAATGGACCGGCCAAGACTTAAACATTGGCGCATCAGTCTTGCCCTTTCGCAACTTACCCATAGTCATTACCCCAACCCTCAGCGACATCACCGGAACCGCTGGTGATGGCACTCGCTTTACCGTCGGGGTTGGCTACGGAATGTCCTTTTTTTAACCCAATTTCAGGAGGGTGAACGTGAAAGTTCTCTATTTCTTACTCAAAACTGGTCTGTTTCTAAGTCTGCCTCTAGGGTTTTCCCTAGCAGCCACTCTGATCGCCCCGATTCCAGTCCGAGCCCAAACGAATCAATCTGATATTACCGGCCCTAACAATACCACCACCACCACCAATAACAACTCCAATATCAACGTCAATACCACCATTATCACGGTAGGCGGGTCTTCCGGTGGGGGTATTGTTACCAACCAATCCGATATCACCGGGGGGAATACCATCTCAACCGGGACCACAACTGTTCGAGAAATTAGCATCTCGATTACCCGGATTGTAATCGACGGCAGTTTGAGCAGCCTTTCTCCATTTCCAACCCCAACCCCATCAGGGGAAAGCACCACAACCACAACCACAACCGCAACACCAACCCCAACGCCACCTCCCAGCATCGAACAGGTTTCTACCCCAGAACCTGCACCCGTTCTGGAATCTACTGTTCCTGAGCCCACCCCTGAACCCCCTCTGCCCACCGCCCAACAGCCCGAACCCCAACAATCTGCTCCCGTTTCCACGAATCAATCCGATTCGACCGGAAATACTCCCACAGAAAACCCGGTTCCCGTATCTGTGGATACCCCAAACCCCGCAATTCAAATTGTGGAACTGCCCCTAGGACCTCAACGGTTTGTCATGCTGGTGCCTCCCGGTAACAATGGACGCGGCAATGCTTTCGGGACTCTAGTGGCATTAGGTAACTTAGGCGAACTGGCTCCCATGCGCCTTTTATCCAGTTGGTCCTGGGGTAGCTGGGGCGGAATGCTCGTCCGAATTGGCAATCAGCGCGTGTTTATTAGCCTCGCTGGAATTTCTCCCGGTTCCTCTGAAAATAACCCCGTGTTACCCGGTGGGATGGCCAATGGAGCCTTTAGCTTTGTGGGTGTAGTCACTGGGGCTTGGGTTGACCCTCCGGTTGCCGAAGGATTCCACTACACCATGAACTCGGATTCTCTGTTTACCGAGATTCAAGACTTCCCCACAGGTTTCCCCACTCCGTTTACCGTCTCCGTCAATGGTCAAGAATTGGGTGAATTTGGCCCTGGCGACTCGGTAGATTTTACCCAGTTTCCTGGCGGTGGCGTCAAAGAGTTTACCATCACGGGTCTAACGCCGTTAGTCGATCCCGAAAACCCCGTCGCTTTCCCCTTGAAAGTCGGGTTTGATACCGAAACCGCTGATTTTACAATGGCTGCGATTCTCGATCCCGAAGCGGTGGCGTTCTATGAGGAAAATCCCGTCGGACCCGAACCTTTCACCTTTCATATTCTCAGCGATGGCGGAAAGATGGAAATCGTCCCGGCTTCTACATCGGAACTCTTGCGCGAAAATGCCGATCGCATTGCTCAAGGAATTGACGATTCCAACAAACGTCAGCAGTTCTTAAGCACTGTCGCAGCGGTTGAAACCGATTTGAACCAATTATCCTCCACCTTCCAAACCTTGTTACCTGTTGGGGGTGGACTGAATGGGACCGGATTAAATCCATCGATGACTTCTGTGGATAGTCTGCGTCAGTCCCTCCCGTTGTTGCTGGAACAGTTGGCTAATCTCTCGGATAATGCGTCTGAATCCGAGGCAATGGCGATCGCCAATCTGATCAACGAAGTCGAAGGCATGACCAGCTTACTCGAAGCGGTCACCCCCATGCTGTCTCAGATGCGAGATTCCCTGGCGATCGCTCGCTAGAACAAGAAACTAGGTTTCTGTACCAGAAACACAGGATTCTAGGGTTAACTAATCCGCCCAGGACTTACGCAATCCATAACATTAAACGCTAAATGTAGAGGCGATTCGCTTTTTCCCCTCTACATTTAGCGTTTTTCTGCCAAAAAGGCGTAACTCATGTTGGTATTCCCACTCATGCTGATTTCGACAAAACCAAGGTCCCGTGGTTATCCATTGGCACAGGTGGTTGTGAATCCGCCCGATCGCCATTTTGGGAATTTCCCCCGGCACTAAAAGTCTGAAAATAGCGACGGACCTGGGGGGGAAACTCGGGAAAATCAAAACTGCCATCTCCACAAGCAATATCCGCCCAGAAATAACGTAAAGTTGGGGCGAGAATCTCCGCTTGAGACTGGGGTAAATTGAGTGGGGAGGCCATGAGTAACTGCATCATAAAGCGATGAGAGCGATCGCCCATCCACTCTCGCGACAGTTCCAATAATTGCGGCCATCCCGGGACCGACTCAATCCGATGGGTGCAAATATCTAGGGTTTGCTGACCTTCCACATCCGTGCGATAGTGAAACACTCGGTAGGGGTGAGGATGACTGACTAAAGAGCCAGTCGTGATATCATAGATGCCATGATCTGAGGCGACATCCTGGACGTGCAAATGTCCCGTTAACACAAGCTGTACCCCTGCCTCTTGCAGCATTTCCACCAGAGTCGGTGCATTGTCTAACATATACCGCTGTCCCATCGCGTGTTGGGATTGTCCCGGTAAATGTTCTAAAACATTATGGTGAATCATCACCATCACCTGTTCCTCTGGAGTGACCCGATCTAATACCCCTTGCAACCATTGCAATTGCTGTAAATCCAGCCGTCCCAGTTGCTTGCCACTTTCGTCAAATTGGTTAGAATTAAGACCAATTAGGCGGACTCCAGGTAAGACCTGATGGCTGTAGTAAAGTTGCTCGGGATTCTGATAACCAAATTGACGATAATAATAGGGGAAATCAGCCAAACCAATCGACTTTTTATCTGCGATCGCCACCGGCACATCATGATTTCCGGGAATGACATAAGCAGGAAATGGCAATTTTGTCAAGCGGTCTGCTAACCATTCATGATTGGCAGGTTCTCCATGCTGAGTTAAATCCCCAGGTAGGAGTAAAAAATCAATATCCAGTTGAGCTAAATGGGCCAAGGCAGCTTCTAAAGCCGGAATACTCACTTCAACCATAAGAAACCGGCTGGGGTGATCTAAAATCGTTTCCGGGACAGCAATATGCGGATCGCTGATCACGGCAAATTTAAAATCTCGGACTGTTTTCTTTGCCAAAAATTTCCCAGTCATAAGTTATAAAATAAAAAACGCAGAGTTGAAAAAGAGAGGGAATCAAAAAATGGCTATCAATTTCCCAAGGGATTGACCTCTAATTCAGGTTTCTCAGGACCATTAAAATTCGGAGTGCATGGCCCAATTCCGGTGTTTTCTTCTGGGTTTGATAGCCTCCAAGAGGAACTCAACTGGAGTTTAAACTGTATTTAGTTTACCAAGGAAAGTAATGAGTGACGCTGAAAATCCCACCAACAATAACCCAGAACCGATCGCACCCCAGGAATTGAGTCAGATAGAACCGGCGTCTCAACCGGGCAGTCCCACCGTCAACCCAGAGATCTCCCCCACGGATTTAGGCCCAGAAGAAGACTGGGAAACAGTAGAATTTCCCAATGCCATCAGTATTGATGCCTTATTGGTAAACAGTGAGGAAGAAGAACAAAGCGCCGAGATCATCAGCCAGACTGAATCCATCGGGGAGGCGATCGCCCGCATCAATGCCCCCGCCCTCTCCTCAGCAGCGTCACCGGAAGCGGTCCTTTTAGAACAACTGCAACAGGAAAATTTGGAACTCGATGGCAGAGTTGAACAACTCGAAACCCTGCTGCATGAATGTAGACAATCCTTACAACAACAGCGATCGCAAGCCTTAGATCGCCAAAAACTCTTAGACCGGCGGACCCTAGAACTTAAAAGTGTCACCGGCCAAATCGAGCAGTTGTCGGAACATATCCAATCGGCGACCAAACAGATCCAACAACAGCAACAACAAATCGCCTACTTCGGGACCCAACTGCAAACCAGCGAAGAAATTAGAGCGAAACTGGAACGGGAATGCGCCCTGACCCAGCAGAGGTATCACGAACAGTCCCAGATTTTAGTTCAAACTCAAACCACCTGTCAGGACCTCAGGGCTCGCCTGCATCGCCAGCAACGCCACACCTTGCAATTTAAAGCGGCCCTGGAAAAATGTATTGAGACCCCGCTAGAAAAAGCCAGTGCGATCGCCTCCCTGCGGCAGTCTACCCTAGAAGAACCCACGGATGTTGTCGAAACTGGCGCAAAAGACGAGCTCGCCAACCCAAATCCCACAAACACCACCCTATTCCCGAAAGCGGACCCCATCAAACCTTGGTCCGTTGCGGATTCCGAGGAAGCAGAACCCAGGCAGCAACCCGTCCGCGAAGTCAAATCCGCCCCAGACTTATCAAAAATTCGCCTGCCTTTGTCCGCCAAGGCAGAGCATTTGCAACCCTTTCCCTCCCACATTCCCACCCAGGAACCTATCCTTGAGCAACCTTCTGTTCGGAATGAAACTCCATCCCAAGACTCGGAAAATGAGCAACCCGTCTGGGAAGACTTAGACTCGTTAATTGAGAAGCCCCATTTAGAACCCAAACGCGATCGCCCGGTGATTTTGGCCCCGGCGACTTCTGCCTTATCCCTGCATCTCCCCTCAGTCCCCGTGGTGTCTCCCTTAACCGACAGAATAGGCGATCGGGCTACCGAGTCCAGCAGCAAGGGTTCTCAACCCCCCGCCCCTGTCCAACCTGAACCCCTCCTCACCGGCAACAGCGAGGTACAACTGTTGTTACAAGCCAAAGCCTTCTCGGAACAATCCCAAAACCAGGCTCCCCCCCCCCTCCAATTACCCGGGGAATCCCCTAAAACGGGGCAGGAACAGGCCAATTTAGGGTCGAACCCACCCGGAGGGTCAAGGGAATCCAGTTGGCCTGCACCCATCGTTTATCCCGTGCGATCGGCCCAGAAAAAACGCAACTCCTTCTCAGCGGTAGAATTACCCAGTTTCTCCAATAAAAAATAAGCAGCTTGACGAACGTTTGTAGTAACCCCTTCAGGGGTAGCCCTGTCAAGGTGTATTTGTAGGGGCGTATTGCATACGCCCTCTCATACCAAATCCGGTTGGTCAAAGTAGGTTTTCGCTTTTAGCCCGCGCAGGCGGGCTTCGTCCGTGTAGCCCCACCCTTTAGGGTGCGGGTTTTTACAGACCTTGAGCAACCGGATTCCGTATCATGTATGCAATACGCCCCTACAAGAAACAGGGATGAGGCTCGATTCCATTGACGAATAAAGAGGGCGTATGCAATACGCCCCCCCAATAGGGATGAGGCTCGATTCAATTTACCACCTTGACAGGGCTACCCATTCAGGGGTTATCTTTGGATGACTCAATCAAGGAGTCACTACGAACGTTTGTAGTAACCCCTTCAGGGGTTTCTTTAAGATGACTCGGAGAAGGAGTCACTACGAACGTTTAGGGTTTGGAGATATTTGCTACCCCGTTGACAGGGCTAGGGTTCAAGCCTCCTCAACCTTCACCCACTCACCCCTTCTTCTACGGTTTGATTTTTTTTACCCAGATTCCAGCGCTTTAACTCACCCTGGGGGCGTCCCAATCCATCGGTGAGGGCATAACTTTTCGCCAGTAACCACAGCCATAACCCTGGAAATCGGGGTTCTAATCCCGGTTGAATATTGCGGACAAATCCAGGTAACCAACTCAATAACCAACCCAAGAAAGAAATCAGGGTAAAGTACAGATAACTGCCCACCCAGCGCAGCAAATCTTTTGGTCCGGCTAGTTCCCAAATCCACAACAATAGGGATGGGTTTTGCCAAGCAGCTTTCAGGGCCAATCGATGAAAAGTCAGCCAGTCTACGCGGTCTTTAATAAACGTATCAGCCACAGGTGCCGGTTCATCCGCTAATACCCCAAAAAATGTATTCAACATGGAATTAATCCGTTCGGGGGGTAAGAACCGACCCGTTGGCACCATCATCCCTTTAGAAAACAGCCAAGTTACGGCAACATTGCTTTGAAAGGCGCGAATTTGGTTTAAGTGGCGCGACTCCAATAAATCATGTTTGAGGGCAGTATCCAGCAGGGTAGTTAACCGCGCCATATTGCGGACCAGGGAACCAAATCCGGTGAAGACGAGGGGAGATTGTAAAGAGGCGGCATCCCCGATCGCAATCAACCGATCAACTGCCACCCGGCGATCGTGACTTGCCACACTAAAATATCCCGGAATATAGCCAAAGGTGGCTTTTTTCCACTCTAGGCGATCGATATCGCACCGTCGATACTCCGGCAGAATGGTAAAAAAGTCCTCATACATTTCTAATAACGAACCCGGGTTATCGGGGTGAACCTGATGGTAATGGAACAAATAAAAGGTGAGTTCTGAACCTGCTGCCGGGAATAATTCCCAAATCAGTTGTCGTCCCCGGGAAATGTCCCCATGACTGTTGAGAACATCTCCATATTGAGAATCCCAGACCCCGGGTTCAAACCCATCGGCAATCACCGCCCCCACCGTGGGACAGACACTATCAAAGGTGCGACTACCATTGAGTTGCCATGCGATCGGGGAAGCCGTTCCCATTGCATCCACCAACAGGCGACCCCCAGCCACTCGGTCCTCGCCAGTGGGTAGATGTTTTGCCTTGACAACGGCTTGCTGGGGTTCAATTTCAGCGGTGAGAAATTCCGTTTCATCCCAAATTTCTCCCCCCGCTTCCCGGAGTTTTGTGCCACACAGTTTCAGCAGTTTATCTGCATCGATCGCAATATTGAGAACCGTCGGGGTATGTAGAATAGCTGCTTTACATTGGGGGGGATTGTTGGCATCAAAGAATTTATGAAACCCATCTTTATATTCACAGGCAATCACACTTTCAAATTCTGCCGGGGTAAATAAACCCAAGTCAATCAAATTTTGAAATTCCCCCCGGGAAATATTCCATTCCCGGTTCATCCGACCAAACGGTAAGCGTTCCAACAGCAGGACTCGATACCCCAGTCGCGCCATGACTGCGGCATGAATGACTCCCAAGGCCCCGCCAATATAAATTAAATCGTAGGGGGGAGGTGTAACCGAGTCACTTTGGGGTTTTTGAAATAGCACTTGTTTAGGTTGTTGGGGATTGCGAACCCCTTCGCGCCAACGTTGTTCCCACCAGTAAACGCGCTTGAGGTCGTATTCTCCGTTAGGAATTTTTTGAAAGTATTTAACCGTGAGGGGGTAGTCCGAGGCTAATGCTTCAAAGATAGTTTGCTCAGATAAGTCGATTTCCGGGGGTTCGGGATAGTGGCAGGGAAACCGATCTCTGATCTGGCGAGTCAAACCGGCCAGGATTTGTTTTTCCCCGGCAATGGGTCGTTCAGACCATCGGAATACTTTCAGGTAGGCGGTTCTCTGAACCGTCCAGGTAAAGATAGACAGTTCCGGGGGATCTCCCGGTTCGGTGGCGGAGGGGTTGAGTTCTTGACAAAATTCGAGTCTTATGCCATCACGGGTCAGGAGTTTTTTTCCGGAATCCGGAGTGAAGTCCTGGTGCAACCAAGTCCGAACGGCTGCGATATCCGGTGTGGGAACTTCTAAATAGAGGATTTCTTTCATGATGAGCGAGATTTACTCCGATAAATCGGCTAAAAATAGGGTTGACAAGGGGGAAAATTGCGCTAAGATTCCGGTTACAGAATTAAAATTCCTTAAAAAAAGTTAAGAAACTCATCCTATTGATTGATACCCAGGAGATCTGCGGATTAACCATGAATTATCCCATTCCCACGAGTCCACAAGAACTGGTTGCGCTGCGGCAACAGCCCATTGATGAAGAATTAGTGGCATCAGCGATCGCGGGGGTGATAAAAATCGCACGAGCACAGGGGAAGTCCTTGGAGGAAGTGACGGCAGAGGTCCTAGCCGACGACTCGCTACTTGACTTACATCAGCGACGGTGGCTGAGTGAATTAGTCTCTCAAGCCTGGGATAGTCTAGGGTAGCTAGAAATCCCACCCACCTTTACCCTATTTTAGGTCGCAGGATGACCGAAGCTCTCCCTCATCGGATCGGGGATGTCCAGAGGGGAGGACCCTGATTCTTGCGGTTTACCTTGCAGTCGCCCTAGCCTTCTTCCGAGATTGTGATCCGTTAGAATAGCTGACTCTAGTTGATTTAACAGACTTCTGGGGTTCGGTGTCAACTGCAACCGGCGACTGTTCGCCACCCTACCCGCGATCGCAACAGAACAGCGATCGCGGGTTTAATTTCATCCCCCATTCAGCATAAAATCATCTCCAGTTCATTCGTTCATTCGACAAGATCCAACCTTGGATAAACTATTACGCCTCTCCACCCTGATCGATCGCCTGAATGAATATATCGGACGGTTCATGAGTTGGCTGGTACTACTGATGGTCCTCGTTGGCGTCTGGAACGTCATCGGTCGCTATCTCGGACGTGCAGTGGGTCAAAATTTGACCTCCAATGCCCTGATTGAAACCCAATGGTATATTTTCGACCTGATTTTCCTCTTAGGTGCAGCTTATGCGCTCAAGCATGACGAGCACGTTCGGGTTGATGTTTTTTATAGCAGTTGGTCACCCAAACGGAAAGCCTTATTAGACTTAATCGGCACCCTGTTATTCCTGATTCCCTTCTGCATTTTGGTGATATTTTTCTCCTGGAATACCATCGCCGCCTCCTGGGCGATCGGCGAAATTTCCCCCGACCCAGGCGGATTACCCCGCTACCCCATTAAAACCGTTATTCTCATCAGTTTCTTCCTCCTCATTCTCCAAGGAATTTCCGAAGCGATTAAAAAGTTTGCGATTTTTAAAGGCTGGCTACCCCCCCACGAGGAACGTCATGAATCTGAGTTATGACTATCAATGGCTAGGCCCTGCCATGTTTGCCGGGGCCTTAGTCCTCTTATCCTTTGGCTATCCCGTCGCCTTTTCTCTCGGTGGCGTCGCCATCATATTTGGTCTATTGGGGATGGCTTTGGGTGTCTTTGATCCAGTCCTCTTAAATGCGATGCCCTTGCGAATCTTTGGCATCATGGAAAACTATACCCTCCTCGCCATTCCCTACTTTATTTTTATGGGGGCAATGCTGGAAAAATCCGGCATTGCCGAAAACCTCTTAGAAACAATGGGGATTCTGTTCGGGCGGTTGCGCGGGGGATTAGCCCTAGCCGTCGTCTTAGTCGGGGCATTATTAGCCGCCACCACCGGCGTTGTGGCTGCAACAGTCGTGGCAATGGGATTAATTTCTCTGCCAATTATGTTGCGCTATGGCTATAACAAACAACTGGCAACCGGGGTCATCGCCGCCTCGGGAACCCTCGGACAAATTATCCCCCCTTCTGTTGTATTAGTCGTCCTTGGAGATCAGCTAGGGATTTCCGTCGGGGATTTATTTATCGGGTCATTAATCCCCGGATTAATGATGGCCGGGGCCTTTGCCTTGCACGTCGTTATCATTGCCTTTTTGCGCCCTGATTTAGCCCCCGCCTTGCCCGCAGAAGTTCGCACCATGACCGGGACAAAATTGTTGATTCGGGTCGTCACCGTCATGATTCCCCCGACCCTGTTAATTTTACTCGTTCTCGGGAGCATCTTTTTTGGAATTGCCACCCCCACTGAAGCCGGGGCCGTCGGTGCCTTGGGTGCAGTTGCCCTCGCTGCCGCGAACCGCCAACTCAATTGGACAGCCCTGCAAAGGGTCTGTGACATCACTCTCCGGACCACCACAATGGTGATGTTTATCTTGGTGGGTTCTACCGCATTTAGCCTAATTTTCCGAGGCTTACATGGGGATAGTTTCATGTTTGATTTACTCACCAACCTGCCCGGACAAACCACCGGATTTTTGTTCGTCAGTATGCTGACGGTTTTTATCCTGGGATTCTTTATCGATTTCTTTGAAATTGCCTTTATCGTGATTCCCCTGTTTGTCCCCGTTGCCCAAACTTTAGGCTTAGATTTAGTCTGGTTTGGGGTAATTTTAGGCGCGAACCTCCAAACCTCTTTTCTAACTCCCCCCTTTGGGTTTGCTTTATTTTATCTGAGAGGGATCGCCCCACCGGAAGTCACAACAGGAGATATTTATCGCGGGGTTATTCCATTTATTTTGATTCAAGTTTTTGTCTTGATTTTGTTGATTGCCTTTCCTGGGATTGTCAGCTTTTTGCCCTCTCTCTCTTAAACTTTTATCCTGAACTGGATGGCATAAAAAAACACCCCTTTGGGGGTGTTGAAACCATTAAAATTTGCTAAATCTAGTTCAGGAATCTTTGATTAACTTAAGGAAACCGAACTGCGGGAATAGGAAGCTCGAAAGGTGGGATGAACTTTACCTTGGATACGATTCCAGTAGTTGGAAATATCGCTAGACAGACCCACTTCAGCGGCCACTCGACCGAGCATCGCCTGTTGCCGTTTCTTAATAGAACGGCCATTGGAAAGGGTCAAAGCCCGAGCTTTTTCTTCTAAATTCGCAACCCATAATTGATCCACAGGTGCGGTAGGAATGCAGGAGGGAGTCTCGTAGCTTTCTTTGAGAACTACCTGGGCAGTGCCTGTAGAATAGGTGACACCGCGATACATCAGTTGAGCTGGCGGTGCTTCCATCGGATGCGTTAGGGTATTGTTCAACCGCCAGTGTACGCCCCGATATTGACCCGTTAGTTCCAGGGTCTTGTTGGGGGTGGGAACGGGGTTGGATTCATAGCTAATCCCACGATAGGTAAGTTTCATGCGCGTTCTACTCCTAAAACAGTGTCGTGATTGAGTAAGCCGCGTTCCTTCGGGAAAACTCCCTACTTCCGTCCCTGCCGGGGACCTAACAATCAGGTAGTTCGCAAAGCCGGTAGAGATGAACGTATCAAGAAATTCTGTATTAATCTTTACAGTTTTTCCCGTCGGTGTCAAGTATTTCAGGACACCTTTACAAAACTTGACGAAGCCCGGAAGAGGAGAGAACAGGAGCGATCGCCCATTGCCTCTCCCATCGCTCATTTCCAGTTCTTCAGCCACAAAAAAGACACCCGTGACAGGTGTCTTTTTGTTAACTCGAATCCCAGCGACTCAGACTAAGTTAGTGCGCTGATCCGTTCCCATGATAGTTATCAGAATCGTAAAAGCCGTTTTTGGTCCCAAAAAACAGGCAGGATACGATAAAAACAATGCTCAGAATTGGCAGAATTAATTTGATATCCATAAATTTCCAGTAACAACAAAACCAGGATGAATGACACCAAGCATGACTATTGTAGAACCTGAATGGCTGGCCCGTCCATCTACGGAAGTCGCACCGGCTTTAATGGGTTGCAATTTAGTCCGGCAACTACCCGATGGACAACGAATTCGGGGGACAATCGTCGAAACTGAAGCCTACCAACCGGGAGACCCAGCCAGTCATGCCTACCGACGCCGCACCCCGCGTAATCAGGCGATGTTTGGGCCCCCAGGAACGATTTATGTCTATCTGATTTATGGGATGTACCACTGCCTGAATCTGGTATGCGATCGCCCCGGGGTTGCCAGTGCAGTCCTGATTCGCGCCTTACACCTGGACATCATGCCACCGGGAATCCAGAAGAAGGAAAAGTTATCTCGGATTGCCGCAGGACCGGGGAAACTCTGTCGGACCCTGCAAATCGATCGCAGTTTGAACGATCGCCCCTTACAACCTGGGGGTCCCCTGTGGTTGGAACATCGGACCCCAGAATTTCAGCAACAGTTAGACCAGGGGACCCTGAGCTTAGTTCAAACCACCCGGATTGGGATTTCCGTGGGAACCGATTTGCCTTGGCGTTGGTACTTGGCAAACAGTCCAGCCGTCTCCAAATTTTAAAGATTTGATGACGCCACACAGAAAACCCGCACCCTGAAGGGTGGGGCTATACGGACAAAGCCTGCCTACGCAGGCTGAAGAATAAAGTTTAGGGTATTCCCACAAATAAATCATCCCAATCATAAGGTTAAGCACCTAAACAAGACTCTGTTAGCCCGCGCAGGCGGGCTTCGTCTGTGTAGCCCCACCCTTCAGGGTGCGGGTTTTGTGGATATTTTATGTTTTGGAGTTCCCTGAGCCCGCGCAGGCGGGCTTCGTCCGTATAGCCCCACCCTTCAGGGTGCGGGCCTCAGTCTTAAATATCCAAGGGTGCTCCGCGCTCAGTAAATTCTACAGTCTGGATCTGCCATTGGGGATTTTCCGTTAAGGTTCTCTCCAGACTGCCGAAGAGGGAAAACCGCTCACAGCTAGATAGAGAGACAAATTGCCGTTGAGAATTGGGATCCGCCCGCAGATCCACCGTGGCAACTCCCGTGGTGTTATCCACCGTAACCCGATAACCGACGATATTAAAATCAGCCGTCCCGGCATTTTGGATAACTTGACCCACTGCCGCCTCAATCGGGCGATCGCTGGGAACTGACACCGTTTGCGGGAGCAATTCTTGACACTGAGGGTCTACTTCGTAAATCGTTACGTTGGCTGTTGCTACCGACTGGGGTTGTTGGGTATCCGGAGAAACCGCCCCATTGGACGGGGATGAGGGCATCCCCGGGTCCGTGGTGGTGGGTGGTGTACCACACCCCGTCACGGACAATAAAATCACGAGGGTGATACCAGCGATCGGCTGGGCTATATATTTTTTGAGGATAGAATTCGAGTGAAAAACTTCTTGCATGGCTACTACCTGGACTCGCCGCCACATTATTTCTTTGGCTGATTTTGTTTCTTCAGAATACGATACGGTGCTGCAAACTGCCGCTAGTTTTGGGGAGGTCCTCTCCCGACGGATGAAAAAAGTGCCGACTCTGCAAGGGCAGGTGGTGGCTAATTTATTTTTTGAACCCTCAACCCGGACCCGCAGCAGTTTTGAACTGGCAGCTAAACGACTCTCTGCAGATACCCTGAATTTTGCTCCCGGGTCCTCTTCCCTGACGAAAGGGGAGACGATTTTGGATACGGCTAAAACTTATTTAGCAATGGGAACCGATTTGATGGTGATTCGCCATCGGGAGGCGGGAGTTCCCCAGGCGATCGCCACGGAAATGGACCGACTGGGCTCACGGGTGGGGGTCCTGAATGCCGGAGATGGGCAACATGAACATCCCTCCCAAGGATTGCTGGATTTGTTTACCATTTGCTCCCTGTTGGATCGGGACCGTCCTCGCCTGGAACTGTTGCAGGGTAAAAAAGTTGCGATTGTCGGAGATATTCTGCATTCGCGGGTGGCGCGATCGAATATTTGGAGTCTGACGGCAGCCACGGGGGCTGAACTGCATTTGGCGGGACCTCCTACCCTCTTGCCTCAACTGTTTGCAGAAATGGGGGTGGGCAGAGCGGGCCAGTTATCGTTACATTGGACCGTAGAAGCAGCCCTGGAAAATGCCGATTTTGTGATGACCCTGCGATTACAAAAAGAGCGGATGAGCCAGCATCTTTTGCCGAGTTTGCGGGAGTATCATCAGCATTATGGCATTACCCGCGATCGCCTCAAACTCTGCAATCCGAATGTCAAAGTGTTACATCCGGGTCCCGTGAATCGAGGGGTAGAAATTAGTTCCGACCTGATGGATGACCCCCAGTTTAGCCTAATTTCCCAACAAGTGACCTCTGGGGTGGCGGTCCGCATGGCGTTGCTCTATCTGATGGGGGGCGGCAAGGTTCAGTAGAATGGAGGTCTTTACACTCAGGGATTTTAAACGGGTGCATCTCAATAATGCGAATGTCTCCACCGAACCCTCATCCCCCAACCCCTTCTCCCAGAGGGAGAAGGTGAGCTAGAAGTCCCTCTCCCAGGGGGAGAGGGATTTAGGGTGAGGGTCCCCTTGAGAGATGCACCCTTTTAAATAAACTGAGTGGGAAGTGACCCGAAGAAAGTGCATCAACGATGATCCATCCAACCTTATCAACTCCGGTCCCGGATGCGATCGCCTCCTCAAACGGCGATCGCTTTGCTCTGACTTTCGCCCCCTTATCCCTAGAGGAAGTTTATGCCCTAGCTGATGACCCCGGCAATGGGGCCGTGGTGGTCATGAGTGGCATGGTTCGCAATCAAACCGATGGGAAACCCGTGGTTGCCTTAGAGTATCAAGCATACACACCGATGGCGGTGGCAGTTTTTCAGCAAATTGCTGCCTCAATCCGGTCCAGTTGGCCTGATGTGAAGCGGGTGGTGATTTTTCATCGCACCGGGCGCTTACAGATTGGCGAAATTAGTGTCTTAGTGGCGGTGGGTTCTCCCCATCGCCGGGAAGCCTTTGAAGCCTGTCAGTATGCGATCGATACCCTCAAGCACAATGCCCCTATCTGGAAAAAAGAACACTGGGCTGATGGTTCTAGTTCTTGGGTCAGTATTGGCGCTTGTGAAATCCAGGACGAATAACCCGTAATCCAGTTGTTAAGATGGTACCTAAGCACTCACAGTTTTGGAGCCTGGTTTTCACGGAACAGCGGTTCTGCGCGATCGCTGAAAATTAACAACCCGGGGAAACAATTGACCCATTCGAGAGTCTTGCAATCCATAAGGACAAAACCAAAAGTGCCACTCACCCAACTCCCGGAAACGGGAACTTTTGCTAGGATCAAAGCGTCTTCCAGTACATGGAATGTTATAGCACTCATTCCAACCCCATCAGCACCCTTTCGACTGGAAGGGGCTTCGGGCAATCATCCGGAACTTAAACGCTGACACTGCCAATCAAGCCGTTACCGGGTAAACAGTTGATGAATACCCCCTTAATTCGGCTGATGTGAACGTCTGAATTGCCAGACTCGTCTAAAAGGCGGACATCAGGGTAGCGGTCGGCAAGGAGAGCACCTACGGGTTTCGGAGAGTTCCATCGGATTATTATTGATCCAGGAAAAAACTCTTCACATTCTCGCCGTAAATGACGGGGTTTCCGACCCGTTTTTAACAGATGAGTTACACTCCTTCTACATCCTGGCAAACGGGTGAGGCCACTAATTCTCAAGCCTCAGTGCAACCAGATAAACTGTCAAATTACGATTTAGTCCTGCGCTGTCAGGAGGGCCTCAGCCCTGATCGGTCTGCCTTCGCTGAACTGCTACGCCGTTATCAGTCTCATGTGGATAAAATTTTGTACCATTTGGCTCCTGATTGGCAAGACCGGGCAGATTTAGCACAGGAAGTTTGGATTCGGGTTTACCGCAATGTCAAACGGTTAAACGATCCGGTTAAATTCCGGGGTTGGTTAAGCCGAATTGCTACGAATTTGTTCTACGATGAGCTACGCAAGCGCAAGCGGGTGCGCGACCCCCTCTCTTTAGATGCCCCTCGGATGTTAGAGGATGGGCAGATGGATTGGGAAATCGCTGCCGATGAACCCGGACCCGAAGATGACTTGACGACCCGCGAATTTTACGACCAATTACGCGCCGCGATCGCCGATTTACCCGAAGTATTCCGCACGACTATTGTCCTGCGGGAAATTGAAGGGTTAGCTTACGAAGAAATTGCTGAAATTACCGGCGTTTCTCTCGGCACCGTAAAATCTAGAATTGCCCGCGCCCGTCAGCGTTTGCAAGTTCAACTTCAAACTTATTTGGACAGTTAGGCGTCGGGGAAAGCGGTATTTGAAACGCATTTTTCTCATGTAACTTAACGTTGTATTTCTCAACGTTAAACGCCCAACCTATTCAGATATGATTATTAGTAAACAAGCTTGCAGTTGTGATTATTATTCAGGGTGCATTATCCAGTTTAAATTGGTGGTGGTGTTGACATGAATCCTAACTATGAATCCCATCACGCTCCCCAAAAACAAGCCCTAGGGGGTTCACGATCTTTTAACTTAACCGATCGCAATCAGCCAATGGCACTATGGAATTCCGTGACCCCAGATTCAGCCCAGCTCGACGATGATCTCACCGCCGATCAATTTGAATTACTCAGCGCTTACCTCGACGGTGAAGTAACTGACTCCGAACGTCAGCAAGTTGAGGGCTGGCTAGAAAATGATGCCTCACTCCGAGACTTACATTCGAGACTCTTAACTCTGCATCAGGGATTGACCTCCCTACCTGCACCACCGCTGACCCAGCCTATAGATGCCTTGCTCAGTGGGGTATTTAGTCGGATTGACGAAATCGAACAACAAGAAGCCGTCACGCCTCTGGTTGGCGATCGCCCAATTGCCGCGATTCCTGCCGAGCAATTTGAGTTACTCAGTGCCTACCTCGATGGTGAGGTGACTGCAACGGAACGTCAGCAAGTGGAAAGCTGGCTCTCCAGTGATGCTTCATTCCGAGACGTACATTCGCGACTCTTAACCCTCCATCAGGAATGGGTTTCCCTCCCGGGACCGGCAGAGGCGCAACCTGTGGATGCCTTGCTCAGTGGGGTATTTAGTCGGATTGACGAAATCGAACAACAAGAAGCCGTCACGCCTCTGGTTGGCGATCGCCCAATTGCCGCGATTCCTGCCGAGCAATTTGAGTTACTCAGTGCCTACCTCGATGGTGAGGTGACTGCAACGGAACGTCAGCAAGTGGAAAGCTGGCTCTCCAGTGATGCTACACTCCGTCAGGTCCATGGGGGACTCTTAACCCTGCATCAGGAATGGGTTTCCCTCCCGGCACCGGCAGAGGCGCAACCTGTCGATGCCTTGCTCAATGGCGTATTTAGTCGGATTGACGAAATCGAACAACCAGAAGCCGTCACGCCTCTGGTTGGCGATCGCGCCGTTGCCGCTATTCCTGCCGAGCAATTTGAGTTACTCAGTGCCTACTTGGATGGTGAGGCAACTCATGCCGAATCTGAACAGGTGGAAAGTTGGCTCTCCAATGATGCCACATTCAGACAGGTCCATTCGCGACTCGTAACCCTCCGTCAGGAATTCGTCTCCTTACCAGCACCCTTAGAGGCGCAACCTGTTGATGCCTTACTCAATGGCGTCTTTAGTCGCATTGACCACCTCGAACAATTGGAAGCTAAAATTCCGATGGTTGGTGAAGGGGAAAATGTGGCAATGGCTGCGGGACGCTTTGAATTGGTCAGTGCTTATATTGATGGCGAGGCAACTCAAAGCGAACGTCGTCAGGTTCAAGAGTGGCTCGATCGCGATCCCGAGGTGAAACGCCTGTATTTGAACTTGATTAAACTGCGCGAAACTGTGCAAGTTCTGCCAGTGCCTGCGCCGGTACAACCTGTGCAAGAAACGGTGCAGAATTTGTTCCGACGCCTCGATCGCCAGCGTCATCGGCGGGTTTTATGGGGTGGTGTGGCGATCGCTGCTTTGGTGTTAGCCGGGTTATCGAGTCTCATCTTCCGCGATCGGACCTATAGTCCTCAAATGGCAACGGTCCCAGCAGAAACCCAAACGCCTTCCGAACGCTTGATGATTGCCTTAAATGGTCCAGTTGTCGAAATTCCGGAAGATCCGGAAGCCACAGAACCCGCACCCATTGAATCCCGGGCTCTGTTTGTAGAATGATGGAGTCAGCACCCCGCACTAAAGTAACGGGGCTTCATGCCCAAAAACCTTAGTTAGCTGACCAGTCTAAGCCTTAATTGGCTACGTTATTTAGGTCACGATACCAAGGAGATGCTTTCGGTGTTTGTAGCTCTATCGTCTAGCTTTAAACATTTTTACGAGGGGTAAGAAAGTGAGCTAGACCTAACAAGCCTAAATAACCTTGACGAGGAAAACTTTACCCCAGAAATGGGAGGCTCTTCCGCAGCACACTATTGTGCGTACTTCGGTTGTAGAACTTGAGACAGTAATTGTCCTGTCGTTCGTGCATTACAAAAGCACCCCAAGCAAAGCAACCCCAAGGCGGCAATGGGTTCTATATTTCACGGCGACTAAAGTCGCTTGAGTTGTTTTTCCTCTCACCACTAAAGTGGCGAGTTTCCAAACATACCAGGTATTTCTGATGATGGGATGCGCTCAATCCGCTGAGTGGGTTGTTTCCACTGGATGATCAACATCACGAATCTGAAGGTTAATTCGGAAGTGGATTACCCCAGGGATGGGGTCTCGTTGATGTGAACTGGGCAAAGATAGTACAAAACTACCAGAGATTGGGTGAAAAGAACAAATAAAAAGGGTGTTCCGATCGGCGATCGCCCATAGCTAGAGGTCCTCCCTTCTCCAAAGGATGAGGCTCCATCTAGCTATGGGCTTTTGCTTGCACTCCTCTATAGCGACCCTAAATCATTTTGGCAGTAGACGATGGCGGCCCCCAACCCCTCTCCCAGAACATCCGAGGGGAGCCGAGCTTTATGTCAAATTGATTTAGACTGGCTATATACCCCCTCTAATACTCCATTCGGTTGTTAAAGGTCTCTAAAAACCCACACCCTCAAGGGTGGGGAAAAAGCGGACAAAGCCCTTCAAGCGCGGGCTAAAACCGAAAACCGACTTTTACCAACCGGATTTGGGATGAAAGGCACTGACCCCAATGATTTAAACTGGTTATAGGTCCGGTTTCTGCCCAATTTTATTTAAGCGGCTTTATTGGTTTTGTAGCACCGTCAAACCCGAAGAGTTTTCCCTAGAGTTAGAAAGGAATCTGGTACGGGAAACCGAACAATTGATCTAGGCTATCCGGACAATCTCGGAACCCAGTTTTGGGATAAAACTGATGAATGAAAGCCCAAAAGTAGGGGTAAAAACTGGATTACTGATTGCTCCGAGCTTTTAGGATCCGGATAAGAGAGGGGGTCAGGATAGGAACGGTTAGAAACTGGGTTTCTTTACCCAGTCTCGACCCATTCGCTACAAAATAAGGCCAGAAAGCCAGTTTCGGTTCCTCTGAATGGAAGAACCCAGAATTAACCCCCTAGAGCATCGGTTCAGCCGTTAAAAAACAGGTATCTTAACTCGATCCCGATCAGCGATTAAGGGGTTTTTCTCCGTAATTTCACGGAAACCCTAGCGATCCCCGAATGAGAAGTCGAAACCGATTAATCGGGGTGAATGGCATCCGGAGCCAGGGAACCTTCCCGGAGAGCTTTACCTTCTGGAGATAAAACTTTACCCAGTTTTTATCCTGACTGCTTATGGTCTCATTGGTCCTTGCCCGGTCGGGTTATATAAATTTTTTAGATGGAATCGATAGAGCCGAATCTTTACTAAAGATTTACACACATTTCCCTGTTATCTAGGGAACAATAGGATTGATATCATATCAATGACTTTATAGCATCCTCCTTTAGAGATAAGCTCTAAATGGGAATTGCACCGATTGTAGATACTCTACAGGGGATGACGAGATCGGCTCTTGAATCCCATACTTTAAGAAAGCGAAACCCTTACACAGGTTTTCCGTCTTCGAGCAGGTAGGGGGGAGTTTAGGGGTGAGTGGATGTCCAGATATTCCGGTTGTGGAGGGCTGGAGAGTCATCGAGTCATCGAAGCATAACCCGCCTGAGTCCGAGTTACCCGGTTACATCCAGCAGTTGAGAAACCCTTTCTCGCCGATAGAGCAATCACTCTGGCGATCGCGATTATTCCCTCGCGGACAATTTTTTGGAGGGGGCTTCATAAAAGTTAACCTCGGGTTGAGGGAGACTGGAGAAATTGAGGGGTGAAATTCAGGATAATTTTGAAGCATTTAAACGTCATTCTATTTAGTCTATACCGGAGAGGAACCCATGAATCTTAAACAGTTATTACAAGTCGCGATCGCTGGAGTTGTAGCCACCTCCCTCCCCCTGATCAACGCCCAACAATCTGTCGCCCAGTCTGCAGCACCCCTGAGTTCTTTTCAGTGTCAGATTTCTGAGGATCAACTCTTCGTCACCCTAGCGGTTCGCCAAAATGGACAGGTGTCAGACCCCATGATCGTCTGGAAAACCGAGGAATTTAGCGGTGCAGGATATACCCCAGAACGCCGCTGTACAGAAGTCACAAACCGTCTCAATACCTTGTTACAGGAAAACAACCAGAGTTTACAGGGACTGTATATGACCGCTGGATTAGTCAATGGTGAGGCGGTCCTCTGTGCCGTGAGCAGTACGCGATCGGGTTGTAACACCAGAAATGTGCTGTTTACCCTCAACCATGCCAACCGTCGTAACCCGAGCCAAATGTTAAGAAATCTGGCCAGTTCTGGGGTCGTGGGTAGCGGCAACGCCATTCAAGAGTCCGGAGGACAACCCTACGTTGATTTAGACATCTTAGTCAATCAACTCTTCTAATCCTCCGATCCTCGAACGTTGTACAAAGCATTTTGCTGGAAATCGCCCTCGTCTTGGCGAGCTGGAATGGCACGATTTCAGTCGATGGGTCCAGTCAGGAAAGAGAACCGAATTATGAGTCTGAAAAACATGGGCCGATGGGTTGCAGCCCTTTTATTGGCAACCCCAGGCAGTTTACTCCTCTCCCCCAGCAGTATGGCGTCATCTCCCACTTCAGTGGTGTCTTTTGAATGCCAGCCTTCGGATAACTTTTATACGATTCGAGCAGTCCGAACCGATGGCTCTGTCTCAGCGTCGATGATTTCTTGGAGAAATCAAGGCGATCGCCTCTCCGATGAATCTCTAGCAACCTGTCAGCAGGTGTCGAACCAACTGAACGCTCTGTTGCGTAACAATGGCAACAGCCTGAGTGGGTTATATCTCACCGTGGGACGAGTCAATGGGGAGATGGTGGTTTGTGCGGTTAATGGCACCGATGTCGGCTGTAATCGCCAGAATGTTTTGTTTGCCTTCAATGGTAATAACCGCGCCGAACCTGCTAGATTGTTGGCGGGATTGCTCGGTACGGATAGCTTAATTAACCTCGTCGTAGTGGGGAATTTGTTGCAGGATTTTTCCCCCCTGCCTACGCTAATTTTGACCGGGTAGTGGAGATTCTGTTTGAACCCCAAGGAGAAAAGAAGTGAGGAAAGCGTATGAGCTTTATCAAGATAGCCCGCGATTCGTGCGGAATGCGGCGCGATCGCCAAGCTTTGCACCGCACGATCACGCCGGTTGGTCACTCCTTGAGAGTGCCTATTCCTAAATAACCTAGAGAGAGGCGAAACTTTCTCTAGGTTTTTTATTCAGAAAAATAGAGAGAAAATATCAACGCTTACCCGAGCAATCCACGCTCTCGGCAGATCCCATCACTAAAGCTCTATCATCCTTCGGACTCTACCCAGATTAAAATTCGGGGGCCTGGGTCTAACCTATCAGGAAAACATGGGCTGGAAGGGTTAAAAATTCTCCGGTCAAACCCCTCGATTCAAAACTCTATATTACCGATTTTTATGCTATTATTTTGTCGATTTCCGACTTATTTGTTGGCCACAACCTTCGCGGTGGCGATGACCTTCGGTCTACGGATGACTCTGGCCCTCCCCCTGGTGGCGAGTCGCTCTTTAGCCCCGGAACAGGTGAATGCGATCGCCTCCCAAACTACGGTAATTATTGGCCAAGGATTACAAGAAGGAGACATCGAAGCTCGCCAAGAATGGAATCCCGGATCTGGGGTGATTGTCGCCCGGGATGGCAATACTTACTCCATCTTAACCGCACTCCATGTCGTCAGAACCCGAGAAGTGGTTTATGGGGTCAGGACCAGTGATGGCAAAGTGCATCAGGTGGATGATGTGGACACCCAAAGTAATATTATTCCCCTGGGAGAAGAACTAGGGGAGTTCGGCGAGACGATTGAGGGCCTCGATCTGGCGATCGTCACCTTTACCAGCAATCAGGACTATCCCATTGCGGTGATGGGGGACTCTCCCCACATCGATCGCGGTGCACCCGTCTATATCTCCGGTTGGCCCAATCCTGACGACGATAGCGCCCGCCGAGTCCGCGAGTTCCGAGAGGGAAATCTGACGGACATTGCCAATCCTCCCTCGGATGATGGGGGATACAGCTTGCTCTATACCAACGAGACGAAGCGGGGGATGAGCGGAGGACCCGTTTTTAACCAAGAGGGCGAGTTAGTCGGCATTCACGGACGGGGACGCGCTCAGGAAGACCGCTATTGCGTCGATCCTGAATTAAGCCAAAACAATAGTTGCGGGATCCAAACCCTGCATTTTATCGATCGCGTCCAACGGGAGCAACTGGCCCTCTCGTTTGCGGAACCTCCGGTGGATCCAGAAGTAATCGCCCACGGGATGACCAATATGGAACAGGCGGACACCATCGAAGATATTTATAAAGATTTTACATTCTTGCGATCGCTCCTGCGGGATGGCCCCTCTGGGGGTTGCTCCAGCCTCTTACTCGGAGAACCCTGCAACTGAACCGCCCTTAATTTCCCCATTTTGGGACTGCTTCCTACAGAATGAGATGGGAAACACCCTACCCCCTTTCCCCCCTTTATGTGCCATTTTATCCCAGAGACCTTATCCACAGCTTGTTTTATCTGACTCGCATGAAAACCGCGATTGCTGGCGTTGTCGTCTTTCTCATCACGTTGCCCTCCATTAGGGCAACTGCTTCTCCTGCCTTGATACTCCCGGGAGAACCCTCCCAGGCAGAGGACTGGCAACTGTTTCAACCTCCCACAGAAAGTCCCAACGCCCCAGCAAACACCCGCACCCTCAAGGGTGGGGCTATACAGACGAAGCCTGCCCACTCCGTCTCATTAAGAAAACAGGTCTTTGATGACTGGATTGGTGAACAGGACAATGTTTCGGACTCCTTGAGGAATAATAACCCGGTTCTCTTATCTCAAGACTATCCAAATTCCCCCTTATCCGAGCAGTCGTCTCCTGTCAACGGGACTCTAGACAATCCGGACCCGCTTTTCCCCCTCTCTCAGGGACTTCCGGATGGGGACCCAATGGCCCAAACGACTTCAGTCTCCCAACTCTCTGATGTCCAACCCACGGACTGGGCATTTCAAGCCCTCCAATCCTTGATTGAGCGCTACGCTTGTATTCAAGGCTATCCGGATGGGACCTTTCGGGGAAACAGGGCTTTAACCCGCTATGAGTTTGCTGCGGGGTTGAATGCCTGCATGGAACGGATAACGGATTTGACCACCGGGAGCTTTGAGCGGTTTTCCCGAGAGGATGTCATGGTCCTGGAACAATTGCAACGGGAATTTGCCGCAGAATTGGCGACGTTACAAGGTCGGGTAGACAATTTAGAGGTGCGAACGGCTGAATTAGAGTCCCAGCAATTCTCCCCCACAGCGGTGCTCGGGGGAGAAGCAATTTTTGCCTTAACTGGAGGGACTGGAGGAGAACCACCGGGAGAGGGAGAGAATAATCTCGTTTTTTCTTATCTCGCTCGCGTCGGGGTGGTGGCTTCTTTTACCGGGAGAGATAGACTCCGACTAGAGTTATCTTCGGGCAATTTTAGCGATCGCGGTTTTGCCAGTCCGGAGTCTTTTAATACGGATATGGCATTGCTATCTTATCAAGGCGGATTTGGCGATCGCGTGGTTTTGGATAAGTTAGAATATCGCTTTGCCATGAGCGATCGGGCGGTTGTTACTTTGCGTCCGGTTGGCTTTAGTTTAAGTAGTGTTCTGACGGCTAATTCCGGCTATTTTGATGCCGGTCGAGGTGCCCTGTCCCGGTTTGCTGAAGCGAGTCCGATTTTTAAAATTGGCAGTCTCGATGCCGGTGCCGGGGTGGATTTGTTACTCAGCGATCGCGTGCGATTACAGGCGGCTTATGGCACGCGCAATAGCAGCAGTCTCACCGAAGGCGGTGGGATAGCAGGCGCAGATCATAGTGCGACGGGGATACAACTGCTCCTCAAACCCACCAATACTGCGATCGCCGGTTTAACTTATGTGAATGCCTACGCCAAAGATGGCCGCCTGGATACTTTTACCGGCAGCTTTCTCGCGGATACCGCAGGGTTTATGGATGAACCGTCCCAGATTAATGCGATCGGCGGTTCCCTGCAATGGCGCTTTCATCCTAACCTCACCTTTGGTACTTGGGGAGCCTGGATGTTCACCAACTCCACCGTCTCCGATGCCTCTGCCACCACCACCACTTACCTGTTTTCCCTCGGATATTCCGACCCCTTCGGCAGACCCGGAGATTTGCTCGCATTGCTCGTCGGTCAACCCCCGAAATTAGTCGATGGCACCGATTTGTTTTTAGGGGAAGACCCTGATACTTCCCTGCATTTTGAAACCTTTTATCGCTGGCGAGTCAGCGATCGCATTTCTATTACCCCGGGCATCATGTACATCACCAATCCCGAACATAATGCTAATAATGAAGATATTTTTATCGGCACTATTCGCACCACCTTCCGCTTTTAGGAGACTCCTGTTATGTCTAAATCCGTTTCAAATTTAATCCTTTCCTTAACTGTATTCCCCGTCCTGCTGAGTATCCTGTCATCCGCGAGGGTGATGGCCCAAGAAACCGAGCCCTGTCTTGTTGAAGCGAGACCCGGCCCCAGTCTTGTTCCCGCTTGTCCCCCCAGACTCCGCACCCAAATTCAACCCACCTTTTCCGAAGAGGAAAGACGCGGATTTCAACAGCGCGGATTTGACAATTTTTTACGGGATGCCCTGAATGGGAATAGTGACCCGATCGGTGGTGGAACGATTGGCGGAGGCGTGGAAAGTGATGCCGGACTTGTACCAATTTCTCCTGAAGCTCGGGGGATTGCGCCGACTTTTGACCCGACTGATGTGATTATTCCTCGCGGTGGGGTGAGGGGGCGGTGAAATTAACCACTGATTTCACTGATTTTCACGGATGTTTACAAAAATTTATGAATTTTGCGCTAAAAAAAGGGAAATTGCCTTGACAGGGGGGATTGACTCTGATAAATTTTTATTTATAATGGGAGGCTTTGCCAAATTATTATTAGAGCAAATATTCCCATTATGAATATGATATGGCATCAAGTCAAGAAATGCAATCCCCCTCACCCTTTTTTTGCCACTGATTTCACTGATTTTACAAAAATTTACAAAATTTTCTTTAAAAAAAGGGAAATTGCCTTGACAGGGGGGATTGACTCTGATAAATTTTTATTTATAATTGGAGGTTTTGCCAAATTTTTATTAGAGCAAATATTCCCATTATGAATATGATATGGCATCAAGTCAAGAAATGCAATCCCCCTCACCCTTTTTTTGCCACTGATTTCAC
>JAABSJ010000212.1 GCA_011390515.1 Oscillatoria sp.
GACGAAAGCTTAAGCTTTCGTCACGCACTCAGCGATCGCTAGTCCTCCAGTTCCATCGCGATCGCTAGACCCTCGGATTGCTCGTGTGATGGCTAACGCCATCACACGAGAGCAACGACTGAAGTCGTTACTACAAACATGGACCCCATCAACCCAGGACATAAGACCAAGGACAAAAGCTCCTCCTCCAGTTCCATCGCCATCCCTAGACCCTCAGATTGCTCGTGTAATGGCTAATGCCATCACACGAGAGCAACGACTGAAGTCGTTACTACAAACATGGACCCCATCAACAAATGACAAATGACAAATGACAAATGACAAATGACAAGAAAAATGGACATTATTTTGTGTCATACCACAGCAGATTTCGATACCTTGGGGGCTGCGGTGGGACTGACTCGGTTATCCCCTGGAAGTCGAATTGTACTCGCGGGGGGTTGCCATCCGGGAGTTCGGCAATTTTTGGCCTTACATCGCGATGAGTACCCCTTGATTGAACGGCGATCGGTCAATCCCGATCGCATTCGTTCGTTAACGGTGGTGGATACCCAACAGCGCGATCGCCTGGGTAAAACCGCAGAATGGTTAGATTTGCCGGTCCCCATTGCAGTCTGGGATCATCACCCTCATGTTCAGAGCGATATTCCAGCGACAGAAACTCATATTGAAGCCCTAGGTGCCACAACGACGGCGATCGTGGAACAGCTTCGTTTGGGATTGGACCCTCATCCCAACGGGCCCATTTTGAATGTGGCGGAAGCAACCGTCATGGCCCTGGGCATTCATGTAGACACGGGTTCCTTAACCTTTGACCATACCACCCCAAGAGATGCGATCGCCTTAGCCTGGTTAATGGAACAAGGCGCTTCCTTATCGGTGATTGCCGAATATATCGAACCGGGATTATCTCCCCGACTCCAGGACCTGTTCACCACCGCCTTAGACACCCTTCAAACCGAAACCATCCAGGGTCATCGCGTTTCTACGGTGCTGCTGGAAACCCCGGAATACATTGCTGGATTATCCAGTGTGGCGGGGCAAATTATGGAGATTACCGACACGGAAGCCCTGCTGTTGGGAAATCGCTATCCCATTAAAGGTTCCGACGAACATCGGTTAGTGGTGATTGGCCGATCGCGCATTTCCGGGACCAATCTCCAAACCTTATTCACCCCTTGGGGAGGTGGCGGACATCCCCGTGCCAGTTCCGTCAGTTTGCGCCTCACGGACCCGATTATTACCTTCCAGGAAATCCTCGCAGACTTTAAAAAGCAAATTCCTCATCAACCTGTCGCCCGAGAATTGATGTCCTCCCCAGTCCGGACCATTCGACCCGAGACTACCATTCATGAAGCTCAACGGATTCTGTTGCGCTACGGGCATTCTGGGTTATCCGTGGTGAATGAAGCGGGAACCCTGGTAGGGGTGATTTGTCGCCGGGACCTGGATATTGCCCTACATCATGGATTGGGTCATGCGCCAGTTAAAGGCTACATGAGTAGCAATGTTAAAACCATCGCCCCGGATACGCCTTTACCCGAAATTGAGGACCTGATGGTGACCTTTGATATCGGGCGATTGCCGGTATTGTCGGAAGGCTCGTTACAAGGGATTGTCACCCGCACCGATGTGTTGCGACAACTGCACCAGGATAGTGCGATCGGCTCTCAGAGCAATTTAACCAGTGGAAGTCCGCCCTATTGTCCCTTACCTCGGGAAGTCGCCTCCCTGTTGGCGAATCGCCTCGCGCCGCAATTGGGGACTCTCCTGAATCGGGCGGCCCAACTGGCGGAAGAACGGGGGTGGCATCTTTATCTCGTCGGTGGAGCCGTGCGGGACATTTTATGGGCAATTTATCACCAAGAGGGGAGTTCGGGGTTTAAATTAGTAGAAAAAGAGGAGAGTGGGAAAGAACCCGAAGGCGATCGCCCACCTTTGCTGCTGACGGATATTGATCTAGTTGTGGATGGGTTCGATTCCCGTGCTGATGATGCTGCCGGGGTCGAACTAGCGGAACAACTCCAAAAACTTTATCCCACCGCTCGTTTAGATATTCATGGTCAATTCCAAACCGCTGCCTTGTTGTGGCATAAACACCCGGAGTTAGATTCTCTGTGGGTTGATATTGCCACAGCGCGGACGGAATTTTATCCTTATCCGGCAGCGAATCCCGAAGTGGAAGCCTCCTCGATTCGCCAAGACCTTTACCGGAGAGATTTTACCCTGAATGCTCTGGCTGTGAGGCTCACCGGGCCCAATCGTCGGGGAGAAATTTTGGATTTCTTTGGGGGATGGTTGGATTTGCAGGCGGGACAGATTCGGGTGTTACACGCCAATAGTTTTATTGAGGACCCGACGCGGATTTATCGGGCGGTGCGGTTTGCGGTACGGTTGGGATTTGAGATTGAACCTCAGACTCAAGGTTATATTCGGTTGGCGATGGAGAGTGGGGTATATTTGCGATCGCCTGAGTTAAATCGGCGCGTGCCCGCATTGGAAACCCGACTGAAGAATGAACTGAAATATATTTTACAAGCTCCTTACTGGGAACGGGCTTTGCAATTATTAGACTCTTTTGATGCATTACGCTGCATCCATCCCAGCTTAAAATTAGACCGGGAATTATGGCAGCAATTGCGATCGGTCGATCGCTGGATTCGGCAAATTCAGGGTACGGTGAATGGAGCCGAATCGCCGCTTAAGACCCTTCCCGAATCGTGGCAGATTCGTTTAGAATTGCTGATTGCTCATTTAGAGCCGCAATGGAGGGGGGAGGTGGCCCAAAATTTGCAACTGAGTATCGAGAGCATTGAGCGCTTAGAACAGTTAGCAACGGCGGCGATCGCCGTCACTCCGGTGAGGGAGATGTCCCGACCCAGCGAGGTGGTGCGATTGTTAAGCCGTTATGACTTGCCGATGTTGATGGCGATCGCTGTCATGAGTCCCAAAGCTCTCAGGCGGAAAATTTGGCAATATGTCCATCACTGGATGAATGTCAAACCGTTACTCAACGGCAATGATCTCAAAGCCCTTGGTTACAAACCCGGACCCCAGTTTAAGACCATTTTAGACAGCCTGCTTGCGGCCACCCTAGACGGGGAAATTCAAAGCCGCTCGGATGCCGAGGCTTATCTAGGCCAATATTTTCCCCGAGACTCCATTTAACAGCCCTAGGGGATTATCAGGCAGTCAAAAGGGTTCGGTTTTGGGAAGATTTTTAGATACAGCTTTCCTTACTAACTTTCTACCACTAAACCAATATGGATGCGAATGAACTGCTGAAGCGGTATGCAGCAGGAGAAAGGGATTTTCGGGGTGCCTACTTAGTCCGTGCTGATTTGATGTTTGCTGAACTCAGTCTCGCGGATTTATACGATGCCGACCTTAGTTGTGCTGACCTATTTGAGGCTAAACTCAGTGGCATCAAACTCAGTGGAGCCAATTTAGAAAATGCTCACCTGAGCCGTGCGGATTTGAGTAATGGCAAGCTCTTTGGCGCTAAATTAAGCTATGCCGACCTCAGTCGGGCTGATTTGTTTCGGGCGGATTTATTTCGCGCCGAACTTACCGATGCGGACCTCCATCGCGCGAATCTCACTCGCTCTGACCTCAGTGGAGCCAACTTGACTCGGGCTAATTTGAATGAAGCCATCTTAAGTCAAGCCAACTTAAGCGATAGTAATCTTTCTTTTGCCAGCCTGAATAATGCCAAGTTGAATGGGGCTAAATTAAATGGGGCCAATTTAAGTGAAGCACACCTGTTTGATAGTGACCTCACCGGGGCTAAATTAGAAAAAGCCGATCTGAGAAATGCCGAACTATTCGCGGCTAAATTAATCGAAGCCAATTTAGTAGAAGCCGATTTACGCAACGCCAAATTTAGTGAAGCCAATTTGAGCAAAGCCAAGCTAGATGGAACCAACCTCTCGGGGAGTAATCTGAGTCGCACCAATCTCAGTGAAGCCAGTTTGAGTCAAGCCAATTTGACCGAGGCGAACTTAAGCGAAGCAACTCTACGAAAAGCTAACCTCAGCGGGGCCAAATTGTGCGATGCTAATCTCAGTCGCGCTAACCTGAGTGAAGCCAATTTAGTCGGAGCGGATCTGTCGAGTCCCAAGAAAGAGCTGATCGCCGAGCGGTCCTTGTCCCTCAGAAATAAAAAGTCTGTCATGCTGGGTCGCGATCCCAGCGTCTCTTTACAGATTTATTCCCCGTTTGTCTCCCGTCGTCATGCTTCCATCGATATCGAAGACAACGGACAATACATCATCCGCGACCATAACAGCACAAATGGGGTTTTTGTTAATGACCACCAGATCGATCAATCAATGGTCTTACCGGATGGGGCCAGAATTCGCATTGGACCTTTTCTGTTAGTTCTCAATGGGGATGATCTGGAATTGCAGGATGAGCCAAACCGGCAACCCACTTCCCTGAGTGAGGCTGATTTAAGTCAGGCGGACTTGCGGAATGCTAACCTGACTGGGGCTAATTTCTATCGGGCTAACCTCAAAGGTGCTAACCTTTATGGCGCGAACCTCACGGGCAGCAATCTGAGCCATACCAACCTCTCGGGCGCTACAATGCCAGATGGGTCAATCCATCCCTAGGCGATCGATACTAGGACAAGAAACCGGGTTTCTGTTCCTTTCTTTGTGACTAATGGCTACAAAGTTGCTAAAGAAACCGGGTTTCTAACCCATGAACTCCCAAATCCCTAGATATAGCAGTCCTTGCGTGCCGTTGTGGAAGACGTCGGCGGCCCCTTTCTCGTCGGCGGCCCAGAACATCCGAGGGGACATCGGGTGAGGTATAAATCATTTAGGATTGCTATAGTACCCTAAAATCTGGAAAGGTCACAACGGTTAACCATAATATCATACCAAATCCGGTACTGATACCAAATCCGGGTATCAAAAGTCGTTTTGATAGAGTAGCCCGCGCCCGCTGGCTTTGTCCCTGTAGCTCTACCCTTGAGGGTGCGGGTGTTTATAGACCCTTGAATACCGGATTCCGTATGATAGGGCTAGTTGGTAACCGCTACTGAACAGGCATTTTAGCTGCGGGCTTTTCCATTGGGTTGAATTACCCCTTTTAAATTGGCTCCGCGCAGGTTGACATTGACCACATTGGCTTGAGAGAGGTTCGCGCCAGAAAGATTGGCTTTTGTCAAATCTGCATCCATCAAATGAGAACCCATCAGATTAGCCTCACTCAAGTTCGCTTCACTCAGATTCGTTTGAATCAGATAAGCGCCACTTAAATTGGCAAGACTGAGTTGAGCACCACTGAGGTTCGCGCCGGTGAGCAGTTTATTGCTCAAGTCAACCCCGGTTAAATTGGCCCCACTGAAGTTAATCCCACTTAATTGGGCATCCTTAAGGCAAACTTCGGTCAAATCCGTTTGGCTGAGGTTGGCTTTGCTGAGATTCGCACCGCACAGGTTGGCTTCCCGAACATCTGCTCCAGTTAGGTTAGCCCAATTGAGATGAGCTTGACAGAGGTTGGCTTGCTTGAGATTCGCACCCGTGAGGTTGGCATGAGTTAGATCGGCGAGGTTCAAGTTGCTTTGCTTGAGTTTGGCACCACTGAGGTCCGCTTGACGCAGGTTTGCTTCGGTTAAATCGGCTTTATTGAGGCTCGCCAGACTCAGATCCGCTTCTCGCAGATCCGCAGATTTCAAATGGGTTCCGATTAAATAGGTTTGATTGAGTTTGGCTCTCTGGAGGATAGCTCCGGTGAGGTTGGCTCCGCTCACATCGGCATTGGTAAGGTTGGCTCCGGTGAGGTTGGCCCCACTGAGGTCGGCCCAATTCAGGTGAGCACCAGCTAAGTTGGCTCCGGTGAGGTTGGCTCCGGTGAGGTTGGCTCCACTGAGGCTGGCTCCGCTTAAATTGGCTCGACTCAGATTAGCTCCACTCAAGTTGGCTTTGGTGAGGCTGGCTCCACCTAAGTACACGCCACTGAGGTTGGCTTCGCTTAAGTCGGCTTTGGCGAGGCTCAGACGATTAAAATCTCTCGTTCCTCCTGCGTATTGCTGGAGGAGTTCTTCTTTGGAGAAGCTAAATTTAGGTGCGTTCACGAGGTCCGCCGTCATAGCTAAAATACTTTCTTATAATTATTTAATCTTTCTATAGCAGTCCTAAATCAGTTGTGGAAGACGTCGGCGGCCCCCAACCCCTCTCCCAGCCCTTCGACCCCCTTCGACGTAGCTCAGGACAGGCTTCGGCCCTTCGACGTAGCTCAGGACATGCTTCGCTCAGGACAGGCTTAGCTCAGGGGGAGAGGGGACATCGGGTGAGGTACAAATCATTTAGGATTGCTATAGTAGAATCTTACTCAAATTTACGGAGTCTGCGAAACCGAGTATTTCCTGAAGTATCATTACGTTTTGTAACAGATTCCTTCGGGCTGATTTCGGCGTGTTCAATTCTGATGAATTTCCCTGAGATTGGACGAATAATTTGGGAAGAAAAAATGTCGAAAAGCCCTGAATTTAAAGGGTTTGACATCCTATTTTCACTCAGGAAATAATTTGAGATACCAAGGAAAAGAGTGGGATAGTCTGGGGATAGGTTTGGTTTAGAAAAAGAATCTAGGTTACCGGATTATTTCGATCGCCCTCCAAAAACGAGCGATCGCCCCCGGTTACGGTCTTTTTCTTTCAGTTTACAGCAGTTCATTTCATCGGTTGCATTTTACACTTCCGGAGAAATTTGCGAGAATTCTCGGTTGACAAGATTAGTTATTCATGGTAAAGGGTCAAATACATGGACGGGAAGTTACGGGGGAAATGCCCTAGACGGGGATTTGAACCGATGAGCATTCCTGACCGATAATAAACCCCTGAAGCTCAACCCTTGAAAAACCCAGGAGAACAAATGACGTTAACCCCTTCAACCATGCTGGCACTGGGAACTCCAGCCCCCGAGTTTCAACTCCCGGATGTAGTCACCAACAAGATGAGCTCCCTGGAAACCTTTGGGGATAAAACAGCACTGGTTGTGATGTTTATCTGTCAACATTGTCCCTTTGTCAAGCATATTCAAGAAGAACTGGCCAAGATTGGCTCATCTTATCGCGATCGCTCAGTGGGAATTGTAGCCATTAGTTCTAATTCGGTGGAGACTCATCCCCAGGATGCCCCGGAACATCTCAAAGCAATGGCATTAACCTTAGGATTTTCCTTCCCCTATTGTTACGATCAAACCCAACAGGTGGCGATCGCCTATACTGCCGCTTGCACCCCAGATTTTTTTGTCTTTGATTCCAGTCGCCGCCTAGTGTATCGGGGTCAACTGGATGACAGTCGTCCCGGGAATAATCAACCCGTGACAGGAAAAGACTTGCGATCGGCGATCGATGCGGTATTGGCGGGAGACCCCATCCCGGAAGACCAAAAACCTAGCATTGGCTGCAACATTAAATGGAAACCGGGCCATGAACCGGCCTATTATGGGGCATGGTAGGAACCGATCCAACGAGGGCAGGGAAATCCCCTGTCCTTGAGGAGGAACAGTTTTAGAACAATGAGCAACAAAGCAGGCCGACTTGACAACCGACCCTAAGTGAGATATAATGTGAAGCTGATTTTTGAGCCGCCCTGAGCCGGACTGGTCGAGGGCAAGGGTTGTGGTGCAGACCGGACTCCAGTGCGATCGCCACCGCCCCACAAAATCGACAAATGTAGCGATGCTCAGTTTGGGGCATAACAGCCTAACATAACCCCTAACACTTCGCATCACTCTTAGGGTAGAAGCCACAGAACAGCCCAGCCCGTAAATTTAAAGAGAGAACAAGCGAAGGCGAGCGCAAACCGACCCCTCAAATACTGGGTTAACTCGCGATCGCCAGTGTTGATTCTCTTTCCAAAAGTCGTGGTGAGTGAACCGATCAATATGCATTTAGAAGTATGGCCCGGTAAAGTCTATCCCTTAGGTTCCTGCTGGGATGGGAAAGGAACAAATTTTGCTTTATTTAGTGAAAACGCCACTGCCGTAGAACTCTGTTTATTTGACAAAGACCAGAAAGAGCAACGGGTTTCTCTAACCGAAGTCGATAACCATGTCTGGCATGGCTACATCCCTGGAATCTCCCCGGGACAGCGATATGGATATCGAGTGCATGGACCTTATGACCCCAGTGCCGGTCATCGGTTTAACCCCAACAAACTCCTGATCGACCCCTACGCCAAAGCCATTGAAGGGGATGTGATCAACGGACCCGAACTCTCCGGCTATAACTGGGAAGACCCCGAAGAAGACCTTTCCTTCAGCGAAACCGATAGCGCTCATTTAATCCCCAAATCCATCGTCATTGATGAATCCTTTAATTGGGAAGGAGACCAACTCTTACAAACCCCCTTCCATGAAACCATCATCTACGAAACCCACGTTAAAGGATTTACCAAACTTCAACCGAATATCCCCGAAGAAATACGCGGCACCTATAGTGGACTAGCGCATCCTGCCGTCATTTCTCACCTGCAAACCCTGGGAATTACCGCAGTCGAACTGATGCCGGTTCATCACTTCCTCGCCTATCCTGGACATCTCGACGATAAAGGACTCAAAAATTATTGGGGTTACGACTCCATTAATTTCTTCGCCCCTTATTCCGGTTATAGTTCTGCGACTGTACCGGGAGAACAAGTGCGGGAATTTAAAGAAATGGTCAAGGCCCTGCATAAAGCAGGCATCGAAGTCATTTTAGATGTGGTGTACAACCATACCGGGGAAGGCAATCACCTCGGTCCCACGGTATCCATGCGCGGGGTAGATAATGCCTGCTACTATCGCCTCGTCGATGACAATCTCCGGTATTACATGGATTTCACGGGATGCGGAAATTCCCTGAACGTGCGCCATCCGCAAATCCTAAAATTAATTATGGATAGTCTGCGCTACTGGGTGCTAGAAATGCACGTGGATGGGTTCCGATTTGACTTGGCATCGGCCCTAGCGCGGGAATTGTATGACGTTAACAATCTCGGGTCTTTCTTTAATATCATCCATCAAGATCCGCTCCTTTCCGATGTGAAACTGATCGCTGAACCCTGGGATGTGGGTCCCGGAGGCTATCAGGTTGGGAATTTTCCCCTGTTATGGTCCGAGTGGAATGGGCGTTATCGGGATACCGTGCGCGACTTTTGGCGCGGAGAGGACCGCACCCTAGGAGAATTTGCCTATCGGTTTACCGGAAGTTCGGATTTATATGAAACCACAGGGCGCAGTCCTTATGCCAGCATTAACTTTATCACGGCTCACGATGGCTTCCCGCTCAACGATTTAGTCAGCTACAACGAGAAGCATAATGAAGCGAATGGGGAAGATAACCGGGATGGGGAGAGTCACAATCGGTCCTGGAATTGTGGTGCAGAAGGAGAGACCGATGATCCACAGGTGTTGGCGTTGCGAGAACGCCAAAAGCGGAATTTTCTGGTGACTCTGATGCTGTCCCAGGGGATCCCCATGTTGTTGGCAGGGGATGAAATGGAACGCAGCCAAGGGGGGAATAATAATGCCTACTGTCAGGATAGTGAAATTTCCTGGCTGAATTGGGAGTTTCCCGAGGAAAAAGCGAATCTGTTAAATTTCACTCGCCAATTGATTTATTTCCGGCGCAAGCATCCGGTGTTTCAGCGGCGCAAGTGGTTTCAGGGCCGCCCGATTTATGGAAAGACGGTGAATGATATTGGCTGGTTCAATCTTGATGGCAGCGAGATGGCGGATGAGGAGTGGGATGTGGGATTTGCCAAGGCGATGGCCGTCTTTTTGAATGGCCAGGAAATTCCCCGGCGCAATCGCTATGGTCAGCGAGTCATTGACGAAAGTTTCATCCTGTTCTTTAATGCCCATTGGGAATTAATCGAGTTTAAGTTACCCGAGGGCTTAAATGAACAGCAGTGGGTGGCCCTGATTGATACCAAGGAACTCAGCTTTTTAGAAGATGGACCCACCTATACCGGGGATAAGGCGGTCCCGGTTTTCGGACAATCCCTGGTGGTGTTAAGGCGTTCCGAATAGAGACGCCAGGATACAGCGTCGGGGCAGTCCATGAATTGTCCCGACCTCCTGGGGTTAATCTGAGAAATGCCGGATTTTTGGTCGATTCAATTTTGGGGAAAAGAGTGCGTCACGGAAGCCACCGCAACGCACCATAACACCTGCCTTTTTTAGGGCAAGACGATGTAACAGGATAGTAAGGAATTGTAGATTAACATATTGTCTGCATCCAAAATCACAATTTTTTTAAATCGATTCCAATTTAAGGCCGACTCCAGGGGGTCCCATTGCTTAGAAACCGGGTTTCTTGAGACAATACCTTCGCCAAAAAAAGGGAGGGCCAACGTAGTACACTTGTTGTTTACCACAACCACAAATGAGACCTACATTAGCATAAGAAAGACATCTTACCACTTTTACAATGCCTCAGCCCAGTCATAGGGACCACAAGTGTCCGTCAATTAAGCCGGATTGCCAAAGCCATACTGGCAATGGAGGGCCGAGTGACCATGTTGGGGATTTCTCGTTGGATCCCAATTGGGGGCAGTTATCGCACGGTACAACGATTCTTTTACACGATTTTACCTAATGACACAATGTTGTGGGTATTTTTTCGGGAGCATTTGTTCAACTTTGATGACATTTATTTGCTCGTTGGCGATGAAGTGGTTGTCACCAAAGCTGGAAAAGAAACTCACGGTCTTGAGCGATTTTTTTCCAGCTTATACGGCAAGCCAGTGCCGGGGTTATCTTTCTTTGCTTTGTCTTTAGTTAGCGTTCAACAGAGAAAATCTTGGACCATTCACATCGAACAAACCATAAAAACTCCCGAAGAAAAGGCAGCAGCCCAAGAGAAAAAGCAAGCTAAATCCCAGGAGAAAAAATCAGCAAAA
>JAABSJ010000213.1 GCA_011390515.1 Oscillatoria sp.
CGCAATGCTTGCGCCCCAGGGGCGCAAGCATTGCGCCCCTACATATAAGGGGCTACTCCGTTGATCTACGAACGAACGTTTTGGAGATTTTATTTTTTGGAGTTCCCTAATGTTAAGGATTGCGTAAGTGATGACTGATTTGCCACTTCATCTCGAAACCGCTTCAAGCTCAAAGAGTTGATTAAAGGTATGGACAATGATATCTGAAGCCTTATCTATTTCGGCTGATTCAATCGATCCCATCTCTGCATCAAAGATAGAACGAGCTTTGCCCTCTTCTAAGATGTAAGCATCTAGCCGATTCGGATCGAGCCACAAATGGCGATTAACAACTCGCTCGACTTGTTCTGGTTGGCGTGAACCTACTTTATAAGCATAAAGCAGATTATTGAAAGATGAGAGAATATAGGGACTATGGGTAGTTAACAGAACTTGATTGTGGGTTTGATTGGCCAAGAGTGCGATTAAATCAATCATTTCCTTTTGAGCCACGGGAAACAAATGCGCTTCAGGTTCTTCTATGACTAGAAAGACTGGGCGTTGATTTAAAATCAAAAGCTGGATCAGTAATAAAATCCAAACCACTTCTTGTTGTCCCGAGGAAGCAAAGTTAATCAAAGTGCTATTTTTATCTCCAACATCAATCCATTCATTCCCATTTTGATAGCGGTAAGAGCCTTTTAGGATGGAATTGAATAAATCTTGAGCCAAGGAAATCACCGACGAAAGTTCAGGATTTTTACTTTCTGAACTTTTTTCTTGAATTAATTGCGATAGAGAAGTTTGGCTGAGACTTTTTTTGGCTCCATCAATAACATTTAGAAATGTTTCCATTAAATAGTCTAGTTTAATTAAACCCTTACCCTCAGAGAATTCATTACCTAGGTCAAGTCTATCAATTCGGTCAAGTCTATCAATTCGGTCACCTCTATTAATTCGGTCAAGTTGCTGAGATAATGTAGTAATCAAACTTCGACCAGCAGGCAAAAAAAGAAAATAACTTTCCTCATTGAAAAGCTTATTAATTTCATCATTAATATTTTGAAATAGAGCAGATTCTTTAGCTTTAATCATACTCATTTCTAAACCAAATAAATCCAGGTAGTTGTGTTGTAGCTCAGTTTTATTTCTTTTAATTAAATCAACAAGTTGAGCAAATTTTTCCTGGAAATAGTTATTAAAACTAACAGTGGTAAACTTATGATCTGAAGAGGGTTTAACAGTAACCTCCATGCCATTCCCGTATTGGTAATTAAGTTCCATATCAGGAAATTGCAAAACAGAACCATAGGTTTTGATAAATAGATTTTTTGCCTGTTTACCAAAGGGAGTGACGACAGGGGTAAAATAATCCTGAGTGTAAGCTTGAGAAAAATACTGGATTAATTCATCTCGTAAGGATTTAAAGAAAAATATGGCTTTACTAATTGTACTTTTGCCGCTTGCTTGTGAGCCAATAAAAATCAAAATATTGTTAACTTCAATCTTAACCTCGGCAATTGGTCCAAATTTCTTAATAATTAACTGCTGGTGTTGAGACATGATTTTTAAATAATACTAGGGATGACCAAACAATTTGATAGTCCGTTATCTAGGTTTGGTTAATATGGCACGCAAGACTAGCCATAGATTAGCAGAATAGATTCGGTTTAACGGCATAGGAGGGGACTCAGTAACAAAAATTAACCTTTGGCCCTTCTCAATTCGTGGGGGATGGGTTGGGTGCAAATGCTGATCCAACCCATTGCAGATTTAGAGACCCCCTTTTAGGCTACCCTTCTGCTTCTAACTTTTGAATGGCGCGGTTGAGATGTTTGAGATAGGGTTTGACTACTTCGCGATTTTGCTGTTGCAGTTTGACAATTTGGGTTTGTAGCTCATCCAGTTGGGTTTGAATGGCGGTGTCGTCGGGGGCCACTGGACTGGTTAGCGCTTGGAATTGGGTTTGAATGTCCGCTAAACTTTGGGCGAGGGTGAGTAATTCGGCTTTGAGGGTGGCGAGTTCCGGGGAGGGAACGGAAGGGGGAGAGGTTAACTCTTGACGGAGGGTTTGGACTTCGTGGTTGAGGGTTTCTTGGAGTTCGCTGAAGCGGGTTTCGGTGACATCTCTCAGGCGCATGACTCCGCGACGGACGATCGCAAATTCGTGCTGGATTTCTTCATCATTGGGATTAACGGAATGGGCCCGATCGCCTGGTTGTTGCAAGGTTGCGATCGCCTCGGAAAGACGCATCAACGTATTTTCCACATCCTGAATCCGTTCTGATTTGGGCAAGGTTTGTACACTACTATGGACCGCAGTGACTACCTGATGCATATCAGCGATCGCCCCTTGGTGTTCCGTCCGCATTTGCTCCCCAAACCGACTGCGATTCAGGTGATTCAACCACAATGCCAAAGTAATCGGAGTCGCGGCGAATAAAACCTGTCCAGACAATCCCGCCACAACGGATCCCACAGCCGAACCAATCAGGGATGCCGACTCAGCGAGTTCGAGGCGATCGCGCTCTCGAATTCGAGACAGAAAGGTTGGAAAAGCCCGGTGGCGGTTAATGTGCTGCATGGCTTTAGGAATAACAATTTTAAAACTGATTGTAAGCGATTTCTGGGCAATTGAGTGGGGAGGAAACCTTGTTGGTCATTGGTCATTGGTCATTGGTCATTTGGATTGTTGAAGATCCATGACAAGGGACCAGTGACCCGTGACCAACAACCAATGACAAGTGACCAATGACCAATGACCAATCACAAAAAAAACTGACAACAAGAATTGTCAGTTTTTTTGAAGTTTATCCAGGAAAACATCCAGTCAACTCAACAGAATAATCGGGGGGTTTACTCATTACTTTACTGTCTCACACAGTTAATCATCCGGACCGTTGCTGCTGCGGCATAATTTCGCAACGTCGGAGAGTTGGGGAAAAACTGAGTCCCCGATTCATTTAACGGAGAAGCAACCTGACAATAACTCGACATATCAGAAATCAGAGAAGCGGCCCAGTGATTTTGGGTATCCGAGAAATTAGTAGGCGTGCGGGTAGCAGCAAGGGTGGTCCCCCGACCCCGCAGAGTATTGCCATATTCAGCAGCGCGACGTAACACTGCCATCATTTCAGCACGAGTCACGGTTTGAGCTGGACGGAAACTCTGATCTTGATAGCCACTAATAATATTATTGTCTCTGGCCCATTGAATTTTAGGGGCGCTCCATCGCGACGCCTCTACGTCAAAATAGGGTCGAGAGGAAATCGAGGTGGGAATATTGATGTTGGCACCGGGAACGTTTTTCAACGATTCGATCACCATTGAGACCAATTGTTCGCGAGTCAGGGCCACTTGGGGGCGGAACGTATTATCTTCTCGGAAACCCGAGACGAACCCGAGGGCCACCGCTTGCTCGATTTCCTGAGCATAGATATCCGATCGCGTATCTGCAAAGGAGACATTCACCGGAGGGGGAGTCGTCACCACCGGAGGAGGAGAAGTGGTGCCCGAGGAACCCATTGGTTTAGCCAGGGCGCTTAAAGATTGGTTGTTAGCCAGATAGACGTGACCCAAAGTCTGACCATTGTAGGTGCGCTTGGCAAACTGCCATCCGGGATTGAGGTTAATTTTAGTAAACCCGTTCGCCATGCCGTTCGTGCGGCCAATTTCCATTTCCCGACGTTCAAACGTATTGACCCCGATGAGTACCAGATCGCCACCCCGCTGTACGATCCGCAAGCTGTACTGCATCCCGACATCTTCACCGCCCACTCGAATAGAATAGCCATTGCTATCGGTACTGCGACCGCAAATTCCGGTGAAGTCAAAATTGACTAACAGGGGATCAACGCGAACGGGGTTGCTGCCACTTTCGCTCCAACATTGACGAGAATTGGAGACTTGCTCGATGATTAACAGGGGGGGAGCAACGCCTCCGCTAAAAGATTGGGCAACCGCAATGAAGCGGCTTTGATCGACGCTTTGTTGTCCGAACAGCGAGGCGATCGCTTGAGTGCCAAGGGTCAAAGCCGAGAGAGTTGCCGTGGCGATCGCAGCCGTTTTGAGTAGGAGTGAAGTCTTCATAATGCGCTATTTTAACCGTCGGGTGATTGGTAAATGCCTCTGGGCATAGTTGTATTGTGAAGCAAGGGAGGCGGATTAAAAAAGAGTTGATGTTGTGGTTCGTTAACTGTCCCGTGGGCGATCGCCGCCATTGTTCGAGTCTAGTTTTGAGGGGAACTTCACCCCGGGGATCTATTCCTCCCGTACCGAACCAACGCCCACTGTCAATACAAACAAGAGAGCGTTTCTATCCTGGTGAGCCAACTCAGCCCCCTGCCCTGCCTTGTTACAATCACCGAAGTGTCCCCTAGGGTAATTGGTTCCCTCGACCCCTGAAAATTCTCCCAGGGAGGATAGAATCAGCGGAGCCACTGCAATCCCTGACTAACCGGGAGGTTTCAGAATAGCCAAATCCCGGGAGAACCGCCCCTTTGTTCGCGATCGGGTCGGTGGGATTTATCCGGTGAAAGCAGTCTATGATACAGTCAAATGGCAGAATTGCTGTTATGCTGGAAGGTATAGGGACTCGCTTTCACCTGTTTTTTGTCACAATCCAAACTGGCGAAGCCCCAAATTCTATCTTAAGTTAGATGAAGATTCATCAAAAATTCATTAAGACTGAGTAAAATGACAAGTACAAGATCATCTCCCTAAATTAGCCACCCTTGAGCTAAGTCCCGGGTGTTAACCCGTGGTTGGAGAAAGCATCCTCCTTAAATGGGATAGAACTTGTGGTTGGAGAAAGCAAAAACGGAGCAAAGGGTTTGGTAACGACATCAAGCTGGGTAGCCTGTAACGGGTTAACTTCCACCCCTAGGGGTTTGTGCTCGATGCCAGAGCCAAGACCAGAGCCCGATCGCGGCTCTCCGTAAATTGACCTGAAAATACGGGATGCCTAGAAGCCGGAGTTCTTTAGATCCGGGAGAAAAGGCGATGCTATTCCATTTATTCCCCGTCAAAATGCAGTTATAATCAAGACAGCCGTAAGAATCACAGTCTGGGCGTCGCCCCAATCAAATCCGGTGAAACTCCTGCTTTAACTCGTCTGCTGTATGATTGCAGTAGCCGGTTGAACAAGCACTCTTTGAATGGGTGAGCGTACCCAACTGACATCAGTGATAGATTCTGAAAGCTGATTTCCAATCAAAAAGTAAGCTCAATTGCAAGACCTTTCGTACAGGTTATTGTATTGAGCCTGTAAAGGTACTTTGACAATGCCTTTTAAGTTAGTCTTAAAGAATCTCAGAGTCTTCAGACGACCCACTGAGAGTGTCAGCTAAACTTTTAGAAAACTTACTCTGTGAACGACTTGCTTCCATCATCTTCTTCCAGAATGCCTGTGACTGAAAAAAGAAGAAATCGAGATTTACCTCAAATTAATGAAAGAATCCGATTTCCTCAAATTCGAGCCATTGACACAGACGGCAGCCAGCTTGGGATTCTAACGCCTCAAGAGGCGATGCGAATCGCTGAAGAAAAAGACCTCGACTTGGTTTTAGTCAGCGATAAAGCGGATCCCCCAGTTTGCCGAATCATGGACTACGGCAAATATAAGTTTGAGCAAGAGAAAAAAGCGCGGGAAGCTAAGAAAAAGCAGCATACCGCTGAAGTCAAAGAAGTCAAGATGCGCTACAAGATTGAAGAACACGACTATAACGTGCGTCTCAATCAAGCCCAGCGCTTTTTGAAAGTGGGAGATAAGGTAAAAGCGACAATTACCTTCCGAGGGCGGGAAATTCAACATACGGACCTGGCTGAGGAATTACTCAAGCGCATGGCAGCGGACCTCGAAGAAGTTGCCGAAGTGCAGCAAGCCCCTAAAAAAGAAGGGCGTAGTATGATGATGTTGCTCTCTCCCAAAAAGTAGGGAAAAATAGTCCAAAAAATCATGAGGGTGCAGGGACTTAAAGTGAAAGTGCACAGCGCCCTCATGATTTGCCTGGAGATAGAAAACAGCGGCGATCGCCTCTCGGGTCTTAATGAGTGGGTGAAAAGCCCGACTGAAACAGAGAAGCCAGTACAGGCATTTCACCCACAGGGGCTGACGAGAGCGCGAACAGACCCAAGCACCCAGAGATTTCCCCCCCCCAAAATTGTGCCGAGAAAAATCAGCGGGGGAAATCCGGCGATCGGGGGTGACAAACCCCATAAAGCGATAAGATAACCATCAGCCCTGGCTGTTAGGATTTAAAACCCTCAAATCAAGCGCGCTTAAACCCTGGAAAGGGAATTAGTGTGCGCTTGATTTGAGGGGTGAACTGGGACTGACAAGAACCGAGGTATCCTCATCCAGCGCCGATCGATGCGATCGGCGCAAGACTTGTTTGCCGCCCTCAAACCGGGCTATGAGCCTCAGACGACTTAATCCTTCCCAGCCATGAAAAACCCGCGCTACAACCAGGCCACCTTCCTTCAACCATCAAAGAACCCGCACAATTGAAAAATCCTAGAGATTATGGTAATCAGGAGGAAGAACAACTCAAATCAATGATGCTCAGGATTGAGTGCGCCAGGGATACGGTAATTGAGCTAGGCCTTTGCGAATAAACCCGTGGAAGACCAAGCCAGCCTGCCGAGTCACCGATTAACGAGAAGCGGTTGAGGATAAGGGCAGAGGATAATCAGCCAGCAATTGGGCTTTTCATGCCAAAACAATCAGGGTATGGCATTCTAAATACCAGAAGAGTAGATGAACAGAACCGGCATTAAGGGAAACTCTACAACACGGGAAATCAACGCTGCATGGAACTAAAAGAACAGCGGTTTGCCGCTAAGGGTAGGTTAGCAACCGCATTGCTACAGTGGTTAAATCTCCGTCCCGAGGAAGGAGAGCGCACCTGGTTGATGTTTGCATTCTATACCGTGACATCAATTGGGATGTTGTGGTTAGAAGCCAGTACAGTGGGTCTGTTCTTGAACGAATATGGGGCGGAATCCTTGCCTTGGATTTATATCGCCGGGGCGGGTCTGGGATCCTTCCTAGGAGTGATGTACTCCTGGATGCAACGGTTCCTCCCCCTGCGCCAAGTCATCGTATCCGTGGCGATCCTGATGGCGATCCCCTTGCTATTTTTTCGGGTAGCCTTAAATATTGCGATCGCCGCTGCCGTCACGATTTTCTTGATGCGCCTCTGGTTGGAAGCCATCTTTGCCCTGAATGACCTCAACACCTCCATCGCCGCCAACCAACTCTTTAACATCCGCGAGATTAAACGCACCTATCCCCTCATCAGTAGCGGCATTTTACTCGCCGATGTGATTAGCGGGTTTTCCCTCCCCGTACTGCTCAGAGTCGTCGGTTTGAATAACGTCCTGGTGGCCTCCTGCGTGATGATGCTGTTAGGGGCATTTTTGCTATTTTACCTGAGTCGCACCTACAAACAAGCCTTTCCCGACGCACCCCGGACCACCGCCCTAGAAAATGAACCGGATTTTACCAATCGCAGACTGGGCGGACCCCTCAAAGGCTATGTGATTCCCCTGTTTGGATTTTTTATCCTCGCCGAAGCCTTACATCTCGTCGTTGACTTCCTATTTTTAAGTGAATTAGAACAGCAAAACCCTGCCGGACAAGATTTGGCGATCGGGATTGCCAGTTTCCTCGGCCTCTTTAACGGCATCCTGGGAATCTTTGAACTCGTGATGCAATGGTTTGCTTCCAGTCGAATTGTGGAACGATTCGGGGTCTTTGCCGCTGCCACCCTCTTACCCGCTGCGGTTGTTTTACTCAGCGCCTTTTCCTTGACCCCCATCCTGCCCTTCTTTTGGGGGCTAGTTTCCCTAAAATTTATTGAAGAACTCCTCAAATACACCCTAATCGAAGGCACCGGGCCTGTCTTTTTCCAACCCCTGCCCGATAGCATTCGCAGTAACATCCAATCAATGGTGAATGGCATCGCCGAACCCCTGGCAGTCGGGGTAACCGGCGTGGCAATTTTAGCCGCGATTTGGGTCTGCCGGATGATCTTTCCCGAGGCGACCCCCCAAGAGATTCTGGGGTATCAAGGCACCGTTTTCTTGGTGTCAGTGGTGCTGATGGGGTTAGGCTGGTTTTTCATCGTCTGGATCCTGCGATCGCGCTATCTCGGCTTATTAGTCTCCAGTGCCGAACGCGGACGCCTCGGAGTTTCCGATGTGGATATGCGGGCGTTAAAGCGCACCGTGGTGGAAACCCTCGAACAGAAAGGCAGCGAAGAGGATAAACGCTCCTGTATCGAATTGCTCACCCAAATTGACCCAGAGCACGTTGGCGACGCGCTTGCCCCCCTCCTGCCCAATCTGCCCCCCAATTTGCAGCGTCAAAGTCTGGAGGTGATGCTCAATCATCCCAATCCCACTTACACCCCCCATCTGCGAACCCTGCTCAACCAATCTGTCACCCCAGAAGTCTTAGCGTTGGCGTTACGCTATATCTGGCTGACCGAACCGGAACTGGATATCGAACAATTGCGCCCCTATCTGCGTGCAGATGTGGACCCGGTGGTTCGCGGGACTGCCGCCTCCTCAATCATGCGTCGAGGCAACCGCGAACAAAAAGCTGAAGCCACCAACGCCCTGCGCCATATGTTGACCCACAAACAGGAACGGGAACGGGTGATGGGTTGTCGCGCCCTAGGAGAAGCAGATTATTTGCAAGGGTTACGACTGTTTATCCCCAATCTGCTCCAGGATGAGTCTTTGCGAGTCCGTTGCGCCCTGTTGGAGGTGATTGCATCAACTCATTTAGAAGAGTATTATCCCTCCCTGTTGCGGGGACTTTACTATAAATCAACCCGGGAGTCGGCGATGCGGGCGTTGGTGCGGTTGGAGAATGAAATTCTCGATCGCCTCGTGGCCCTGGCTGAAGATATTCACAAGCCCGATTTAGTCCGGATGCACGCTTGGACGGCGATCGGTCAAATTGGCACCCTGGAGTCCCTGAATGTGTTGGTGAATCATCTGGTCACCAGTTGGGGCACCACCCGACGCAATATCCTGCGCATTCTGTTAAAAATCCCCAAGGAAGGCGGCATTGAAGGGGTTTTAGATCGGATTGGTCGCAGTGGGGTGGAAATGTTAATTGACCAAGAATTGATGTTGATGGGTCAGATTTATCAGGCCCTGATCGGACTCAATCCCGAAGAAACCGGGGGACGAGAAGCGAATCTGCTGCGCCGCGCTTTGCGGGATGTGATTTCTGATTCGGTGGACCGCTTGTTTTTGCTGATGAAGTTTCTCTATCCCCTCGGGTCGATTCAAGCGGCGGCTTTTAATTTAAAGTCCGGTGTACGCACAAATATGGCGCGGGGGTTGGAAATTTTGGATAATACTCTGGATATTCCGAGTAAGCGGATTTTGCTGAGTATTCTCGATCGCCGTGCCGATGAGGAAAAACTCCAGAGTCTGGCGGAATTGATTGCGATCGAATCCCTCTCTCCGAGCGATCGCCTCCGACGGTTGGTGGACTTACGCCACTTTATCTCGGAGTGGCCCCTGGCTTGTTGTTTTCACCTGGCGCGGGCTTCTCGCTGGAGCCTGAGTGCGGAACAAACCTTAGCCTGTTTGAACCATCCGAAAAGTTTTGTGCGCGAAGCTGTGTTAGCCTACCTGAAAGTGGCCTCTCCTCGCGCCCTCGCCGAACTGTTGCCCCGGATGAAAAACGATCGCGATCGCCTGGTTGCCTCTCAAGTCAAGGAAATGATGGCGGAATTGGGCATTTCGGATTCACCGAAACCAGCCTCATCCACTGCCGGAGGCCCCCAGGGTTTTCCCAATTATCCCGGCCTCCCCGGGTTAGAACCGACCTAAAGTACGGTAAAAGTAAAAAGATAAAAGGAAAATTTTTGTTTTTGCCTTTTTACTCCTGATTACTTTTTAGGCTTTATTTTTTACGGTTTACTGCCTTAAGATGCTCACCAGTGTTGACCGATTATTATTTGTCAGGGCCGTTCCGATTTTTAAGGAACTTCGGGATGACTTTCTCGTGCGTCTGGCTTCCGTGATGGATGAGCTATCTTTCCCGGCAAAGCATACCATCTTTACGGAAGGACAGGAAGGGCGATCGCTCTATATCGTCGTTTCTGGTAAGGTCCGCGTTCACATTGGCAATCGAGACCTCGCTAAATTAGAACAGGGGACCTGTTTTGGCGAAATGTCGTTGTTCGATGCTGAACCCCGTTCAGCTTCTGTCACAACCCTGGAATCGTGCGAGTGTCTGGTGTTGACTCAGCAGCAACTCTACGATGCCATTGATGAAACTCCCGGAATTGCCATCAATATCATCCGTCTGCTCTCTCGTCGGATCCGCGAACTGAATCGGGTCAACGCTCAAACGGCGGCACAAGCACAGCAGTCGGGAAGCGACTTACGCAGTGCGGGAACGAATGTACCAGGATAGCAGGATCCAGGGGGAACCCTCCGGATGCTCTCGTTCCTAATGGAAGAATGGGCCATTCTCCCCGGGTTCATATCAATCTCTATGGATAAAGGCCCCCACCCCTTGCAAGGTTTAGACTGGGTGAGTGGTTCTATTTTGGCTAAGATGCCATAAACCTTATGCAAGGGAAAATACCGTTTATAATTGCTTTGGCGGCAGGCGCGATCGCCGCAGCACTCGGGGGTGCTTATTTCGCGTCCCAATCACCCCAATCACCCCAATCCCCCCAATCTCCCCCATCCCCCCCTCCAGTCACTCAAACCCCCACCCAATCCCCCCAATCTCCCCAATCCCCCCA
>JAABSJ010000214.1 GCA_011390515.1 Oscillatoria sp.
TTCAATAAAACTTACAGCCTCCTCCTGTTCTGGCGATATTTCTTTTTTTGATAATGCACGCATTCCGTCTGATTGGACAATGGCAGTGCCTTTATTGAACCGAAGATGAGGAATCCGAGAATCCTGGGCAGTCCCTATTTTTGAGGAAATACATCATTAGCACCATAGACCAATATTTACGCGATGTAAATGGTAGTCCTAGGGCAATGGGGGGGGGTGATAGGATACCCCTGGGTTACGCTCTTTTATTTTGAGTCACGGGATCTGGAACGACCCCCTCCCGAGTGTTTTTAAATCCTGAGTCACCAGAAGGAACAAGGGATTTCTCCTGGATCCTCCGAGTGGATTCGGATCGGAGTCAGTTGTTGTGGATTATACCCAAATTTCCCCAAATAGCTATCACGGGCCGCTAAAAGAATTGAGTAGCGATCGATTTTTTGGCGGTCACGGTTTTATGGAAATTTTGAAATACTTGAGTGAGAATGATCCGATCCTATTCCCTAGGCGAAGTACGAAGGGGGATGAAGGTCAACTCAGGATTGGACCGATGGAACCTGAATGAGTGTTAATGGGTTGGTCAGGCAGAGGATCGTGCGATGGGACTGGGAGAGAGCCTGTGGTCACGAAAGAGGGGATTAAACTTAAGAATTAAGAATTAATCTAATCAACCTGATTAGGGTTTAATTCTTAATTCTCAAGGTTCAAGAGTCACCCATTCAAAAGAGCCTGAATGGTTATCTTAGAAACTGTTAAAGGTCTGATCTAGCGGTCTCGGTGTTGCTCCAATAACGTCTGAGCACGGGGCTTGTAAACCAGATAAAATAACGCCTCTAAGTAGCGCAACATATCCTCACGGTTTTCTTTGGAGGTATAATTCCAGAACCCGTAAATTTTAGCAAGGGACAACAGGCGGGTGGTATGAATTTTCCAAGTATATGTCGTGTACACCCGCTCGATCGCCCGTTGGGAAATTTCGTCCCAATAATGGGGATTTTGCTCATGTTTGGTCACAAAATCCAACAGCTTTTCTGCCGTTTCTTCTAAATTCGTGGGGTTGATGTAGAATCCATTCACCTTATCCTGAATGATTTCTAACGGACCCCCGAACTGGGTGGCAAAGGTCGGCAACCCAGAAACCATTGCCTCTAAAATCGTCAGACCAAAGGCTTCAAATAAAGCCGGTTGCACAAAGATGCCCTTATGGTCACCAATTACCCGATACAGTTCCCCAGAATCGCTCTTAGAAAGTCGAACTCCCAACCAGCGAATCTTATTATACAAATTGTACTGCTCAATGATGCCATACAATTTTTGCATTTCGCTGATTTCTTCAGTATCAGTAGACTCCTCAGTTCGCAATTTACCGGCCACCAAAATCAGATTACAGCGCTCTTGCAATTCAGGACTCTTGCCAAAACATTCAGCTAAACCCGTCAGATTCTTAATCCGGTCCAGTCGGGCGACGGAAAACAGAATTTGCTTGCTGGGGTCTTCCAGCTTGCCGAACACTTGAGTGGGGTCATCCAGAGTAAGGAGTAATTCTTCCAGTCGTTCCCCGTTGGCTGGAATCCGATCTTCGGTGCGGGTGTAGGGGAAATAGACCGCTTCATTCACCCCAGGGGGAACTACGTTAAATTTAGGAGAAAATAACTCGATGCCGTTGACCACATGATAGAGATCCGGCATGGTAAAACAGGCGTAGGATTCATACTGACCCACACTATCCGGGGTTCCCACAATCTCTTGATAGGTGCTGCTAACAATAAAATTGGCAGCATTCATGGCAATCAAGTCAGCGGTAAACTGGAGAGAAAAGTGATATTGAGCATCAAGGTCTTGCCAGTAGAGGTTACTGAAGAGATACTTCGATTTTTCTAAGGCATGAGCAATGTTACACTGGGTGACTTTCAGGCGACGTGCCAACAGAAATGCCACTAAGTTGCCATCAGAATAGTTGCCGACGATTAAATCCGGTTTGCCTTGAAATTCGGCCAGGAGTTCTTTTTCGGCATCAATGGCGTAGGTTTCTAAATAGGGCCAGATTTCAAAGCGAGAAATCCAGTTTTGGGTCATGTTAGGATTCTGTTCGCGCAAGGGAACTCGCAGAATCCAGCCATTATCGGTGCCGTAAATTTTTTCCAGGCGTTCGTTACAGCGAGTGCCATCGGCATTGGGAATTAACCGGGAAAGGATGATGACTTTCGGATTAACCCCTAATGTATCCAATCCGGCGAGTTTAAATTCTTCTTGCAGTTGTTTTTCTAAACTGCGGGCCTGATCCAGGACATAGACGACTTGACCCCCGGTGTCGGGTCGTCCGAGGACGCCTTCTTGACCAAACCATCCATGCACGGAGACGAGGACGATGCGAAAGATCATGGGAATCCGGGAGATGAAGGATTCCAGGACGGCATCGTTGGGGGAGTCGATCAGTTCGTCGAGGATTTCTAGGGTTTCGCCGACGCGACCGGCAGTATTACCCCAACCGGGTTCAAATCCTAAGATTTGCAGGTCGAACCGGAAGTTTTCAAAGGGTTCTTCTGGGGGGCGATCGCCCACAAAGGAGATGGCTTGTTTGACTTTCTGGGACAATTCCCGCCGGTTTTTAATCCGGGGATTAATTAGTAATTGCAGTCCATTATATTGATGCAGGCTCAAAAACTCATAGAGGAGTTCCAGGGTCTGCTGGGGATCTTGAAATAATTTGCTCGACAAGTAGCGATTGAGGAACTGGACTCCTTTGCCGATGTTTTTGGGGTCGCGAATGGTGGGGGAGTAGTCGTAAAATGGGGCAAAGTCTAGTTCCAGGACATCTCCCTCGTTGGGATGGTAGTGATTAACGAGGCGATCGCGCAAATCTAGCAATTCCTGCACGCTCATGGATTCTACCGTGAGGTCCTCTAAAATCCGAAAGATTTCCTGAGAGGCAATCTTAGGCCGGACAATCATGCAAAGACTTTCGTTTTCCAGAATGATTTCCTGGGTATAGAAAATCAGTTTTCCTAGATAGGAAGATTGATAAAAATACGAGGGCTTTTCATGGTGATCGCAGTAATCTGAGAAGGCTCGGACGATATCATTTCTCAGAAAATACTGCTGTCCTGTGGTGCGTAATTCGCTGGCAAACTGACGCAGATCGATTTTTTCGTCACATTTTAGGACGGATTCTATCAAGTCTGACATCCAATACTCCTTACTAAGTTCGACAAGTGAATGTGCTTTCACTCAAATTAAAGGTCACAACTATGTCGATCGCCTCTGTCTGTAGAGGAAGATATCTCCCGATCGACACCGGATAGTGTTGATGAAGCACGATCAACTGATTGGTTATTATACCCGATCGCGGACAATGGGTCACGGTTGCCGAGGCGATCGGGTGAAAGTTTCTGTCGGGAATGCGATCGCTTTTGCTGTAGGCTACTCGGCTGGGTTGAGGAAATTGGCTTCCTAACTGGCCTATATTCGCTGATAGGCTGGGATTTCCCCTGGACTCAACCTGAAGTCTGCTCGAATAATCTGAGGACTGGGATTTTCCCAAATAGCCCGGGAAAATTCCGGTTACTGATATTAATGCCCTCCCTTTCTACCAGAACAATGGGGGGTAAAACAGTGCTTTTGGGTTACCCAGCATACTTTCGTACCCGTTGAGGTTTTTTTTGTCTATATTTGATGACATGGCATCCCCCACTGTTGTCTGAGACTACAGCTTATCTTCGGGGGATTCTCAGTTTTCAACGGCTATAGCAATCCTTGCGTGCCGTTGTGGAAGAGGTCGGGGGCCCCTTTCTCTTCGGCGGCCCAGAACATCCGAGGGGACATCGGGTGAAGTACAAATCATTTAGGATTGCTATAGCGTTTCCCATGTTTTTATTGATATCAATCCTCAAAGGCTTTAATTTGGAGATGACATCGGAGGTGAATCTGAGGAATTTCTTGAGGGGTTTAAATCCCCGGGCAAATTTCACTCAAATCAACAGGTCCTCGGATGTGGCGATCGCGCTCGTTTCTATCCCTCTAATGCCAGGAGGAGAAACCCTTGAGGGTACTGATGTCTCAACCCTAGAATCCCGAGGGGAGTTGGCGATCGCAAGACATCCAGCCAGAGCATCCTTCTGTCTGCGGCTTTAAGTTTGAGAGCATTTTCCTAATCTATATACTCCTTTTCCTCTGGGTCTATTTCTTCAGGAATAACTGGGTTACAACTCAGTTTACATCTAAAGATTGATGCGGCTTCCTGTGATTGTAGATAGATTGGTTACAAGCAAGCAATGTTTTAAGGAGACTCCTTTTTATGAAGAGTTCTAAATTGTCCACAATTTTAAGCGCCACTGTTCTGAGTGCAGGTTTAGCTTTCGCCCCTTCGACTTTACCCGCCTCCGCTCAAAGGAACCCGGTAGTTCCCTCGAACCAAGGAATCGATGACAGCGGCGAGGTTTATGAGATCCGACAACCTAACGGAGTTATGGAACAATCTAACCGAGTTATCGAAGAAGAGGATAATGATTGGGGAGCTTGGGGCTTACTAGGCTTGTTAGGCTTACTGGGTCTGGCTGGTTTAGCCGGTCGCAATCGCAACGAATCCCCTACTTATTATGCCGATCCTGCTCGCGATCGGGAAGAGGTAGCAGGTCGCTCCACCTCAACTTATCGCTAAACCTAGAAAAAGCTGGGAATTTTTGCCTAAGTTTTAATCAAGTTATAAATGCGCTATATAGCAATCCTAAATGATTTGTAACATCTTTCTTCTCCCCTCTCCCGTTCTGGGAGAGGGGTTGGGGGCCCAGAAAGGGAGAGGGGAGAAGACATAAGTTATAAATCATTTAGGATTGCTATAGCATCTGGTCTGATGTTACCGCATTTTGTTTCTGGAGGGGGCTGGTCCACAGGGTTGCATCTGAACCAAGATACCGGCTTTCTGATTTAAATCCTATATTTTAACTGACCGGATTTTTCAGCAACCGGAATTGAATCAATTCGGTTGTCAAAGGGCCAAAAATCCCAGTGTTTATACTAAATCCGGTTGTGAAAAGTCGATTTTCTCTTTAGCCCGCGCCCGCTGGCTTCGTCTGCGAGTGTCCCACCATGCTTATGTGCGGGTTTTTATAGACCTTTAAAAACCGGATTCCGTATTAGGGAACTCCAAAAAATAAAATCTTCTATCAGAGATCCCCCCAACCCCCCTTAAGAAGGGGGGCTTTTCCAATTCTGCAAAACTTCTAATGCCCCACTTTATTTATGGAAATCCCTTAGTGGATTGCAAAATATAAATCCTCCAAACGTTCAACTGAAAGGAAGGTATGTGTCGGAGTAAATGCTTGCGCCCCAGGGGCGCAAGCATTTACTCCGACATTGACGGGGCTACTCCGTTGATCTACGAACGAACGTTTTGGAGATTTTATTTTTTGGAGTTCCCTTAGAAGAAAATTCTTGAGCTAGAATCGGGCTGGTCAAGACATAATAAAAAGGCTCTCTAATCCTAGAGAGCCTTTTTATATAGGATTTAGGGTGTTATTCCGAAGAACAATCCCCTACGCTTTTCGCATTTTATACTTAAAGCGCCGCTGCTTTGGCAGCAATATTATCGGCTGTATATCCAAACCGTTCCAACGCCACCTCACCAGGAGAGGAAGCACCGAAGCGATCGACGCTGATCGAGGAACCTTGATCGCCGAAGTAACGATGCCAGCCATAGCTGGAACCGGCTTCTACCACCAGGCGTTTCTTGACGGCTTTAGGAAGCACAGATTCGCGATAGGCTTCGTCTTGTTCGTCGAACAGTTCGCAGCTAGGCATGGAGACAACCCGGACTTTCTTCCCTTGTCCACGGAGCTTTTCAGCCGCTTCGGCACACAGATAGAGTTCGCCGCCAGTTCCGATCAAGATGATCTCAGGAGTACCTTCGCTGTCGGAGAGAATGTAACCGCCTTTGGCAACCCCTTCGATGGAGCTTCCCTCTAGGTTCGGCAGATTTTGGCGAGACAGGGCCAACAGGGAGGGATAGGGATGATCCGCACCAATGCCTTTGGCTTTTTCCACGGCGACTTTGTAGGCACCGGAGGTTTCATTGCCATCTGCCGGACGCAGCACAATCAGGTCAGGAATGGCGCGCAGAGAGGGGATATGCTCGATGGGTTGGTGAGTCGGACCATCTTCACCCAAGGCAATGGAGTCGTGGGTCATCACCCAGATTACCCCAGCTTGAGAGAGGGCGGACAGACGAATGGCACCGCGCATATAGTCGGTAAACACCAAGAATGTGGCACCGTAGGGGATTAAGCCCGAACCATGCAGGGCGATACCGTTGCAAATTGCGCCCATGCCATGTTCACGAACGCCAAAGCGGACGTTACGGTTTTCGTAGGCACCTTTTTGGAAATCTTTGGAAGATTTCAGGATGGTTTTGTTGGAGGGGGCTAAGTCAGCGGAACCACCAATCAGGTCGGGGAGGACGCCAGCGATCGCATTCAAGCAGGCACCGGATTGGTTCCGGGTCGCATCAGCTTTTTCACCGGGTTTGTAGGTGGGGAGGGCTTTTTCCCAGCCATCGGGGAGTTTACCGCTCATCATCCGTTCTAAAACGGCAGCTTCTTCGGAATACTCGGCTTTGTAGCGAGTCCAGAGGCTGTTCCATTCTTCTTCATATTTGGCACCGCGATCGACGGCTTTGCGGAAGTGGCTGAGGGCATCTTCCGGGACTTCAAAGGGAGCATAGTTCCAGCCGAGGTGGTCGCGAGTGGCTTGGACTTCGGAAGCACCGAGGGCTGCACCGTGGACATCATGGCTGTTGGCTTTGTTGGGAGAACCGAAGCCGATGGTGGTGGTAACTTTGATTAAGGTGGGCTTGTCGGTGACTTTTTTGGCTTCTTCGATCGCCTTGGCAATGGCATCCAGGTCGGTATTACCGTTTTCGACGTGGAGGACGTGCCAGTTGTAGGATTCAAAGCGCTTGCTGACATCTTCGGTAAAGGAGATGTCGGTGGAACCATCAATGGAGATATGGTTGTCGTCGTAGAAGGCGATCAGTTTACCGAGTCCCCAGTGACCAGCCAAAGAGCAGGCTTCACCGGAAATCCCTTCCATGTTGCAGCCATCACCGAGGATGACGTAGGTGTAATGGTCAACGATGGTGAGGTCGGGTTTGTTAAATTTGGCGGCGAGGTGGGCTTCAGCCAGGGCCAAACCGACGCCATTGGCAATTCCTTGGCCGAGGGGTCCGGTGGTGACTTCGACGCCTTCGGTTTGGAAGTTTTCGGGGTGACCGGGGGTTTTGGATTCCCACTGACGGAATTGTTTGAGGTCCTCTAACTCTAAGCCTCTGTAGCCGGTGAGATAAAGCAGGGCGTACTGGAGCATACAGCCATGTCCAGCGGAGAGGACGAAGCGATCGCGGTTAAACCACTTGGGGTTTTTGGGGTTGAACCGCATGAATTTATCCCACAGGACGAACGCCATTGGCGCTGCACCCATTGGTAAACCGGGGTGACCGGAGTTGGCTTTTTCTACAGCATCGATCGCCAGGAAGCGGATGCTGTTGATGCAGAGTTCTTCGAGAGATTGTTTGGTTGGAGCAGATACGGCCATAGTTTCTTTTGTGTAAATGAGGGTTTTTTGTCTAAGTTTGGTCTGGTAATGCAGGGCGATTGGGGGTGATGAGCTATCGTCAACCCCGGGCGATCGCCTCAAACAGGTAATCCCATGATCCCATTACCCGGATCGATGGGCAAGGGTCAAGTGACAAGGAGTTAATCTAAAGAATGAAACCCGCTATCTGTGGGCTTAACCGTTCAGGTGAAACTCAAAAACAAACTTCATCCGGCAACCTTGTCACCTTAAACCCTTTAGTGGTATTTGGCAAAGGCTAGGGTGACGTTATGTCCCCCAAACCCAAAGGAATTGGAGAGTGCGACATTCACCGGGCAATCCCGGCTGTGATGGGGCACATAATCCAGGTCACATTCTGGATCTGGATTCTCCAGGTTAATCGTCGGTGGCACTTGATCGTGGGCCACTGCCATGACTGTTGCTACTGCTTCAATGCCGCCCGAGCCACCTAGCAAATGCCCGGTCATTGACTTTGTAGAGCTGACTGCTATCTTGTAAGCATGGTCTCCCAAAGCGTTTTTAATCGCGGTGGTTTCGGTCTTATCGTTGGCAGCGGTACTGGTGCCGTGAGCATTGATGTAGCTCACCTGTTCCGGGGTGATTCCGGCATCTTTCATGGCCAGTAACATCGCTCTTGTGGCCCCTGCGCCACCGGGGACGGGGGAGGTAATATGATAGGCATCGCAGGTCATGGCATAGCCTACCATTTCGGCATAGATTTTTGCCCCTCTTGCTAGAGCGTGTTCCAGTTCTTCCAGCAGTAAAATGCCCGCCCCTTCGCCCATGACAAATCCATCGCGATCGCGATCGAAGGGACGGCAGGCATGAAGCGGGTCATCATTCCGGGTGGAAACCGCCCGCGCTGCGGCAAAACCGGCCACCGATAGCGGTGTCACTGCCGCTTCGGTTCCGCCACAAATCATCGCTTGAGCATATCCGCCTTGGATGAGGCGAAAGGCATCTCCCACAGCATTGGACCCCGCTGCACAAGCCGTTACGACACAAGAGTTTGGCCCCTTGGCTCCGGTATGAATAGCCGTCAGTCCTGCCGCCATGTTGGCGATCATCATCGGCACCATGAATGGACTGCATCGGTCCGGTCCGCGATTGAGGTAGATCGTTTGCTGATCTTCCATTACCTTGATGCCACCGATGCCATTACCGATGACAATCCCCACCTGCTCGGCGCTGAGTTCATTAATCTCGAAACTCCCGTCGGCGATCGCTTGCTTACTCGCGGCGATCGCAAACTGAGCAAATCGATCCATGCGCTTGGCTTCTTTTCGTTCCAAGTAGTCATGGGGGTCAAATCCCTTCACCTCACCGGCAATCCGGCAGGAATGACTCGACGGATCGAATAGGGTAATGGGCCCAATGCCATTACGTCCGCTCAACAACCCTTCCCAATAGTCCTGTAAGGTATTGCCGATCGGCGTAACTGCACCGAGACCCGTAACAACAACTCGTTTTCTTTCTAAGCTTGTCATGATTGCTGTATCTGATACATTTACGCGACATTTGTCTGGCTATTGCTGGACAATGCAGCGATGGCACTATGACCATTGAAGGTGACAGCGGCGGTATCCCGCAAAGCTTTTAGAAAGATTCCAAAAGCGCTTGATGGTTTAAGGTCGATTCGGATGATTAGACTCGTCCCCTCGAATACTCAAGAATCCACTTGACCTCGGCAACCAAGCAAGGAAGTCTCAAAGGTCGGTAGCAAAGTCTAAGGTCGGGCGCGAGTGGCTGCTCCATGTTCAGCGCTTGTCGGATCTTATCCCCGATTATCCGCAGATGTCCGGCAAATCTCGGATTTAATCCTTACTCTTGCTGCCACACCAAACACGCAGAATCCAGGTGAAAGCAGTCGGCTTTATGCTTTTGCTGCAACTTGGCTCTCGATGTAGTTCACTGCCTCTTGGACGGTGGTGATTTTTTCTGCTGCTTCGTCAGGAATTTCAATATCAAACGCTTCTTCTAATGCCATCACCAATTCCACGGTATCCAGGGAATCAGCGCCGAGATCTTCGGCAAAGCTGGCGGAAGGGGTGACTTTCTCCCCTTCTACTTCTAGTTGCTCCGTAACGATTTTCTTGACTTGGGAAAAAATGTCTTCTTGACTCATGGGGATGTCCTCTTTAGAATGCAGCAAATCATAACAAATTGGGGCTTGGGTGGGGCCGTTCTAACGTGCGATTGTCCCTGCCCTGTTTTGTCCGTCTGGCCCTTAGTCGTTTCTAAAACTCCTCTGTCCGATGACTGGGACAAGGCCGTTTTCCCATCTTATCTGAAAGATGCATCACCCACACGGGATTTCTGATGTCATTTGTTATTTGTCATTTGTCCTTGGTCATTTGTCCTTTGTCACTCGTCATTTGTCATTTGTCCTTTGTCATTTGTCCTTTGTCCTTTGTCCTTTGGATTGTTCAATACTGACCGACCCAGGGAAGAGGACCAAGGACCAAGGACCAAGGACCAACCACCAAGGACCAAGGACCAATGACCAATGACCAAGGACCCTTCTAAAATTAAGCTGCTATTAAGAAAGGTACAGTGCAGCGCCCCACGTCACATCATAATAATAGAAGAAGCGATCGCCTTGAGTTCACTTACGGCGATCGCCCCCAACGTCCTCTCAACTGTGCCACTGCCATGCCATCAGTTACCCTCAAATACGCTTACTTCCCCGGTTGTGTTGCTCAAGGCGCTTGCGGCGAACTCTATCAATCCACGGCAGCCTTAACCAAAGCCCTCGGTATTGAACTGCTGGAACTCAAAAAAGCCTCCTGCTGCGGTTCTGGTACCTTCAAAGAAGATTCCCGCCTCCTAGAAGATACGGTCAACGCCCGCAATATTGCCCTCGCTGAACAACTCAACCTCCCCTTACTCACCCATTGCAGCACTTGTCAAGGGGTCATCGGTCATGTGGATGAGCGTCTCAAAGAGTTCCAAACCTCGGACCCCGCCTATCTCAACCAGATTAATGGGTTACTCCAAAAACAAAATTGTTCTCCCTACCAAGGCACCACG